>NZ_JAYGJQ010000001.1:339883-679767 GCF_035013165.1 Bacteriovorax sp. PP10
TCTTCAAAAACCAGTGGAGCAGGAGCAGCTTCAATCTTTAAATCGACAAGCTTCGTGTCCGTTTCAATCGAGAACTTGTTTTCTTCAGGAGAAATAGCTCTGATTGGAAGAGAAGGGTATGTTTCTGGAGTTACTTTCAGTGCAACAGGTAAGTGTTTATCAGTAATGTAGATTTTCTTTTCGTTATCACCAAGCTCTGGAACAACTTGGTACATTAGAGCGTCCCCAAATTCCTGACGGTACATACTTAAGTGAGCAACATAGAAAGACACGATTTGGTTTTCTAAAAGTGGAATTAAGTTTGCTGAAACTTCAATAACAGGAGACCCATCATTTAAGAAGTTTAAGAAACTCTCAGATAATTCCGAGTCATTCCAGAAGTTGAAAAGTTCATTTTCTAAATCTGTTAATTCGTCAGTATCAATTCCTTCTTCGATAAGAAGTTCTTCGTGAAGCTGGATCACATAAATTAAATTATCAACCAGGTTTAACCAGTAAAATTTTAATGGAGAATAAGTATTAAACACTTCATCGTGAATGATGTCGTTTAACTGCTCTAAAAAATCTGGATCAACAACATCAGTGTCGAAACCTTTTTGAAAATCAATTCTTAAGTCTTCGATGAATTCTAAAAAACTTTTCTCAACATTTTTTTGCAGTTTCTTGTGGAAATCTTTTGAAAATATTTGCTCTTTCATGAGGCCCTCAGTGAAAATTTTAGAATTAGATTGTGTGGAGTATATAATGGTTTAGGATGGTCGGAAAGGACAGAACTACTTCAAAAGCAGTAAGTCCTTTCGTGACGCACTAAGAATAACAATATTATTGATTGATAAGGTCTTTCTTGGTTTCAAAATAAGTAGCGTCCATAATAATAGAGCCGCCTAGATAGATCCCAACTGCACGCAAGAAGCCCGCATTAGGATTTGTGGTCATACAAAGCTGGTTGTACATCATAATACTAAGTGCAATATTAGAAGGGGCGCTGAATAGGTTGTAAAGGCGATGGAAACTATAACGGTCTCCGGCCACCGAACCTGTCGACAACGGTCCTGCATTTTCCTGATACATTTTATCTGCCAGAGCTTCCATAAACATCTCTCTACTTTGATCAAGATCGATATCATCGATAGTGATCTCGCGATCGAAGTCTTTGACGTTAACAGGCTTATTAGTTTTTTTATCAATCAACAAGGCTGCAGACTCTTTTGAATACTTTTCAAAAAGATCTTTCTCATTTGCAATTTTTACTAGCTCTTCAACTTCGGCACGTTTTTCTGGTTTCGAAAGAAGATCATTAACTTTTTCTTCTAAGTCAGAATTTTTGGCCTTGAATAGTGAACCATAAACTCCGCCGGTAATTGCAGCATCTGTCACCATATTAGTTACATAGGCCATAGGCATTTTAACTGACCACGGAGTCATGTTTGGATTGGCCAGAATAAATTTTCCACTCGTAAAAGAAAGGCCAGCAGTAATTGCTAGAGAAAATCCAAGTTCGCTGTACCATTTAGAATTTTTTTCTTCATCCCTGTGAACATAAGTATAAGTCACAATGTTTGAGCCAAGTGCCCCGGCCGCAAGGGCATATGTCAGGCGTTTAGCTTGTTTGTAGTCAGCGGCAGAGGGAGCGGCCTTTACTTGCGTTTTGCAACTGTAATAAAGTTTTTCATAAAGCTCACTCTTTCCAAAAACATCATCCCCACCTTTAGCGATCATCTTTACTTTTTTTGCGTCTACTTTAGCTTTATGGTGTTGGAACTGTTTCCAGTTTTTAGTTTTCTCATTTTTTCCCATGTTGATCATACTAAAGTCGTGCAGAAGATTGAGTCTCAAATCAGGATCGACAGAAGTGTAGATAAAAAGTGATCTCAATGTATCCGCATTTTTTTCATTCAAGTCGGTGATTTGAAAATATTTGAAGTAATCAGCAATTTGATCATCAGTTAAATCGAGAGCGAGTTTTTCTTTGAGTAATTTCTTACTGTCTTCAAAACTCGTTGTATCTTTTGGTAAAAAATGATGGGCCACACCTAAGCAGGTATTATCTTCAACTTGTGCGGGAACTCTGGAAGTTACACTTCCGCATGAAGTGAGTAATAGGGCACAAATGTTAATGACCATGAGTTTTTTGTTCATGCCCGCTTATCGACTTTTAAATAAAAATCAAAAGTCTTAATACATGATTAAAAAACTAGTAATGGAAATGTAATAGAATGAAATTCTAGGCTTAAAAAATGGCTGGGAAGGTGGGAGTCGAACCCACGACCAATAGATTAACAGTCTACTGCGCTACCACTGCGCTACTCCCCATCAGCTTGAAATAGTACACAAGTTATAAAAATTATTGGAGTGAATGTCTAGAACTTTTTTATAAATAGCTAAAAAAAAATTCTAAGTGATCGAAATGTCTTAGTTGTAGAAAGGTGATCAAACCACTCAAGTTTATAAGCGTTGTGCCGATAAGATAAATACTATGGCGGTACAAAACCTTTTAATCATGACCCTCTTGCGAATCATCACTCCTGAAGAGATTGCTGATATTGCAACTAAGCACAACGGTGGAAAGTTTCTTTCACTGACGGATTTAGTTAATGAGAGAGTTGATAGAAAAATTTATCGCGATTTCTCGAGCACAGACTCTATGGATGAAATTCATGAAGAGCATGCTGTTCAACATACTGAGACTGAAGGCTCAGCAAAAATTCTTCCATTCAATAAATTAGAAAATAAGGAAGCGGCCACTGAAGAGCATTCTTCAGAAGAGTCAGCAGCTCCTAGATTTGTTACGCAGGCAAAACCTACGTCGCAATTTGCACCGGCCTATGAACATGTCGAAGTACCTGCGAAAGCTGCGATGGTTGAACATAAAGAAGATGAGAATATGTCTTCGTTCATTCTGGTTGAAAAAAATCGTCTGCAACAATCTCAAAAATCTCTTAAGCAAAAAGAGATTATTAATCTTTATCAAAAAAATTCAAACATAGATGTGGAGCAAATTAAAAGCACCAATCAAAATCCTAGTACCGCTAGCGAAGCAGGAGTCTTGGTCAACAAGAAGCAATACTGATGAAGTGGGTATACGTACCAACAATGTTTGTCCTCGCTTTTTTTTACGCTAAAGTAACTCTGAATGACTTCATGCCTAGAAAACAAAATTGGGCCATTGATCGCTCTCCTGCGAATGGACCACAAACCTGCAGAGAGATGCTCTCTGATTTTTATCCAACACAAACATCAGAATTTTTAGAAACACGTATAAATGCGAATGAAGATTTTTATTCATTTTACCGTGCATTTTCTCCAGTGTTTTATAAGCAGATGCTTGATCAGAATTTTGGATCAATGTTTAAAAAACTAGAAAAATACCGTGGAACTATCGCGGGAGATCTTCATGTGGAGAACTTTGGTTTTGCCATTGATGATAAAGGAAAAGTTATCTTTGTTGTCAATGATATCGACGATGCGACTGAAGGTGAAATTTATTACGATGTCATTCGCCACTTTATTTCAGCCAAAATTGTTGATAAAAAAATCACTTGGGATGACTACTTTAGTGCTTATCAAAAAGGGCTTAAAGGGGAATCTCGCCATTATTCATTTTATACTGAAAAAGGTATGAACGATGTCGCAGAAGTCACAGAAAAGTATATTGATAAATACGTAAGCTTTGATGGGCCTTTCAAATTTAAGAAATTTAAAACACCTTATAGAGCAACGACTTCAACTGAAGAAACAGAGCTTATAAAAGCATTAAAAGACAAATTCCCTAAAGTTGAAATCTTTGATCACTACGTAAGAATTAAAGAAGATGGCGGAAGTGCTGGTCTGAAGCGTTTTCAAGTTTTAGCGCGTGTATCACCTAAGGATAAAGTTCAGTGGCTAGATATTAAAGAGTCAGCGATTAGTGGATATGACAAAGTCTTTGGGCCACAAGCGAAAGAAACTTTTGAAAATAGAATGCTAGCGATAAAGAAGAATATATATGGAAATCAATTAGATGAATCTCTGGATGTATTAACAATTGATAAACATCCATATAGTTTTAGATTTGTTGATCAATTTGCCTCGGGGCTTAAGCTGGCCGATATACCGGAAGATGATTACACAGACGTTATTTTAGATGAAGCTTATGTCATTGGGAAAATGCACCAGTTATCTCTTAAAGAGAATGCTCCAGAGTATGCAAGAACATGGGCAGAAGTGAAGAGTAGCACGCTTGAAGAGCGCTTAATGGATCTAAAATTTAAACTAAAAGACCTTTATAAAGAAAGTAAAAAATAACTCGCTTCTAGCTAACTAGAAGCGAGTTTTATAAAATTATAAATCTAAACCAATAATCGACTTAATATCATCCGCTTCATCACCTAAAACTTCTAAACATGCCATCTGATAAACACAAGCATCAATAGTTGTAAGTGCGGCCGGGTGATAATTTCCAGAATTTTTCACTCCACCAAATGGAAGTTTCGCTGAAGCTCCAACCGTTGAGCGGTTAAAGTTAACTAATCCAGAATCAATTTCTTCAACACACATTTTGAAAATAGCAGGGTCTTTTGTGAAAACCGCAGCAGCTAATCCGTATTCAGTAGCATTAGCAATCGTAATAGCTTCTTCAATCGTGTCGTATGGAATAAACGTTACGTTTGGCCCAAAGATTTCTGAGTGAAGGAACATACTGTCGTTATTCCATCTATCAGCAAGGTGAATTGATGGACTTACGTAGTGACCTTTTTTCGTTTTATCTAACTGCTTTCCGCGCATGATTTCTTGAATCCCTTCGCGTTTTGCCATTCCCATAAATAGTAAATATGAATCAACGGCACTTTGATCCACAAGTGGCCCCATGAAAGGCTCACGAGTAAATTCAACCGGGTGATCAATAATAATTTTTTTCGCCATATCGTGGAAGCGTTCGATAAAAGAAGTCTGAATACTTCTATGAATCGCTACGATCGACGTTGATGTACATCTTTGTCCTGAACTTAAGAAACATGATTTTAAAAGTTCCTGAAGAGCGTGGTCAAGGTTGGCGTCACTGTGAAGGATCGTTGTATTTTTTCCACCAAGTTCAAGAGAAACTTGTTTCCCAAGATCGTGGTGAGTGACTTCAAGGATTTTCTTTCCAACTTCTTTCGAACCAGTAAAGAAGACACCTTTGATTGCTTTTTCTTTTGTTAAACGACGAGCAACTTCTCCATCACCTTGAATCATGTTAATTACACCAGCAGGGAATCCCGCAGCGTGGAAACATTCGATTAAAAGCTGAGCAGAGTAACAAGTCTTTTCACTTGGCTTGAAGATAATCGAGTTACCTGCAACTAGTGAACTTAAAATTTGTCCGTTTGCCAGGTGGCATGGAAAGTTAAATGGCCCAATGATTAAGCTAGGTCCAAGTGGCTTATAAATAATATGGCCATTCGTCTTTGGAAGGATCCCATCGATTTGTTTATTGGCAATTCTTGGAAGTGAGTCTTCAATTGTTACATTCACTTTAGAAACAACAGAAGCTGCTTCAGTTTTAGAATCCCAAAGAGGTTTTCCTGTTTCATAAGCAATCGCCAGAGCGATTTCTTCTTGTCTCTTTTTTACTTCAGCTTGGTAAGCTTTAAGGTAATTGTTTCTTTCCTCTTGAGAAAGTTTTCTCCACGTCTTGAAGCCAGCAACCGCTGATTCAACAACACGATCTACATCGCGGTAATCAACAGGAGCTTCCCAAAGAGCAAGCGTTGTATCAGCAGGACAAAAACGCTTAACGATATTTTCTACCGCTAAAGGTCCAGTTGTAGCTGGAAGGTTGAAAGCATTATTGTAATAGTTTCCAAGAATCTTATATTTTGTCATATTTCACCTATAGGTAAGTTGCGAAAGTTTTAAAATCTTCTGTTAACCCTAGTTCTTTTGCTTCTTCCGGATCGATAATAAATTTCGCCGGATTTCCTTTATTTAAATTTCCAGAAATAAGCGCAGCTCTAAATTCTCCTTGTTCAGTCGGAAGACTTGCAAGGATAGAGTCCTGATCACTTTTAATAATTGAATCACGAATAAGAATTTCAACTTCAAACATGTCCTTAACAGGAGTGATGTCTTTAAGTTTTGCTCTGTAGTGAGGTCCACCATCGAATGGATCAACTTCATTTGTATACTTGAAGCCGATACTTTCCAACATTCTCTTAACAGGAGCAGTCTCTTCACCAACTTTACCAATCGCATTTCTTGCTTCGATTGGAAGCAGAGTCATGTAAATAGTGTCCGATGGGAAAAGGCTTAAAATAAATTCTTTATTGCTACGAGAGAGCATGTCTGCTTCATGGTACTCAAGATTTAAAAAACGTCTTCCGATCGCTTCCCATAAAGGAGCGTGGCCTTCGTTATCAAATGGAGGCATTAGTTCAGAGTGGATAGTATCTTTGAAAAATTCCGGGTGCATTCCCATATATAAGAAACGAACAAAAGAAAGTTGTTTACCAAGTTTCTTTTCACTCTTTCTGCATTCCGGATCAAGGATAAGACCCCCGATTTCAGATGGGCCGTTAGTATCAAGTCCCAGCTTCAATGTACCGTGGATAAATCCAGTGTTCAGAGAAGCTGAAAATTTATTTTCTTGAGAAACTGAAAAGAAGTAATGAGGCTCATTTTCTGTTCCATGCTGAGCATGGATCATTGATGTTCCGACAATTCTTCCTGCTTTTGTATCTTCAAGCACGAAAAGGTAATAGTTTTCCCAAAGCTTCTTAGAAGGTTTAGTGAAAGCTTTAATCGAGCTTTCAATTTTAGATTTAAGGATCTCTTTATCAGGCGGAAGATTGATAAAAAGCATCAGCTGACTTAAATCATAAAGATCATCAAGGTCATTTAAGCTTGCAGATCTAAGAATAAACATAAAACATCCTAATTAATTGTCTCGAGAATAGTTTTTTCTACAATAGAAAAAATATGATCAATATGTTCGTCTAATAATGCCAATGGAAGAAGGAAGCGCACACGTGTTGGCTCTTTTCCGGCAGAAAACGAAATGATCCCATTTTCGAAAAGTTTTTTCATAAATTTATTTGTTATTTCAAGCGCGCCATCACCAACTTCAAAAGATAACATCGTACCGATTCCACCGTAGTATGGGATTTTCCCTTTACAGCTTCCTTCAGCGAGCATTTTGAACTTAGCTTTGAACTTGTTTTCCAGGTCTTTAATACGACCTTTTTCACCGTAGAAGTTTCCTTCTGTAAGATATCTAACAGTCGCTTTACCAGCGTTTAATGAAGCGATTGATCCGTTGAAAGTACCAGCGATAAGACCAGCTTTTGGATTTAATTCTTCTGTGTAGAATGTTCCAGCAGCTTGAAGAACTTTACCGATTGTCACGATATCAACGTATTCATCAAGCTCAAACATTTGGTAAGCAAACATTTCAGTTGTACGTGTGAAAGATTGAACTTCATCAATCCAGATATAGATTCCGTGCTTTTTAGACCACTCACAAATTGCTTTGTAGTATTCTTTTGTTCCAAAAATAAATCCAGCTTCACCTTGGATAAGCTCGATTGAAAGACCACAGTAAACGTTACCGTTTGTTTCAATTAGTTTATCAAGAGCATCGATTGTTTCTTTAATCGCGTTTTCTGGATTCTTAGCATTGTAGTGAGGAACGTGGTCAACCTGAACAGATTTAGGCATTCCTTCTCTGTAAGCTGGGTTGTAAGTCACGTCTTGCATAGCTACTGATCTACCAGCGAATGATTTTTGGAAAGCAATCAGACGGTAGTTAGGAGCTTTTTTCTGCCAAAGAATTTTTAGTGCCGTATCGTTTGAGAATGATCCTGAACATGAAAACCAAAAATGCTTTAAGCGAGATTTTTTAACAGAGTCCAGAAGAACTTTACTTAGCTCATACGGCTCTTGGTAAGAAAGAAGGTTTCCACACATCATTGTGTCTGATGTCGCAGCTTCTAAGTTTGCCTTAATATAAATCGGGTGAGAGTGGCCAAGAAGGTTCACACCAATACCATTGATTAGATCTAATTTTACTGAACCATCGATTAGTTCAACGAAAGGCCCGTGTCCACGACCTGAGGCCATGAAGGGATAAAAGAATCCACGTCCTTTAAGAGTTTCATATTCTTTTAACTTTTGAGTGATTAGTTCTTTTTTATCTTCATCAGCAGGCTTAATTTTATCAAATTTCTGCTGTTCTAATAAAATAGCTGTGAAAAGCTTATTAAAATGCTCGTTAATATCGGTTGATTGAACTCCAATAGCCATTTGTCCATTTCCTTTTGATTGTTAAAATTTTTGCTCGAAAAGAATACTTTTTCTCTCTTGCAAACTCTAGGGCCCATGAGATAATTAAATTATGAAAAATAGTAGCACAACCCCCAAGACAATGCCATCTGCTGTGATTGAAAGAAAGCCACTTTCTGAGAGTGGTAAATCAGTTACAGAAACCCCTTCAAAATCATCTTTTGATGAGCTGTATTTAAAGAAAGATTATAAGGGCGCAGCACAGTATCTACTCGATAATAAAAAACAATTTGAGTCGGGTATTTTCCACTATAATTTGGGAACCGTTTATTCAAAAATGGGAGACCAGGCCACTGCAAGATTTCATTTAGAAAAGGCCATTCAAGATGGCTATATTAATAGTTCTTCTATCAATAATTTAGCTTTCGTAAAATCTCAGTTACAAGTTGATGACCTAAGCACTTCAACCAGCTTACCTGACCAAATTATCAGTACAGCGACGGCCATTCCTATGTCCGGATATTTTTCAATCGCACTATTTTTGGTTTTAGTATTCACGTTAATGATTAGATTTAAAAAAATTCAAAAGAAGTGGGTGATGGTTGTCGTTTTTCTACTTGCACTAACTCCAGTTCTCTTCTCAAACTTCTATGTAAAAAACATTAACTACGCAGTCACTCTAAAAGAAATTCCTCTTTACGAAGGCCCTTCAAAGATCTTCGCAGAAAAAGGTAAAGTGCGCGCAGGTTCCAAAGTTGTTTTAGGACAATTTAAGGACGGATGGTTTTACATCGAATTCCCAATCTCGCTTTCGGGATGGATTAACAAAGATCAATTAGGCCTATATTAGTTCCTCTGGAGATAACATGAGTTCATCGTACGAAAAAGAGATCAAAGAATCTGGGATCAAAGAAAACACTCTCTCTAAGAGAATTGATTTCGGTATGATGAAATACTTATGGATGGCCAATCCATTAAGCAAAGTCAGAAGAGACTCAATCCCAAGATTTTTAAGAAACGTAGAGCTTCTAAAAAACTTTTCTGATAACGAACTTCGTATCCTTGCTAAATTTATGCACAGTCGTAAGTTTCATGAAAGTGATGTTGTTTTTCGTGAGGGAGAAGTTGGAATTGGATTCTATTTCATTTTCTCAGGCCTTATTGAATTAAGTAAAACGGATTACGGAAACGAAGTTGGTGAAGAAAAATTTCTTATCTTAGATGAGTTCAGCTACTTCGGTGAGATGGCACTTCTACAAGAAGGAAACCCAAGATCAGCAACGGCCATTGCTAAAACTCCATGCGAGTTAATTGGGATTTTTAAACCCGATCTTGAGCATTTAATTGAAAACCACCCGGTGATTGCTGCCAAACTTATTCAATCTATTTCATTAGCACTTGCTGATCGCCTTTATTACTTAACTGAAGAGGCGAGTAAACTAAGCCGTCGTCTAAGAAAACTTGAAAGACAAATGGCCGAAAAACAACAAGCAGAGACTAAATGATTCTAAGCAATCGAAAGAATATTGTAAAAATACAGCTGGCATTTTTCGCTGTCGTTATAGTGCTTTTCTGTGCATTAGTTTTAACTTTGCCAAGAATTTCTATTCCACTTTCTTTGGCCTATATTTTATCTTTGGCACTTAATCCAATTGTTAATTGGCTTATGAAATTCAAGCTGAATAAAACACAAGCTACGATTGTTGTATTCATTGCCTTGGTTGTTTTTGTCGGGATTCCACTTGTAAAAGTTATCCCTGTTTTATCAATGCAGACTCAGGATATTCAATACACAATCCCAAAAGTTGAAGAGTACGTTATTCATCAATACGCAGTGGTGACAAATTTCATCAAAGCTAAAACGGGCCATGAAGTGGCCGATGGTTACATCTTCCAGACTCTGGCCCAACTTGAAAGCTGGGCAAGTGAATTCGTTGTTAAGCTTCCAAATTATCTAGCAACCCTTCTAGAATGGATTTTCCTGGTTCCATTCTTTACTTTTTTTATGATTAGAGACGGAGACACTTTCAAAAAAACTTTTTTAAGTTTTACTCCAAACACAATCTTTGAACGATTCTATTACGTCATGCACGTCTTCAATCGTCAGTTAGGGGATTACTTCTTCGCAAAATTTGTTGAAGCCATCATCGTTGGTGGAATTATCACCATCGGATTGTTGATAATGGGAGTTAATAACGCTGCCATTTTAGGATTCTTAGCAGGACTTACCAACATCGTGCCTTATGTCGGGCCAATCTTAGGTCTGATTCCAGCAATCTTTTCAATGATGTTAGACCCAACAATGGCTTCATCTACAATGGGGGCCGTTTTAATTCTTTACGCTGTTGCCAACGCGGTAGATGCTTTTTTTGTTTTTCCATTCTTGGTTTCAAAAATCGTCAATCTTCACCCAGTGATCGTCGCTATCAGTGTTATCGTGGGCTCACATTATGCAGGAATCACGGGGATGGTAGTATCTATTCCGGTAGTTGCCGCGATCAAACTTATTATTACAGAAATTTACAATGAAATTTACACTGAGCGCTCCAGATGATAGGATTTTGCTAAACAAAACCCTGCTTGGAGCTCTCAATTGAAGTTTGTGAAATTAATACTTTTGGCCCTAACTCTTCTTGTTGTTTCATGTGCGACAAAAAGGCCTGAAGGGCAAACTGAAGCTGAAGTTCTTTTTAAAGAAGCAAAAGATTTGGTAGCAAAATCTCGCTACATTCAGGCAACTGAAAAACTAAACGCTATTCGTTCACAGTATCCATACAGCTTTTACGCAACTGGCGCAGAGCTTATGCAGGCAGATATTTTATTTTCTCAAGAAAACTACGCTGAATCAGCAGCAGCTTATATTCTCTTCCGCGACTTCCACCCAAAATATGAACAATTGGGTTACGTGGTTTTCAGAATTTCAGAATCGTTTTTCCGCCAATTGCCAGCAACATTCGATCGCGATCTATCTGCAGGTGTTGAGGCCATTAAATACTATAATGAACTTCTTCTTACTTACTCAAATACAGAATACGTAAAAGACGCTCAATCTCGCATCACAATGATTGAAGACATGATGGAGAAAAAAGAAATCTACATTGCGGATTTCTACTTCAAAACAAAAGACTTCTTTGCAGCGAAAGCTCGTTACCAGGACATCTTGGCTACATTGAAAAATGAGCAAGAACGCCCACGTATCATGGCAAGAATCGAAGAAGCTGATAAAAAACTAACTGCAACGAACTAGGACCGAGGTTATATGTACGCTTCAAACAACGAACAATTACTGAAAACTGCTCGCGAATGTTTTGATAAACAAGAATACAAAAAAGCTCAGGTCGTGCTTAACGAAATCATCGAGTCAGATGACCGTAATGTAGACGCACTTTTTTTACTCGCTAACATTTTTCACATCAACGGTGAAATCGGGAAGGCGATTAAGGCATTCACAAAAGTATTAAACCTAAATCCAGAACACACTGATGCAGCTATCAGCTTATCAGTTCTTTACAACGACATTGGACAATACGAAGACGCGAAAAAAGTTTTCGATACAGCTAATGAGCGTGTGAAAGGAAAAAATAAAGGCTCTGGCCTGATGGAAGACAAGCACATCAACAAAAAGTTTGCTTCTAAACACTACGAAATCGCCGATCTTTACCTGTCATATAACCGCTACGATGAAGCTCTTTTCGAGTTCAATAAAGTAATTGGTTTAGACCCGGAAAATCTTGAAGCAAGAATCAAAATCGCCAAAGTTTACGCGAAAAAAGGATTCATTGCGAAGGCGATTGAAGAGCTAAGAAATTTAAAGAATGAAGAGCCTAACTACGCGCCAGCTAGAATCGCACTAGGAGTTATCCATTACGGGAATGGGAACGTTTTAGAAGCACAAGCAGAGTGGGAGAAGGTACTAATGAAAGACCCATTCCACGCCGAAGCCAGCATGTATATGAACCTGTCGAAGACTGCGACAGAGACACGCATTTAATCAAAATATTTTAAAAATTTAGACCAAAAAAAAGCCTTCTTACGAAGGCTTTTTTATTTTAAGAATTTGAATTGAGATTAGTTAGCTTCTGGTGAATTGTTCTTCGTTGTAGTTGAAGCAACACCTGGAGTTTGAACTACTGTTGGACCTGCATTTTCTCTTGAAGTAGCAGCAACGTTTGTTCTCTTAGAGTCATCAGAAACATTGTTAGAATAGTTAACAATATATTTCTTAAGATCCATATACATTTTGAAGCGCACTTCAAGTTTTGAATCTTGAAGAACAATTTGTCTCGCCATTTTCGTCTTGTTATTGATGATGATTGGCGCTTTTAAGTTCGCTGACATCTCAGTAACGTTCTGAGGAATAGTAAGCACCGTGTACACGCTTGCGTTTTGTAAATTCTCTAGAGCTAAACTGTTAAGTTCAACTGGAAGAAGTTTTACCATGTAGTTTGGTTGGAAAATTTTTGGTTCAATAATTGGGAATGCAGTACCTGCATCGTCAGTTGATTGTAACCAAAGAATTAACGTTTGATCACCTGGATCAACGATGAAGAATTTTTTTAGGTTTTCAAAACCAAGTAAACCTTCTGTAAACTCGATAATGTCTTTTTTGTCGACTTCTAGTTCGCCAAATCTAGTAGTTGTGATTTTCACTATTAAAGCCTCCGCTTTTTGCACTAAGTCGTATACCCGACCCTTATACAAAGATTTTAGCAGCCGTAGGGGCAAAAGTGCAAGTGGGAAATTACTTCTTATTCAACTCATTGGCTAAATCAGCAATTGAGCTTAAATCGGCTTGGGACGCCTCGGTATTTTGATCTTGAATGGCCTTGTAGACCTCTTCTCTGTGAATTTTTGTTTCTGGTGGCGCTTTGATACCAAGGCGAACTTGTTTGCCTTTAATCTGCACAACAACGATCTTAATGTGATCGTCAATCGCGATGCTTTCGCCTAGCTTCCTTGTCAACACGAGCATAAATACAACCTCAGCCTAACTGGACCGAAAAACTTTCCTGTTTCGGTCTCTGCAATGCTTCATATATTACTAGCATAATTAAAATGCAAGTAAAAACTAATTTATTTACGGATGTGACTCGCGGCTTATGGAGTGTGGAAAATTAACGACGCAGGAAGTCCATTAGGGTTTGATTCATAAGCCCCTGACTTGCCTGATAAGTTGTTTTCAAAACTGCCTGCTGCTTGTTTATATCCGAAAAAAGTTCTGTTACGTCTGCGTCAACAAGAGCACTGCGTCTGGAAGCATGATCAATATTCTCTGAGCCAAGATTAACTTTAGAAGATTCTACTGAATTCGTGATCGATCCAATTCTCGTTCTAAGAGTAACAAGCCTACTGACAGTATTGTCGAATTTTTCCAAAAGGCCTTGGACCATCTTAGGGTCATTGTTTTCAAGGGCCGATGTCAGTGCTTGTAATTGAGAAAAAATATTATCTCGCGATTTAAATCCTGGAGCTTCTGAACCTTCTGCAGGAGCATCAGTTTCAACAGAGGCCAGGTCGCGATTAAGTTTAACTTCTGGAGCATTTTTAAATTGCTCAAAATTTTCAAGTGGGTTTTCAGGTTTAACAGTATCAGGTGAACTGTAAAAGATCTCATCTCCAGTCAAATTGATTGGAACAAAGAAGTTTCTCGAAACTTCCAGCGAGATGTGATTGTTGTCACCTTTGTATGCACCAGTTCCATCAAATGGAACAGTCAGTGTATTTGTCCCTGAGAAAATATGTTTGATACCAACTTTCTTATTCGCAATCGCCAGTGACTGGTTATAAAGCTGCTGTACTTCGTTCGCGACGTTTTTTCTAACGTCAGCGTTGAAGAAGTCAGAAGACTGGGCAATGGCAATTTCCTTGGCCTTAACGATAATGTCGGTAAGTTCTTCAATGGATTTTTCACTCACACTTAAATTAAGTAGAGCGAAGTCGGCATTTTTTAAATATTGGAGGTTGTCGTTAGTAGCAGATGTCAGCGACATTGCTTCAACGTTAGAAACCGGGTTGTCTGAGGGTTTAGTTATCTGCTTAAGGGTTGAACCCTTAAGTTGCAGATCTTCAACCTTCGCTTTCGTTTTATTGAGAGCGTACTTTAAAGATGCTGATGAACTATTTTCAGAAACTCTTGTCATTTTTTATTCTTACCTATTAGCGCTTTAATTCTAATACAGTTTTAAACATATCATCTGCTGCTTGCATGATTTTAGCAGAAGCCTGGTAAGCTTGCTGAAAACGAACCATGTTGGCAGTTTCTTCATCAATTGAAACACCAGTCAGTCTTTCTCTCAAACTTTGTGCCTGAGCTAAAATTCCTGTCGACTGTTCTGCATCCAATCTTGCTTTACCAGTCTCAAGACCGATACTACCGATTGTCTGAAGATATTTTTCTTCTAAAGTGATGTCACCATCACCAGAAATTCTTTCGTGCTGAAGTTTCGAAATCGCGATTGCTACACGGTTGTCACCTGGAGCATTCGGCTCTACACTCGCAGCAATGTTACTTAAATCTTTTTTTACAGCGTCTGATAAATCGATAGAGTTTCCAGCTTCTTCAACAGACAGGGGTTGCTTAAAGAAGTCCAGGCCAGTCGTTAAACCTTTATGGTCTAATTGAGCTGGTTTTCCATCAGCACCGATAGTGATCGTACGGTTAACAAATCCCTGACGGTGAATCGTGTTTACCGAAGTTGTAAACTGGTAGGCGATACCATCAATATCAGTTTGTAATTTTCTTAAATCTTCGTTTCTTACTTTAATAATTGCAGAGAGAGCTCCACCCTGGAACTTATCTGTGATTTTTTGTGAAGGACGATCTTTTAAAACGACTTCAACAGAGCCGTTCATTCCGTTTGATGAATCTTGCTGGTTCTTTGAAATAGTTCCCATTTCCTGAACGTGAAGACCAGTAACAAGTGTACCGATACCCTGAGCAGTTACAATGAAGCGGCCTTTTTCATCCGTATATGTATGGATTTTAAATTGTTCAGACAGATTTCTTAAAGCGATGTCACGTTGGTCACGTAAATCACCAGTTTCACCCTGAGCAACTTCAATACTTGTGATCTTGCCGTTCAAATCAGCAATGTGATTTAGAAGCTGGTTAACATCAGCAACTGAGTTTTCAATTTTTCTATCGATGTTGGTAGCTTGAGTATCAAGTGTTCCACGAATACGGTGAAAATCTTTGATAACAAGATTTGCTGTATCTCTTACAACTGACCTGATTGTTTCGTTCTCAGGTTGGTTAGCAAGTTCTCTGAATGAGTTGAAGAATTTATTTAAGACCTGATTTAATCCATCCTGATCAAGCTCGTTAAAAATACTTTCAACTTGCTCCAGGTTTTCAGTTCTAGCTTCATAGAATTTATTATTTGCTAAGGCGTTCCCTAAGCGTTTATCGATGAATTCATCGTTAAAGCGGCGTACACCATCAACCTTCGCTCCAGTTCCCTGAACGAATCCACCAACAGATACAGGAATGGCAGTAGACTGCATAACTCTCTGGCGAGAGAAGCCTTCAGTGTTAACGTTAGACAAGTTGTGACCAGTCACTTCAAGCGCTTTCTTTGAAACGTTAAGACCGGATCTACCAATGCCTAATAAGTCAGCCACATCTTCTCCTTAAGTGCTCGTACTGACAGCTGAGCCTCGCGCCGAATAAGTCGAGAAGTTTTTTTTCCCCGAAGCTTCGAGACGGATTTGCTGAAGTGAGTGTAGTGCTTTATTAATAAAAAGTTGGTTGCGTTTATTTTGTGCCTGGATCTTCTCGATAATATCGATCAAAAGAGCATTAAAGCGGAACAGGTGCTTTTGATTGCTTTCTATTTCGTACTCAGACATCACTGTAAGTAGTACCGAAACGCTGTCGATATTTCTGCCAGGGTATAATTCATTTAATTCTTTGATTAAATCGCGACGAACTAATTCAAGTGTCCCGATTCTTTTAATGCATTCGTTTTTTTCTTCGATTTTTTCTTCAAGAAGCTCTAATTCGCTTTGAAGTAAGAGAGAGTATTCGTCACAAGTTAAATTGAAAAGATCGTTATGTTCTTCACATAACTGTTTCCAGAGGCTTGTTACTTGAAAATATAAAGAGGCCAGTTGTTCTTTCATTCGATGATCCATCCTAGATATCGATTACAGTAGGAGAGTTATTAGAACTCTTGTTCCATAATTTTGTCAGCTAAATCTCCAGCGTCTACTTGGTAAGTACCAGCTTGGATTTGTGCTTTTAATCTTGCGATTTTATCTGTGTTATCAATCGCAGGAGCAGCATCCGCTACTTTTTTAATGCGAGAGAAGTCTTTAATTGCGTCCGGGATTTCTACTTTAGAATCGTTTTTTGAAAACGTTTCAAGCTCATCTCTTCTTACTTCAGAGTTTCTTTGTAATCCAGTCGATCCAACCTTACTGCTTTCGCGTTTGTTAGGAAGGAAAATCGAGCGTGATGATGTGCTGTCGATTTTGCTCATAGCAAGCCTCCGTCTTCTTTCGTTCCAACAAGAGCTTTTTCGTCGGAAACTGGGTTAGAATCATTCTTCCCCATTTCAATTGTATCAGTCTTCCTGTCAATTTTATAGCTAGGCAAATTATGGTGGATGCGGTTGTTTTGGGCCTCATATTGCTTCAGGGCCATCTCATTTCGCATCCTTTTGGGATATATTTGATTCAAAATCATGTCCTGCAGCCCTAAATTGTTCTGCGCTGTCATGGTTTTGGCACGTTCGCTCTTTTGAAGGGACTTATAATAGTCCATTCCCATACCGCCACCTTCGGTTTCAGCTTCATCTACTGTGCGGCTCATTTGATCGAGCATCATCTCAGCAAACTGCTGTTCCATTCCTGCGGCCACTTCTTTGTATTGTTTCGGGATGTACTGACGATCATCAATCTGAGGGCCTTGATCGAGAGCTTTTGGTTTCGCCTGAGTATTGACTGCAATACCGGGCAAGGTCTGTGGATTAATTTTGGTATCACTCATTGGGACTCTTCCTAAGTTTATGAGTTCTAAGTCTTAAAAATTTTATCACCAATGAGGGATCAAATGCTAGATATAAAATTTACAAAGCATCATGCTTTTAAATTAGTTCAATCTCACCCACAAGAGCACCATCGCGCTTAAGTGTCTGAAAAATTGATATCAAGTCATCCGGACCTACACCAAAAGCATTTAAGCTTTTGACTAAATCACTCAAGGTTGTTCCTTTTTCCATGTAATAAATACTTCCGGGCTTAGCTGCTTTCGCATCTCCTTCGCCTTTTACTTCAACTGTCAGGTCACCATGGCTGATGGCCACAGGTCTCACCATAATATCTCCACCAGCTACAATCGTTCCGGTTCTTTCGTTGATCACGATTTTTGCGACAGAGTCAGTATTCACTTTGAAGTTTTCAATGATGGCCATTAACTGAACCACGTTTCTTTCATATTGATTAGGAACAACCAGGTCAATCGTTGTTGCATCTTTTGCTGAAGCAAACTTTCCACCTAATTCTTCATTGATCACTTTTTCAATACGGGCCGCTGTCGTGAAGTCCGGGTTATTAAGCGCAAGTCGTAGTGAATTCTTTTTTTCGAATTCAGTCACGATTTCTTTTTCAACTGTTGCTCCACCTGGAAGAGTGGCAGTTGTCGCAAATTTTGACCCTTTTTTCATTCCACCAATTGATAGTGGACCAGCACCTACAGCGTAGATATTTCCGTCACCAGCCTTTAGTGGAGTCACTAGAAGTGTCCCACCAGCTAGAGAAGAAGCGTCTCCAATACTAGATACAATTAGATCTACTTTCTGTCCTACGCGAGCAAACGCTGGAAGTTTAGCTGTAACAACAACTGCTGCAACGTTTTTTGAACTTACTTCTGACTTAGGATTTAATCCTAGTTTTTCAAACATTTTTTTAAGTGATGTATTTGTGATTTCTCCACCACCGTCACCAGTACCAGCTAGACCGATAACTAGTCCATAACCAATAATTGGGTTTTCGCGAACACCCTTAACACTCACGATGTCTTTTAATCGTGACGGAGCTGCAAACGTTGGAGTTGCCAATAGAAGAGAAAGTGCAATAGCTGTAACTTTCATGAATTACCTCACAACCGTAACGTTTGATTCTAGGATCGCATCTGAGCTTACAGAATCGTTATCTTGAATATCTTTTCTAGATACCAGTGCCTGTACTTCAACCATTCTCTTTCTGTTTTTGAAAAGAACGTTTTTTCTTCCTTTGATTAATAAATGCTCGCGGTTGATTTCTTCTACAACAACACCTGAAATCTTATCTGTGTCTGCTGAAGAATCAGCTGCAGCGGTTGCAGCTGCTGGGGCACCGGGTGCTGCCGCCGCAGGAGTCGCTACAGATGCAGGAGCTTTTCCACTATTTTCATATGGGTTTTCAGGGAAAGCACGCTTTAGTTCAAGAGTGATCTCGTTTCTAAGTTTTGTAAGAACATTAATTTGAATAATGTCTCCAGAACTTTTACTTTTGCTTGTTGAAAATAAGAAGGCATTAGCGTCTCCGCCGCCCCATAAGCTTCCATCATTTCCAGTGTCAGTTAAATCACTGGCCGTTGTTCTCTTAAGAGCAACTCGCTCGTCTTGATATTGTCTTTTTACTTCAGGGTTAACCATTTTTTGTGTGTTTGTTGAAACTTCACCGCGGTCTCTTCCTGGCTTGTTATAAACAGAAGACGTTCTTCTTTTTGTATTTTTTCTGTATTGGTCGAATTGATCTGGATACACCTGATTATCTTCTTCAGCATCCGCAGCGACTCTTTCTTGACGATCGAGGTCTTTATACATGTTATCGACGAACGATCCGCACGATGTAAGTAGAGTTAGAGAAGACATAAGGATTAGGCTTGTAAATTTCATAGTTCGATCACCACTTTGTTAAAGTCGACAACTTTTCCAGCTATATTTTTATTATTAGGACCTTTTAGTTCAATCACTTCACCAAAATGAGCAGAACGCAGAGGCATTGCTGTCTTTTGAAGAGAGATACTTTGACTCACAAGAGTCACGCTGACAGGGGTTCCGTAGTTAATCAGGTTTACCGCTTGTAAATCTAAATTAGAAACAACTGCATTTTGAACGATGGTCTTATTTGATTTATAAAAACCAATATTATCCAGAGTCGTCAGAGCATTTTCAGGAGTCATCGTCATAACTTCTTCGAAATAGAAGTCGTTGGCATCTAAAGTTTTTTGTTGAAAGCTGATATTTCTTTTTGCTTTTACTACTTTCACTTTTGCCATAATTTTTGAAGAAAACCACAGTGTTCTGCTGGTGTTTGAAACAACGTTAGCGACATCAATCTTAATATTTTTTTCACCAAAACTCTGGCATGAATCACAAACGGCTCTCATTTGTTCACCTTCAGATAATCCAAGCGAGGTGATTCCATTGAGAGATCTTGCTTGTGAGAAATAAAGATTAGAGTCGGGGATTAGCTGGTCTCTTAAAGCAGCATTGAAATCAAGAAGAGAGAGTTTTTTCGTTGTGAAGTGAATTTGCACATCAGAGAATTCTTTTTGAAGTTCTGATTTAAGAAAATCACTACCTACAGTTCCTTCTGAGCTAGATACAAGAGAAGCAAGTTTATTAGAAATTTCAGGAGAGCAAGTCGAGTCTTTAACTAAATCTCTCGCTTGAAGTGCTTGGTTAGCATTCAATCGATAGATTTTAGAAAACAGCTCAATTTCACACTCAGAAGCGTAAAGGTTGAAAGATGTGAATAGTAAAATTGAGAAAAAATATTTCATTAAACTATTTACCTGATGTTGTTAATTGTTTGCATCATTTGATCGGCCACACCCATAACTTTTGAGTTCATCTCATAAGCTCTTTGTGCGCGAATCAAATCAGTCATTTCTGTCATCGGGCTTACGTTAGAAGCTTCAAGCGCTCCTTGCATAATCGCTCCAGCACTATCCATTCCAGGAATTCCTTGAACTGGCTGGCCGCTTGAAAGTGAAATTTGATAAAGGTTCATACCAGTCGATTTTAATCCTACCGGGTTTACAAAAGTGAAAATGGGCATCTGACCAACTTCTGTCGGAGTCGCTCCACCTTTAGTGAAGGCTTCCATTTTTCCATCTTCAGAAATTGAAACTGTCGACGTATTAGGTGGGAAACTAAATCCCGGATAAATTTTGTAACCTTGTTTATTAACTAATTGTCCTTGAGCATCGACGTTGAATGATCCATCACGTGTGAACTTTAATTCACCGTTTGGCATGATGACTCCGAAGAATCCATCACCGTTTATCATAAGATCGAAAGGGTTGTTTGTGATTTGAGGAGCACCATTAGTAAATTCTTTTCTAACAGAAGACACTCTCGCTCCAGAACCAACTTGCGTTCCTACGTTGTAAGTTGTCGAGGCAGAAGACCTTGCTCCTGCTTCTTGAACTGTTTCATAAGTAAGGTCGTCGATTTCTGTACGACCTCTTTTAAATCCAGTCGTGTTAACGTTCGCGATATTGTTAGAAATCGTGTTGACGTTAGTTTCCTGGGCACTCATTCCCGAAGCTGCCGTGTGAAGGGCCTTAAGCATTGCCTGCGCTTCCTGCATAGTCGCCAAACTAATCGTCATCAGAAAGATTTTAGTCATTTTATTTTTCAAAACTCACACCCTCTTAAAATTTAGATATTTCGTTAACTGCTTTCGCACTCATTGTGTCGTAGGTCTTAATTACTCTTTGAATCGATTCGAAATTTCGGTTCGCATTAATAAGATTCGACATTTCCCCAACAGCGTTGACGTTTGATTGCTCAACAAAGCCCTGGTGAACGCTGGTTTTTGACTCACCAACTTTAATATTTTTTTGATCTGGATTAATGAAAAGGTTGTTACCTTCTTTTCTTAGAGCGTGAATATCGTTGAATTCTGTAAGGGCAAGATCACCGACTTTATTTTGTCCGTTGAAAACTTCACCATCAAGACTGACTGAGAATTTTCCGGTACCAATATTGATCGCGCGTGATTCAGGAGCTGTTGCTAGATTTAATTTACCATCGGCCGTAGCTATTGGTGGAGCGTCTTTAGAGAGAACTAAAAACCCTTGATCAGTCACCAGTTTTCCATCATTGCTAATACTGAAAGCGCCGTTTCGTGAAAAACGAACACCATTAGGAGTCAGGACTTCGTAAAATCCCGGACCACTTAAAGCATTATCAAAAAAGTTTCCAGTTTGTGCGAGCTGACCTTGTTCGTGAACTGTATATGAGCCGTCGACTTTCACAAAAGAGTCTTCAGCATTATAAGAGCGGTAAAAGTCTTCGGGCTTCCATTCTTTTTGTGGAAGATCGATTCCTTGTTGGTCGCCACCTTTCTCCAGAGCAGCTAAGTACTCCTTAAAGACGACTTGGTCCCTCTTAAATCCCGGTGTATTTATATTTGCCACGTTATTAGCGATTGTCTCAACATTTCTTTGTTGAGCAATTGCGCCTGATAGTGGCACCCAAAGTTCTCTCAAAAGTTTCCTCCGATTTGAGATGGACTATTAAGTTAACTATAGCGTGCGTGGTGCCAATATCCCTACATAGGTAAAATTATCCCTCTAAAGCGCTTCCAAGTAAGTGCCCGATAATGTATCTTTACACTAAGATGACATTAGGAAGAAGCGGAAGATTTAGATCGTTAGGTGTGTAATTTTTGACACATTATACAGGTCTAAAAAAGTCAGCTAATGAAATTGAGTTTTACCCTAAATAAAGAGGCACATAATGACTAAGAAGAAATCTTTTGAAGATTCATTGAAAGAGCTGGAAAATATAGTATCCAAACTAGAATCTGGTGAACTGCCGCTTGAAAAAAGCTTAGAAGAATTTGAAGTGGGCACACGTTTATACAAAGAGTGTAAAGACCAGTTATCAATTGCGGAAAAAAAGATCGCTCTATTAACAGATAGTTTAAAAGAAGAAGAACTTTAGATGAAAAGAATATTTCTCTGCTCTTTATTAATCGTGCTTACAGCTTGTTCTGGAATCCAGCAGCTGCCGCCTAAACCAGTTCCGGGATCACAACCAGCAGCACATCAAAATGCTCCTGCTCAAGTTGATATAGGGCTGACAGATGAGATTGGTATTAATGGTGGATCAACTCCGCAATTAATTCCCAACGAAGAAACTGTTCGTCTGGGAGACAGGGGGGGAGATATTTTCACACCAGTTGAAGACTCGGCAACAATTGGCCAGGGCGTTTCAAAAAAACTACGTATCGGACTGAGTTTAGGCCCGGGTCTTTACCGTACGATTAATTACGTTTCCCTTTTAAAGTTTTTAGAAAGACAAAACCTGAATCCGCAAGTGATTACAGGAACTGGTTTCGGTGCCATCGTTGCAGCAATGTACGCGAGTGGTATGACTCCTGAAGTGATTGAGTGGAACTTCTACCGCTACTTCAAAGAAAAAAGAAAATATCGCCCATATGAATCTGAATGGCTGGAAGAAGTAGATAATCTTTTATTAGATAAACTAAAAAATAAAACAATTCAGGATACTCCTAAAAAGTTTTACATCACTCTTTATAACTCAAAGACAAAGAAGACTTATTATTTCGATAAAGGAAATATCCGCGAGTTACTTCTATTAAACTTAAAGTTAAGCAATTCAGTTGATCTTAGAAAACCTGGAATCCAATACACTACTGCTTTTGAAAATGAAGTTTTCAATGCAGGACTTATGAAGAGACTAGGTGTGGACTTTGCTATCGGTGCTGACGTTCTAGGTTCAAAGTTTGATTTTGAAGATTCAAATGAATTCCTGATTGGGGTTTTCGGCAGAGCTGCCGGAAGAATCACTCGAGAGAAAAAAGGTTTTGATTATTTCTATTCAATCCCACTTCAGAAAATGAGTTTAGATTCAACTGAAAACGGGGCGTTCTATTTATTAAAAACTCAAGAATATGTTGAAGCACAGTCGAGTCGACTTAAAAAATTGATTCAACAAAAAATTTCTTCGGGTAAAGCAGCTGAGTAAAAGGATTTACAAGGATCGATGATGAAGAGTTTAATCGTTAGAATTATCTTCGCACTACTGGGAGTTGGACTCCTGGCCGGAATGACGGGTGCATTGGCATTTACATATTTCAATCTGGACTTACCAAAGATTGATAAACTTCAGGATTATAAGCCAAATCTTGCTTCGCAAATTATCTCAAAAGATGGAGTGATCCTGGCCGAACTTGGTCTGGAGAAAAGAGAAATCGTTGAGATGAAAGATGTCCCTCAAAGAGTGATCGATGCATTCTTATCGGCTGAAGATGATAAATTCTTCGAGCACAAAGGTGTCGACTATTGGGGATTATCGCGTGCGATGTTTGCAAACTTTAAAGCGGGGAGAGTTGTGCAGGGTGGATCGACGATCACTCAGCAGGTTGCCAAATCCCTTCTACTTAGTTCTGAGCGCTCAATCACCAGAAAGTTAAAAGACTTTATTCTTGCCCAAAGAATTGAAGAAAAATTAACCAAAAAAGAAATTCTCTATTTATACCTGAACCAGGTTTATCTTGGTGGTGGTTATTACGGTGTTAAAGCGGCCGCTCGTGGATATTATAATAAAGAACTAAAGAATATGACGGTTGCTGAATCAGCAATGCTGGCAGGTCTTCTGGTTGCTCCAGGGAAGTATTCACCTTTTGTGAACCCCCACGCAGCGAGAATGAGACAAGGTTATGTTTTAGGGCGTATGCACACCCTGAAAAAAATTACCGATGCTCAATATAAAGAAGCCTTGAAAGAGCAGACTGTTTATCACATTAATGAAGACATTCTTAAGGCCGGGTATTTTACAGAATGGGTAAGACAAAAAGTTGTTGAAGCTGTTGGAGAAAAATCATTCTTAGTTGATGGATTTAAAATTAAAACAACTCTTGATTGGGATCTGCAACAAGTTGCAGAAGATCAAATTCAAAGAGGGATTAAAGAAATTGATAAGCGTCAGGGATACAAAGGCCCATTCGCTCATATCGGAAATGAAGAGTTCGAGAAGTTTGAAAAACAAGCAAGAAAAACGCTGTTCAAAAACAAATCAACTTTTTTCACGATCAATGAAAAGAACGAAAAAATCTATGAGTACCATTTCGATGAGAAAGCTTACGATCAGATGAGATCAGAGATTACAGATCAGGAAACTGCTTCTGGAGATGAAAACTTTGTCCATGGTTTAGCTGCCAATGACAACATCATCAACACTCTAAAAACAAACACTCAATATGAAG
This sequence comes from Bacteriovorax sp. PP10, assembly GCF_035013165.1. Taxonomy (NCBI): domain Bacteria; kingdom Pseudomonadati; phylum Bdellovibrionota; class Bacteriovoracia; order Bacteriovoracales; family Bacteriovoracaceae; genus Bacteriovorax; species Bacteriovorax antarcticus. Next base: position 364,352 of record NZ_JAYGJQ010000001.1, read on the forward strand.
CAGTTATTACAAAAGTTGATGATGGACTAAGATTAATTCACGTCTCTCTTGCTGGATCGCCTGGGATTATTCCTTTTGATTATTTCAAATGGGCCCACAAGAGAAGTATCAACGAAAACACTGGTTACTATCAGGAAGTTTCAAAACCTTCGACGATTTTGCGTGTAGGGGATTTAGTCTACGTTCAGATGGTTAAAAACTCTGTGCAGTTAGCTCCTTATTTAAATAAAGATGGAACGGCCCTTCTAACAAAAATGAAGAGTGCTGCTTTAGTGCGCAATCAAAAATACATTTTATGTCAGCTTGATCAAGTGGCCGAAGTTCAAGGTGCAATCTTTTCAATGGATGCTAAAACGGGTGACATCGTAAGCTACGTTGGAGGAAGCAATTACAATACTTCTAAATTCAATCGTGTTGTTCAGGCCAAGAGACAACCAGGTTCTTCATTTAAGCCAATCCTTTTTGCAGCTGCACTGGAAAATGGATACACGCCTTCAACCATCATCATGGATACACCAGAAGCAATGCCAGGGTTTGACTCTGCTTCAAGCTGGAAACCAAAAAACTATGATGGAGGTTATAAAGGGCCGGTTACATTCCGTCAGTCTTTGGAAGAATCAAGAAACATTCCGACAATTAAAATCGCTGATAAAGTTGGTGTAAGTAATATTCTAAAATTCGCCAACAGAATTGGATTCAACGCTAAGCTTGAGGCTAACCTAAGTATCGCTCTTGGAACTTTTGGAGTTTCTCCTCGCGATATGGTGACAACTTATGCAATTTTCGCCAATGGTGGACGTTTTGTTACACCAAGAGGGATTGTTTCAGTTGTTGACCGCGATGGAAAAAAATACGCCATTAATGAAGTTGAAAAAGATATGAAAATTCCGGCATCAGTTGATGAAGAAAAATCAGCTGACGAAATTGGAGTGGCACAAACTGGAAATCCATACACAAGAAATCTTTCGGGAAGACAAGTGTACGATCCACGTTTAGCTTATGTAATGTCGAACCTTTTAAGAGGTGTTATTTCTTCTGGTACCGGTGGAGCTGCTCGCGAGCTTGGGCCAAACGTAGCAGGGAAAACTGGGACAACGAACGACTATATTGATGCTTGGTTTGTTGGGTTTACTCCTAATATTGTGACAGCAGTATGGACAGGATTTGATGACAACAAGACTCTAGGCTTCGGTGAAACTGGTGGACGTTCACCTATTTCCGTATGGAAAGAGTATATGCGCGCGACAATAAGAAAATACGGCGACGATTCATTTGAAGTACCGGCCGGAATTACTCAAGCATGGATTGAGAAAAAAACTGGTCGTAAAGTTGCACCTAATTCAGCAGGATCTATATTGGAGTCTTATGCAGAAATGCCGGACATTCCAGTGGAAGAAGGTGGAACTGCTCAAAAAACAAGGCCATTAGGCGATGATGAGTATTTTGAAAATCAATAGACGATAAATTAAGTTATGGCCGGAAAATCTTAAGGAGACTCCGGCTTAACTTTTGTCTCCCTTTTTCCGATAATATCCTTATAGAGTCTCGTCACGGGTGACGACTGATTGGTGAATTAAGGAAGAAATATGAAATTACTAAAAATTGACCGCCAAAAAATTTCGTATTCATTCCTATTTTCGATGGCCATTCACTTTAGTTTTTTAGCTTTCATGGTGAAGGTTAATACAGAAAATCATTTCGTAACTCCCAACGAACAACTTTTAAAAGCAGCAAAACTTGCAGATAAAGGTAACTCATTCGACTCAGTAAAAATCATCTCAAAAAAACAACTTCAAGCGATCAAAGACAGCCAGAATAAACAGGTCGTTGCCAATGAAACAAATGGCAAGCTCGATCGCCCGCTAGATTCACGTTTTTTAGGTGAAAAAGACCAGACGTTCGAGCGTCAGACAATTGCTCGCGCTAATGGATCTTTTAAAGAGGCCGGATTAGGTAAAAAAACAGGCTCTAAAACGACACTTGCTCAAGCTGAACCGAAAGCTCAGAAAGTAGCAACAACACCGCCCAAAAAGGCCAAAAAACAACTTACACTGAGTGATCTTGGTGGATTTAAGATGGCCGATGTAGAAAAAATGCAAAAAGAGGCCGAAACTCTGGATGAAATGACGAAAACTCTGGCAAAAGAATCTGTCGCTGGAGCTGAAGGTGTTGATAGAGGAAAACTAGGGAAAACTGGTCTTGCTCAAAACAATGACTTCGTTGAAGAAGTTCCATTGGGAGATATGACGAATCTAAATACGACAGAGTTTAAATACTATGGATTCTATCACCGCATCCGCCAGAAATTAGAACAACACTGGGGAAGCTCAATTAAAGACAAAGCTAAAAACTTATACCGTTCAGGTAGAAGAATGCCGGCGAGTGAAAACCTAATCACGTCCGTAGCAGTGACTCTTGATGAAACAGGAAAAATTGTAGATATGCAGATTGAAGGAACTTCTGGAGTAAGAGAACTCGATCAAGCAGCGATCGAGTCCTTTAATAAAGCTGGCCCGTTCCCAAACCCTCCGAAAGGTTTATTAGTTGGCGGCAGGGCCACAATTCAATGGGGATTCGTAGTCAAATCTTAGAATCGTTTAAAAATACCATCTACGTCGTTGCTATCGTCTTTCGTTCGTCGAAGTACTAACGTACATCTCCTCTCTCAATCCTCTGCGCCTAGCATCTGGCACTTTTAAACAATTCTAAAAATTAGTGTTGGATATTATTTTTTAGAAGGTCTTTCAGTTTCCCGATTCCTTCCATTAGAACGTAATCGTTCCAAATCGAATCTAGCTCTCTTAGCGTTTCAATAATTGAAATCGCAGCTTGATCCTTAGACATTTTTTCTTCTTCAGCTAAGTGATCAACAGCAACTAGTAATGCGTTCATAACTGGAGAGTTACAAGTCTTCGCAAGTCTTTCTTCATAACTAGCATTGATTCTTTTCTCTTTGCTTTTTATGACTGCAGTATTGAGAAGCTGAATTGCGTCCTGTTTTTCAGACATCATATAATAGTGGATCCCATTCGATTTTTATTATCAGTTCTTTGTGTAGGACAGAAGTATGGTGTTTTTAATAATCTTCGTAAAGATTTTTTTAGGCAAAATTTTTTCTGAGAAATCAATCATAGTCTGAAAAAAATTCTAAATAATTTCACACGTAAAATTAAGTATTTTTTAAGTTTTTACTGCGTAAATTACACTCGCAAAATACCTCTTTCAAAGTATTTTGCGAGTAAGTTATCGAAAGTTTTAAATTACAAAAGAATTATAGTGTTGATAGAAAATTTTGGTAGTCAGACGCAGAAAGTAGAGAATTTAGCTCAGCAGGATTGCTAAGTTTGATTTTAATCAACCAAGCGTTTCCATATGGCTCAGCATTGCAAAGTTCAGGAGCGTTTACCACTTCTGCATTTGTCGCTAAAACAGTTCCCGCTAATGGCGAAAAAAGATCAGATACAGATTTAATTGATTCAACAACACCAAAAGTTTGGTGACTATTTAGTGTCTTACCTACTTCTGGAAGTTCAACGAAAACGATATCTCCAAGTGCTGATTGTGCAAAATCAGTAATACCGATAGTTACAGTATCTCCTTCAACTTTTGCCCATTCATGGTCTTTTGTGTACTTCAGTTCCGATGGAATAGTGTTACTCATTACTTGTGTCCTCCGTTTACGAAAGCTTTCGTGTGAAAGTTCGCTTCATAGTTAGTATTTCTAATGTTGATTAAGTATTTTTTATCAGCAGGAGCTTTCGCTTTTTCAATGAGAGCAAGTGCCACGCCTTTACCAGTCACAACTGACATTGTTCCCGATGTTACTGTTCCAACTTTTTGTCCTTCAGTGTTTAAAACGTCATATCCTTCGCGAGGAATACCGCGCTCAAGAGATAATTTTACTAATTGGAATTTGGGTTTGTAGGCTTCAAGCGCTGCTTTACCAATAAAATCAGCTTTCGCCATTTTCACAGTCCATCCAAGGCCAGCATCAAGTGGAGTCACTGTATCGTTGATTTCATGCCCGTATAGAGGGTAACAAACTTCAACACGTAACACGTCTCTAGCTGCTAATCCACAAGGTCTAACACCATTGAAGATTAACTTATCCCATAAGTGTCTTGCATAGTGGTGGCTTGAGAAAACTTCAAATCCATCTTCCCCAGTGTATCCAGTGCGAGCAACGATAATTTTCTCACCTTCGTGAGTTGTTTCCAGGATTGAGTAGTATGGGAAGTCTGTTGGAAGTTTTATTCCAAAGTCGCGTAAAATTAATTCAGCTTTTGGCCCCTGAAGCGCAATGAGAGAGAAATCATCTGAAAGATTTGATAGTTCGCAGTTGAAAGATCCAACTTTAGAACTGATCCATTCCCAGTCTTTAGCGATATTAGAAGCGTTCACACAAATTAAAACGCGGTCTGTGCCTAATTTGTAAGCGATTAAGTCATCAATCACTGTTCCATCTTCACGGCAAAGTGGAGAGTAAACAGCTTTTAATATCTCTGCGTTTTTAAAATCATTTGTTACAATATGATCAACGAATGCAATCGCATCCGGACCAATAACAAAAAATTCTCCCATGTGACTAACATCGAAAACACCAGCGTGTTCTCTTACGGCCATTACTTCTTCTTTAACTGAAGAGTATTGTAGTGGCATATCGTAGCCAGCAAACGGCGCCATTTTAGCATTTAGTGCAAGGTGCGCTTCATGCAATGAAGTTTTTAAAAGTGTCATTGTGTATCTCCTAGAAGAAAAGAGTTCTAAAGAGATAACCTGTTTTTACTAGCTTGTAAAAGGTTTTGCGCTAGTGAAACAATGGTCATTGGACCCACTCCACCAGGAACTGGAGTGATGGCAGAAACGTGATCGACAACTTTTTCAAAGTAAACGTCGCCGCATAACTGGCCTTGAGTGTCAGTGTTCATACCAACATCGATAATAACTTGATTTTTATTAGCAGAAAGATAACTTTCATCAATAAAGTTAGCCTTACCAATTGCACTGACAAGAATGTCACATTTTTTTGTAAGATCTTTTAGATTTTCTGTGTGCGAATGACAAAGAGTTACTGTCGCATTGTGATTTGTAAGAAGCATTGCAAGAGGTTTTCCGACAATCATACTTCTACCGATAATCACCACGTGTTTTCCAGCAACACTAATTTGGCTTTCTTGCATCAAAGTAAGAATTCCCTTGGGCGTACAAGAAATAAAATCGTGTTGGTCACCGTTATTACTTAAAAGAGCATAAAGATTTTCCGGATGAAATCCATCAACGTCTTTTTCCTTTTTAACTAAACGTCCTACGTCTAAATGCGAAAGATGTTTAGGCAACGGCATTTGAATAATACAGCCATGAACTGAATCATCGCTGTTAATTTCATTAATTGTGTTTAGGAATTCAGCTTCAGAAATTTTTTCATCAAGAGTAACGATTTCACAAAGTGCACCGATTTTCTCACAGAATTTTTTCTTGCTTGTAGTGTAAATGACACTTGCGGGATCTGAACCAACCAGTACGACTTTCATAGAAGGAAAAATATTTTTTTCCTTTAGTGCCTTACATTCAGATTTAAGGCCTTTCGTGATCAGTTTTCTAACTGAGGCAGAATGAAGTAGTTGACTCATGCGTGAATGATACTAATTTATAGATCTTTTTACAAAGAAAAAAAACTTAAGTACGATTGAATTATCGAGGGATATTATGTTTTTTTATGTTGGTCTTGGGATGCAGTTAGTTGGGTTCGCTTCTGTTGGACTGTGTCTATTTGCTGGTCTTGCTAAAGGTGATTACGGAAAACTTGAATTGATCCAATTAATCGGTGGATCGTTGATGTTTTATATCGGAACTTTTGTCAAAGGCCGAGGTGCTAAGTGATTATTCTTGGAATTGACCCGGGATCGAGAAAAGCAGGTTATGCTTTAATTGATGTTCAGGGAAAAAAGATTTCTTACATCGCTTCAGGTGTTCTAAAATATGATCACGTTGACGAATTCTTAGAAAGACTAGGAATGATTTATCAAACGTGTGACGAGTTAATGAATAGGTATCAACCGGATGAAGTTTCAGTTGAAGCACTTATTTATGTAAAAAGTGTCGATGCTTTAAGTAAACTTGCTCAGGCAAGAGGAGCGATGATCGCAGCTTTCTCCCGTACAAGACTGGGGAAAATTTACGAATATGCACCAAATGCTGTGAAGTCATCGGTTACCGGTCACGGACATGCAGATAAAGACGCCATCAATAAAGCGATGACGATGATGTTTGGAAAATTAACTTTCAAAACATCAGATGAATCAGATGCCCTGGCGATTGCTGTTTGCCACGCACTTAACCGCAATATGAAATTAAGATTAATGGGGAAGACCGTATGATAGGATTTTTAACTGGCGAAGTTCTTTTTAGTGATGGAAGTGAATCAATCATTCAAACATCATCTGGAATCGGCTACCAGGTTTTCTACAATAAAGTTTTAGTTGAAGGAACTCTGGCAGCAATCTACGTTGCCCACATTGTTAAAGAAGACTCTGAAACGCTTTTTGGTTTTGGATCTCTTCGCGCAAAAAAACTTTTCGAAATGCTCTTAAGTGTAAAAGGAATCGGCCCTAAATCGGCCTACAACCTTATTTCTAATATCGGTGTGAACGAAATCATCAATGCCGTAAACCTTGAAGCTAAAGCAACGTTAACGAAAGTTCCGGGTCTTGGCGCTAAAGGTGCTGCTCAAATCGTTCTCGATTTAGCAGGGAAAATCGACCGCGTGAAAATGTATAGTGACTCTTCAAAAATTATTCGTGGCGGACTTGCTCCGGCCGCGAAATTAGATTTCTTATCAATGGAAGAAGTTGGCTTTGTTGAAGAAGTGGTAAAAGCAGGAGCGACTGGTCAGCACGAAATTATGAATGACACTCTTATGGCCTGCAAAGAACTGGGCTTTAGAGAAGATAAGATCATTCCCATCGCTCAGAAAATTCTCGGCGCAAATTTAATCACAAAACCAGAGCAGTTAATCCATCTGGTTCTTAAAGAATTATAAAATATGATTTTTGATAACGAAGACAATGCCCGTATGGTCGGTGGGGAATCCCACAATGAAGAATTCAAACATGAAGTTCTTCTGCGCCCAACTGATTTCAGCGAATATATTGGACAGAAAAAAGTCGTCCAGAATATCGACGTTATGGTTGAGTCGGCAAAAATCAGAAATTCAGCAATGGATCACGCACTATTATCAGGACCTCCTGGTTTAGGAAAAACTTCTCTTGCCATGATCATTGCCAAATCAATTGGTAGTGAACTGCATGTGATTTCGGGGCCGGGAATTGACAAAAAAGGTGACCTCGCGGCCATCCTTACGAACTTAGGTCCTCGTGACGTTTTATTCATCGATGAAATCCATCGCATGAATGTTGCAGTTGAAGAAATCCTGTATTCAGCAATGGAAGACTACCGCTTGGATATCGTTATTGGACAAGGCCCTAGTGCCCGCACAATGCAAATCCAGATCGCTCCATTCACATTAATTGGTGCGACGACAAGATCGGGTCTTTTATCAAACCCACTTCGTGATCGTTTCATGGCCCATTTGCATTTTGATTTTTACAATCATCATGAATTAAGTGAAATCGTAGAAAACAATTCTAAAAAATTGAATATCACTCTCGATAAAGCTGCCTTATATCTCATCGCTGCTTGCGCGCGTGGAACACCAAGAATTGCCAATAGAATATTGAGACGCGTTCGCGACTTCGCACTAGTGAAAGGCGAAAGCAAAATTTCAGAAGAGTCTGTTAAAAAATCTTTATCCCTGATGGAAATCGACTCATACGGATTAGACCGTATGGATAGAAAAATCCTTCAAGTTATCGAAGACTATTACAAGGGCGGACCTGTTGGGATTGAAACGCTGTGTGCGACCTTAGCAGAAGACCGCACAACAATCGAAGACGTCTATGAACCTTATCTTTTAAAAGAAGGATTTCTCCTTAGAACGCCTAGAGGAAGAGAGATCAGTCAGAAATCAAAAGAACATTTAGTAAAAATGAAAACTGACTTAATGTAGTTATTTTTTATTAACGATGGCCATGATGATTTTTGAATCACAGATCAATTTGTTTTCATCATTGAAGATTTCAATTCTCCACGTTTGAGAACTTCTTCCCATGTAAATCATCTTGGCAACACCACGGACATGACCTTTAGTTGCTGAACGAAGGTGAGTCGCTTCAATGTGCTGACCTACTGCCATTTTTTCTTTTGTATCAATAACCATATTGGCAGCTACACTTCCAAGTGTTTCAGCAAGTACGCAAGAGGCCCCGCCGTGTAGAAGGCGAGCAGGTTGAAATGTTCTTTCGTCAACTGGCATAGTCCCTTCAAGAGTATCGTCGCCAATTTTTGTCAGCTCGATTCCCAAGTGAGAAACCATTGTGTTTAGGCTCATTTTGCTTAATTGTACTAGAGAGACGTCTTTGTTAAACCAGATTGAACTCATAAATTTTCCTTAAAAAATGACAAAGCCGATTCCCACACCAATACGATTGATGGTCAGCTTCGTTGGCCCTTCAAGCATATGACGTTTATAAAGCAAATGGTAGGTAAATTGAGTTTCACCTTTCACACTTGCAAACAATGTAAAACGTTGTCCATCAAATTTATCTTCTGGTCTAGATGACGTTGTATCAGATTTTAGTGACTGCGAAATACTAGATTTCAAAAGTAACTTATAGTCGCGCACAAAAAACGTACGGGCGACTCCGGCAGTGGCATAAAATATTTTATTCTGATTTAAAGCAAGCGTTTCACCATCGATAAAATCATTCGTATTAAAAGTAGAGAATTGTTCATAATCAGCACCGCCATAAAAAGAAAGTGCATGCCATGCGGTTAGTTGTTGATAATAAAGATTGAATCCAATTTCTGCTTTTGTTTCAAGCTCACCTGCTGTCACATTATCACCACTGAGTTTTGAAGAGCGAAGACTCGACCAATAAAAACTCGAGTTAATCATACGGTTTGTTTTATCCAGCAAAACAGTGGTTCCAAGTCCTAGAGAGAAAGGAGAGTTTTGAGTACTCTTGATACTTCCTTCCTGAGTTTTAATCTGTTCCTGGAAATCCCCGACAGAAGCGGTATACATCGCAAAGAGAGTGTAGTTCTTATTTCCAAGAGGAGTTTCTGAATCTGAATTCAAAACATTGTAATTTGTCCCTCTGGTAAGTTTGGGAGCATAGGGATACGAGATGTAACTCGGATATGGGTACTCGATATAAATATTACTAAAAACGGGAATTGGATTCCAGGAATTGATCTGAGGATTCCACTGAACTAAATCTTTCTTAAAGTCCTCAATCCTCTTATTGTACTTAGCTTGATATTTGGGAATCAGTTTGGTTGCCACACTATCAAGTGTCTCTTTCCCCTTGATCATATACACGTCAGGTGTGCTTTCTGACTGAGCAAATACCTGAGGAGTGGCAAAAGAAAGTAGTAATACCGCGAGTATGCTTGTTGTAAATGTATTCATTCTTCAATTCTAATGGAATTTTTTTTAATTGCACTAGGCGGGGATTACCTACTAATCGAGGCACTTTTTCCAATGAAAGTGATAATACCAAAATGTAACTTATCCTAATTTAGAAGCCGATGAGGTAGTTAATAGAAGCGAGTTATAGTTAGATAAATATGAAACATCAGGTACTAATAGTCTTTTGTGTTTTGGCGATGTTCGGCTGTATAGTCGATAAAGGCGCAGTTTCAATTAGTGGAAAAAAGAAGGCCACAACCACTACTTCTCGAATTAACTCTGCCTCAATTTCTTCAGTTCAAATTATCAATAATCAATTAGTCATTACAGGGACAGGTCTTACGGCCGTAACTAATATTAAGGTTAGTGGAAATTCATTAAATAAAGATTTTAATATAGAATCTCAATCGGGCACTCAGATCATTGCTAATTCATTAAGTGTCTTTTCATTTGATGTTTCCAAAGTTTTTAATCTTATTTTATCCGATGCCAATGCAAGTGCGACTTTTCCAATAGATTTTTCAATTTGTAATTCAACTTTAAATGGCAAAAGTTTTAATTGCTCAATCACGGCGATGGATAAGGATGTTTTATCTTATGATGCTGTCTCTGGAACATGGAAACCACGTGCCGCTACTGGAACAAATTATCTTGGAGCGTTTAATGCTTCAGCAAATCCTCCAGCACCTACACCATCTCCATTTCCGGCCTCAGGTTCATATTATATTGTAAGCGCTGACGGAATGATCGGTGCTACTTCATTTGTGACAGGTGACTGGCTTATTTCCAACGGAACTGCTTGGCAGAAGATTGGAAATTCTACATTGGTTACTTCAGTTTTCTCACGCACAGGAAATATTGTTGCTCAGGAAGGAGATTACGATCTTGATAAATTAACAGACGTTGATTTATCAGTGGCCCCAATCTCTGGTAAAGTTTTAAAATTCAATGGTACTCATTGGGTGGCCGCAGATGATCTTTCAGCTGGCGGAGCAGGTTCCGTTGTGACGGCTTCAATTGCAGACAGTGCAGTTACAGACGCAAAGATCGTAACAATTGCTGCCTCAAAAATTACCGGTACAATTAACAGTACACAAATTCTCGATGGAACAATTGTAAACGCTGACATTAATGCAGCTGCTGCAATTGATTACTCGAAATTAAATATTCCTGCTGCTGCTATTCCTTATGCAAAACTAAATATCGCGAACGGTGATATTCCGTACGCAAAGTTAAATATTGCAAACGGAGAAATTCCGGCCGCAAAAATTTCAGGTCTTCCAGCAGCTACTGACATTTTAACAACGTCGATTATCAATAGTGATACGACTCATGCTCCTGATGCTGATTCTGTATTTGATGCTCTTTTAACAAAATTAAATCTCATCGGTGGCGGAACAATTTCTCTTGGAACAATTAATGGAATACCTACTCCTTCTTTTGGCGATGATGTGGCCAATAAAAGTTATGTCGATACACAAATCCCTTCTGTCATCGCTGATTCACCTGGGATAAGTGTGTGGGTTCCGGCCAATTCGATATTCGCAATGAAAGTGTGTCCAGGAACGTGGACTGACGTCGGTGTAACTGGAGCAGGCCCAAATTCTGCAACCTGTGATGGTGTTACATGTAGAGTTTGCCAAAGCCCAGCAACGAAAGGCCTAATGCCAGCTAGCTCGGTTGTTCTGATGGAATCTTGCCCTTATGGATGGGCCCCATTGGGAATAGTGATAGGACCTGGTAGCGCAGGATTGAATTATACTTATCAATCTTGTCAGTCTCCGGGCACTGATTCAAAAATTCCTCAAAATGCAAAAGTTATTATGAAAACATGTCCAACAGGATGGAGCGATCTCGCTATGTCTGGTGGCCCTTTGGCCGCGACTTGTTCAGGAACTAGTTGTCATGTTTGTGAAACACCAGGAAACAATACGACTGCAAGAGGTATGGTCGGTGGTGCTGGGGGAGTGACTGGCACTGGAGGAGAAATTTTCATCAAAGCAGGTGCCGGAGGAACAACATCTGGGCCAGGTGGAGATGTGAACATTACATCAGGGGCCACGACAGAGGGAGTAGCAGCTGGAGCGATTAATTTAACTGGAGGTATTGGAGCAGGAGCGGCCAATGGTGGAAGTATTAAACTTTCCGCAGGTACAGCTAGTGGAACAGGTGCCCTTGGTACAATTCTTCTCAATCCAACTAATGCTGGTTTCGTCGGAATAGGAACATTAACTCCAGCGTACACACTTGATGTTGTCGGTGGCGTAAACGCTTCAAGCGGATATACTTCAGTTTCAGACCGTAGACTAAAAAAGAATATCGTCACAATCGATGATGCTTTAATAAAAGTTTTAGGACTTCGCGGAGTCGAATTCGATTGGAAGAAAAATGACGAACACGAAATCGGATTAATCGCCCAAGAAGTCGAGGCGATCGTGCCAACTTTTGTAAAAACCGGAACAAATGGTTTCAAGGCCGTTAAATACTCCAACATCGTCGCACTTCTTATTGAAGCAATGAAAACAGAGCACAAACAAGTTCAAAAAAATCTCTCGATGATGAATACAATGCAAACAACTCTCGAAGAGCACTCAAGAGAAATCGCTTCTCTTGAAGAAGAGAATGTTCACTTGAAAAAAGAGAATGCTGATATCAAAATTCGATTAAGTAGGCTGGAAAAGGTCATTCTCCAAATGAAACACTGATTATTTCGAAGTAACCTAAACATTGGCTAGACCTCTATCTGCCTAAAATTATTGACAAATTTAGAACTAAACCAATCTAAATAACTCTTCTTTTATTGGAAATCTTTTCATAAGTTATGAATTTTCCCCTAGAAAAGACGAAAATAGAGTAATATAAGACTGCTCTTGTCGGGTATTGACCCGGCAAAGTTTTATTCTTCAGTCTAAGTCCCAACGGAGTTATAATAGTTTGTAGTTGCCAAAAAATTGCGCGACCATTAAATTATGAGAACTATTAGAGAATTAGTGAAATAGGTAACCAAATATAATGTTGAACCAACGTACTATTGCCAAGAAATTTTCAGTTACTGGTATCGGTATCCATTCCGGGAAAAAAGTAACAATGACTCTGCACCCTGCAGAGGCAGACACTGGCATTCAGTTTCAACGTACAGACATTCCTAACGCTCCAATTCTTCGCGCGACTGCCACGACAGTTGGTGCTACTGAAAACAATACGACAATTGGTGAAGGACAAAACGCTGTTCACACTGTTGAGCATTTACTCTCAGCTTTTTATGGTTTCGGAATCGAAAACGTTTTTTGCGAAATCAACGGGCCCGAAGTTCCAATCATGGATGGTTCAGGTGCATCTTTCGTTTTCCTTTTAAAGGAAACGGGAATTGTAACTCTTAACAAATCAAAAAAATTCTTAATCGTGCTTGAAAAAGTACGCGTTGAATTCGACGACAAGTGGGCGGAGATCGAACCTTCGTCAAAACTCATCATCGATTCAACAATTGTTTTCGCTCACCCGACAATCAAAACTCAAAACAAAGTTTTTGAATTCTCATGCGAAAACTACATCAATGAAATCGGCCGTGCCCGCACATTCGGTTTCGTAAAAGATGTTGATGCACTAAAAAGAAAAGGCTTAATTAAAGGTGGATCGTTAGATAACGCAATCGTTCTGGATGACTACAAGGTCATTAACCCAGAAGGTCTTCGTTTCGCTGACGAGTTCATTCGCCATAAAATTCTAGACACAGTAGGCGATATCGCGCTTATGGGTTATGAAATCGCTGGTAAAATTACGACTTACAAGTCAGGTCACCACGTTCACAATCTTCTGTGCAGAAAGCTTCTCGCTACTCCTTCTGCCTTTGAGATTGTTTCAGCTGCATCGCTTGAACGCGAGACAGTAGAGGCATTCGCACTCCCCAGAGCACTACAACCGTCATTTCATTAGTAAGTCGTTTGTAGTAACATCATTTTAATTTAATCTCACCAAAGGTATTCATATGAAACTTTCTCAAGGTTTTTGGCAAACGTATAAAGAAGTTCCAGCAGACGCTGAAATTGCTTCTCACCAATTAATGATTAGAACTGGTCTTATCCATAAGTCGGGTTCAGGTTTATATAACTATCTACCAATGGGTCTACGCTCAATTAGAAAAGTTGAAACTATCGTCCGCGAAGAATTAGATAAAATCGGATGTTTCGAAATCACAATGTCTGTCGTGACTCCAGGAGAGTTATGGCAAGAGACAGGTCGTTGGGACAAGATGGGCGGGCTTATGCTTCGCTTTAAAGATAAAAAAGGCGCTGACCTTTGTATCTCTCCAACTAACGAAGAGACTGTGACTGATATCTTCAGATCGACAATAAAATCTTATAAGCAGTTACCGGTTACACTTTATCAGATCAACACAAAATTCCGCGATGAAATTAGACCACGTTTCGGTTTGATGAGAGGACGCGAATTCACAATGAAAGACGCTTACTCTTTCCACTTGGACAAAGCGAGCTTGGACGTTGGCTACCAGGCCATGTACGACGCTTACACGGCGATCTTCACACGCCTTGGACTGGAATTCATTCCAGTTGAAGCAGACGGTGGAGCCATGGCCTCTGCAGATTCAAAAACTCACGAGTTCCAGGTTGTAGCAAACTCTGGTGAAGACTTAATCATTTACTCACAAGAAGCAAAATACGCTGCTAACATTGAAAAAGCTCAAACTAAAAAAGCTTCTGCTCCATACGACATGAACATTATTCCAATGAAAGAAGTGGAGACGATTAAAGCAGAAACAATCGATGCCGTAAGTAAGATGCTAGGATTAACATCAAACCAAAGCTTAAAATCGATGGTGTACACGGCAACAACTGGTGAAGTCTCAAAAATGATTCTTGCCATGGTTATTGGTGACGATTCAGTTAACGAAATCAAACTTCAAAACTTTTTAAAGTGCGATCACCTTGCTGCATCTTCTGAAGAAGAACTTAAAAAAGCAAAACTTTGGAAAGGCTATATCGGACCTGCTGGATTAGAAGACCAACTAGAAATTATCTTCGACAACGAAGTAAATGTTGAAGCTTCATATGTTATCGGTGCCAATAAAAAAGACGCTCACGTAAGTGGATTTAATCCAAAACGCGATATGAAAAAATTAACGATGGCAGACCTAAGACTTTCAAAAGCTGGCGACTTAACGATGGACGGAAAACACACTGTCGTTGAAAAACGCGGTATCGAAGTCGGTCACGTTTTCCAACTAGGTGACAAGTACACAAAAGCGATGAAAGTCGGTGTCCTTGATCAAAACGGAAAGCTAGCAACTCCATTAATGGGTTGTTACGGAATTGGAGTTACACGTGTTGTAGCTGCAGCGATTGAACAAAACCACGATGCCAATGGTATCGTCTGGCCAAAAGCAATCGCGCCATACGACGTTTACTTCGCAACAATTGTGAAAGCTCCTGAGTTCGCCCAAATCGCCGACGATATCTACGGCGACATGAAAAAAGCTGGTTTAGAAGTTGTTTACGACGACAGAAACGTAGGCCCAGGAAACAAATTTAAAGACTCAGATCTTTTAGGATTGCCATACAGAGTAGTCTTAGGAGAAAGAGACTTTGGTGCTTCTGGCGAGTTAGAAGTGATCGAGAGAAAAACAGGAACAATTACGAAAGTAAAAAGAGAAGACCTGATTTCGACTTTAAAAAACCTTTTGAAATAGGATCTATATGACAGAGATAGAGCATGACATGATCGTTGGAATCCACAGCATTGCTGAGGCCATCAGAAATCCTGAGAGACAAATTTTTGAAATTGTCACAACGGATGAAGGCTTCCAGGAATTCAAAAAGCGCAGTGGACTCAAAGATTCTGAAATCCCTCTTACGAAAGTGAGATGGTTGGAAGGTCATGCTCTTCAAGAAGAAGCTAAAAAAAATTACCGCGATCTTGAAATGGAATTCCAACGTGTGCCGAGTGGTATCTTCATGTTGGTAAGTCCGATTAATATTTGGGAACCAACTTGGATCTACCAACAATTAGAAAGCAGAATCCCTATTAAAATCCTAGCTCTCGATCAGATTACAGATGCCCACAACGGCGCTGCAATCATGCGTACAGCAGCTTTCTACGGTGTAGACGCTATTCTTATCTCAGCGAGAGGGAATTTCGGCCTAGGGCCTGGTTTTTCACGTATCGCTTCGGGTGCAACTGAACACGTAAAAATCGTTCGTTGTTCGGCCCTGCCAAAAACCATCACAAAAATAAAAGAATTGGGCGCAATCTGCATCGGTTTATCAGAACACGCGACCGCAGACCTTGGTTCAATCGACACAACAAAACCAATTTGTTTAGTTTTGGGTGCTGAAGATGTGGGAATGTCACACGCCGTCAGTCGCGTTGTAGACACGACAATTTCTTTTAAACCCGCAGGGAAAATCAAATCTTTGAACGTGTCAGTTGCCGCTGCAATTGCCATGGAAAAAATATTTGGTGGAATTTAATTTCAAAAAAAAGTAAAAAAAATATTGCCATTAAAAGGCCGCTAGATTATAAATTACCCCTAGCATAGCGGTTAGATACTGTACGCTGACTTAGCTCAGTTGGTAGAGCATCGGTTTTGTAAACCGACGGTCGTAGGTTCGATTCCTATAGTCAGCTCCATCTATTTTTTCGTTAGTGTTGAAATGAGGAGAGGTTGCCGAGTGGCCAAAGGCAACAGACTGTAAATCTGTCGGAGCGATCCTTCGAAGGTTCGAATCCTTCTCTCTCCACCATTTTCTTACCAAAAAGTCCTATGCGGGCGTAGCTCAGTTGGTAGAGCGCCACCCTTCCAAGGTGGATGTCGCAAGTTCGAATCTTGTCGCCCGCTCCATTTCTCTACCTAATACATTATTAAAATTTTTTTGAATATCGTATGAAAATGCTCTAGTGGCTCAGTGGTAGAGCACTCCCTTGGTAAGGGAGAGGTCGTGGGTCCGATTCCCATCTGGAGCTCCACTTTTTCCTCTTGTCAGGAGGAAGCATCGCGGGCATACTGTTGACTTAATTTAGAACCCGTTATAATTGCTACATATAAAAATTGATTCTTTTTAAAAGTTAAAAGAGTAATCGAAGAAGGAGAAACCAGATGGCTAAGGAAAAATTCGACCGTTCAAAACCTCACGTTAACATCGGAACTATTGGTCACGTAGATCATGGTAAAACGACATTAACAGCTGCTATTACAATGACTATGGCTAAGATCCATGGTGGAGCAGCGAAATCATATGCAGATATCGATTCAGCACCAGAAGAAAAAGCACGTGGTATTACAATCAATACAGCACACGTTGAATATGAAACAGCAGCTCGTCACTACGCTCACGTAGACTGCCCAGGTCACGCTGACTACGTTAAAAACATGATTACTGGTGCCGCTCAAATGGACGGTGGTATTCTTGTATGTTCAGCAGCAGACGGACCTATGCCACAAACTAGAGAGCATATCCTTCTTGCTCGTCAGGTTGGTGTACCAGCTCTAGTTGTTTTCTTAAACAAAGTAGACATGGTAGACGATCCAGAACTTCTAGAACTTGTTGAAATGGAAATGAGAGAACTTCTTTCATCATACAATTTCCCAGGTGACGCAATTCCTTTCATCGCTGGTTCAGCTCTTGCTGCAGTTGAAGGAAGAAACCCAGAAATTGGGGAATCAAAAATCGTAGAACTAATGAACGCAGTAGATGCTTATATCCCAACTCCAACTCGTGATGTTGATAAGCCTTTCCTTATGCCAGTGGAAGACGTTTTCTCGATCTCAGGTCGTGGAACGGTTGTAACTGGACGTATTGAGCGTGGAATTATTAAAGTTAACGAAGATATCGAAATCGTAGGTATCCGTGACGTACAAAAAACAACTGTAACAGGGATCGAAATGTTCCGTAAGCTTTTAGACCAAGGTCAAGCTGGGGATAACGCTGGTCTTCTACTTCGTGGAACGAAGAGAGAAGATATCGAGCGCGGTCAGTGTCTTGTTAAGCCAGGATCAGTATCTCCACACGCTAAGTTCAATGGTGAAGTATATATCCTTACAAAAGAAGAGGGTGGCCGTCACACTCCGATTTTCAAAGGATACCGTCCACAGTTCTACTTCAGAACTACAGACGTAACTGGATCAATCGAACTTAACCCAGGTGTTGAAATGATCATGCCGGGTGACAACACTTCTTTCAAAGTAGAGCTTATTTCTAAGATCGCTATGGAAAAGTCACTTCGTTTCGCTATCCGTGAAGGTGGACGTACGATCGGTGCTGGTACAGTTTCTGAAATCCTAGATTAATTCTAAGATTTCCAAAAAAGTTTTTAACAGTGGGCCGGTTTTTTCCGGCCCACTTTTTTGTCCTCTTGTCTTCTGATAGTATTTTTATTGAGCTGGGCGTATAGCTCCAATGGTAGAGTAGGTGATTCCAAATCACTTGGTTGTAGGTTCGAATCCTACTGCGCCCGCCACTTTAAATATTATTTCTTTCATTCACACCGTGTCATCGGTGAAATCTCACTTCTCTCTAGACAAATTAGCTTTTTTCTTGCATATGTATTAGATTCTATTTTTTTATCCAGTAAAAGAAAGGTTAACTATGTCGATCATTAAGAGCGAAGACTCAAGAAAGTGGATTACAGCTTTAACTGTAATTGCTTCAGTACTAGCAGGTTACGTTGTCTATAAATTCGTAGGTCAGTTAGGGGATTGGTTTGATCTAGAAACGAAAATTTCTAGCTATAGCATGGTAGCCCAGGGTCTAGGATTTCTAACTGGTGTAGGGACGTTTATTTACATCCTGAAGAACAGTGAGACATCTTCTTACCTTCAAGAAGTTTATAATGAACTTGTAAAAGTTGTATGGCCGTCAAAGGATGCAACTGTAAAGATGACAATCGGAATTGCGATTGCACTTGTTATCGTTGCTGGTATCTTTACTGCAGTCGATTTCATCTTCAAAAAGATTTTAGAGTTCGTTTATTAATAACATTAATTGGTAGTTAATTATGGCTGAATCAAATTCACATGAAACTGTCGAGCTAGCTAAAGGTGATACACCAGATTTCAAATGGTACATCGCAAAAGCTCAGACTGGACAAGAAAACAAAGTAACAAAATCTCTTAAAGAGAGAATCGTTAACTATAAAATGACAGACCTTTTCGCCGAGGTTCTTGTTCCGGAAGAAACAGTTGTTACAACTGCTAACGGGAAGAAGAAGACCATCAAGAAAAAGTTTTTTCCAGGTTACGTCTTGATTAAGATGATCATGAATGATAAGACTTGGCACCTTGTTAAAAGTACTGACAAAATCACTGGTTTTGTTGGGGGAACGTTAGATAAACCAGCTCCAATTACGAATGAGGAAGCTGCTTATATGACAACTCAAATGGAAGACGGGTTCAAAAAACCACGTACTTCTATTAATTTCTCTGAAGGTGAGAGCGTTAAGGTTATTGAAGGACCATTCGCTAACTTCGTAGGAACGATTGAAGCAGTAAGTGATAAAGGAAAGATTAAAGTTAACGTATCAATCTTCGGTAGACCAACTCCAGTAGAGTTAGATTTTACTCAGGTTGAAAAAGTTTCTTAAAAAAATATTTGTTGGAATGTAGTAGGAGTTCATATGGCTAAGAAAGTAACAGGTTTTATTAAATTACAAATCGCAGGCGGAAAGGCAAACCCATCACCACCAATTGGACCAGCTCTTGGTCAAAAAGGTGTTAACATTATGGAATTTTGCAAAGCTTTCAATGCAAAAACTCAAGCACAAAACGGTGTAACACTTCCAACGATCATCACAGTTTACTCTGATAGATCATTTACATTTGTTACAAAAACGCCACCGGCTACTTACCTTTTAAAAGATAAGTTAAAAATCACTTCTGGAGCTCAAAAGCCAGGATCTGAAGTTATGGCTAAAACTGTTTCAAAGAAAGTTGTAGAAGAAATCGTTGAAACGAAAAAAGTAGACTTAACTGCTGGATCAAAAGAAGCAGGAATGAGAACAATCGAAGGATCTGTTCGTTCAATGGGTCTAAAACTAGATTACTAATTAACAGGCCCCTCGGGGCTTAATTTAAGTGGGAGACTGCAAAGTCGTTTGACCACAGGAGAATCATATGAAAAAGCCTTCAAAGCGTTACGCTGAAGCATCAGCAAAAGTAGACAAAACTAAAGTTTACTCTTCAGAAGAAGCTATTAAATTAGCTAAAGAAACAAAATCAGCAAAATTCGACGAAACTGTTGATCTAGCATTCAGACTTGGTGTTGATCCAAGACATGCTGATCAAATGATCAGAGGAGCTCTTGCTCTTCCAGCTGGAACAGGAAGAACTGTTAGAGTTGTTGCGATCACTTCAGGATCAAAAGTTGATGAAGCTACAGCAGCGGGTGCAGACTTCGCTGGTGGCGACGATATCATTACAAAAATCGCTGGTGGATGGTTAGACTTCGACCGCGTAATCGCATCTCCAGATATGATGAGTAAACTTGGAAAAGTTGCTCGTTTACTTGGACCTCGTGGTTTAATGCCAAACCCGAAACTTGGTACTGTAACAACTGACGTAGCTGGAGCTGTAAAAGAGCAAAAGGCCGGAAAAGTAGAATACAGAACTGAGAAGACAGGTATCATTCACGTTCCAATCGGGAAGACTTCTTTCACAGCTGAACAACTTAAAGCAAACTACGCTGCAGTTGTTGGTGCTATCGTAAAAGCGAAGCCAGCATCAGCGAAAGGAACTTATATTAAATCTCTAACTCTTAGTACAACTATGGGTCCAGGGATCAAGATTGATACAGTAGAAGCTTTTAACATTATTTAATTAATTACGTAGGGATTGAAGAAAGTCGGTTTGTTAATTTTTTACCCAAAAAGTTAACTATAAAGCCTGCCTAAATCTCCCTCCAAATACTAACTAGGAGGATTTATGCTAAATCGTGCCGAGAAAGAAGCAATCATCCAAGATCTTAAAACAGATATTGGAAGAGCTAAGGCTGTCTTTCTTACAAACCTAATCGGTATCAGTTCAAATGATGCAGTTAAGGTAAGAAAAGCGGTTCGCGACTCAAATGGAAAAATGGTCGTAACTAGAAACACGCTTTTCAAAAAAGCCGCAGAAGGAACTTCTGCAGCAGAACTTGTTGCTAACTTATCAGGACCGCATGCTCTTGCATTCGCTTTCGATGATCCAGCAGCAGTTGCAAAATCTTTAAAAGAAGCAGGGGCTACACTAGACCTTGTGGAACTTAAAGGTGGAACACTTGATGGTGTAATGCTATCTAAAGCTCAAGTAAAACAACTTGCGGATTTACCTTCTAGAGACCAAATGCTTGGTACTTTATTAGCTACTTTCTTAGCTCCTGTTTCTGCTTTTGCTAGAGTGCTTTATGCAATCCAAGAGAAAAAAGAAGCCGGCGAACTTTCAGCTTAATTACAAAAATTTAAATTATTACTTATTAGGAGACTTATATGAGCGTTACAAATGAACAATTAATCGAACACATCTCAAAAATGTCAGTTTTAGACCTTGCTAACCTAGTTAAAGAACTAGAAGAAAAATTCGGTGTTTCAGCTGCTCCTGTAGCTGTAGCTGGTGCTGCTGGTCCTGCTGCTGCTGTTGAAGAGCAAACTGAATTCACAGTTATGCTTCTTGATGGTGGAGAGAAGAAAATTAACGTAATTAAGGAAATCCGTACAATTACTGGTCTTGGGCTAAAAGAAGCTAAAGATCTAGTAGAAGGCGCTCCTAAAATGGTTAAAGAAGGAATCGCAAAAGCTGACGCTGAAGCAATCAAGAAAACTCTTGAAGGTGCTGGAGCTAAGGTTGAACTTAAGTAATTTGAAAGCTTACGTTTAAATAGATTTTTTATAATAAGGTGTGAAAGAGAGAAATCTCTTTCACGCCTTTTTGTGTTTTTTTGCTTTTTATAATTTTATTCTAAGAATATTTATCTCTTATACGAGGAGAGCGCGATGACTCAGGTTTTTTCACCTAACGAATGGTTTCGCAAAACCTTTTCAAATACTCCAGCAGTATTAGATACACCACCCCTTATGAAGTTACAGGTTAACTCTTATGAAGATTTTCTTCAAAAGGACGTACCTCCAGCTAAGAGAATTGATAATGGACTTCAACAAGTCTTCAAATCAGTTTTCCCAATTTATGACTTTAACAAGACAGTTTCTCTAGAGTTCGTTTCTTACTCTCTAGAAGAACCTAAATATACTGTAAAAGAATGTCGCCAACGTGGCCTTTCTTACGAAGCACCACTTAAGGTTGTTGTTCGCCTAGTATTCTTCGACGTAACTGTTGATAGAGATGGTGTTGAACAAAGAACTGTTTCATCTGTAAAAGAACAGGAAGTTTACTTAGGTAACATCCCTCTTATGGCCGAAACTGGTTCATTCGTTTACAACGGAACTGAGCGAGTAATCGTATCTCAGTTACACAGATCTCCAGGGATCATTTTCGAACACGACAACGGAAAAAAACACTCTTCTGGTAAACTTCTATATTCAGCAAGAATCATTCCTCATAGAGGATCTTGGCTAGATTTCGAATTCGATCACAAGAACATTCTATTCGCTCGTATCGATAGAAAGAGAAAGCTTCATGCATCTGTTGTTTTAAAAGCAATGGGATTCTCTACTTCTGAACTTTTAAAAGAATTCTACCAAATGGAAGCTCTGTCTTTTAACAAAGACGGATCTTACTCACGTAAACTAGATTTCAATCTTCTAGTTGGAACGAGAGCAAACGCTGATATCCTTGATAAAGCAGGGAACGCGATTGTTAAAAAAGGTAAAAAATATACAAAAGCTTCTACTAAGAAAATGGAAGACGCAAAAATTACTGAACTACCAGTTGAACTAGACGAAGTAGTAGGGAAAGTTTTAGCGGAAGATATCTTCAATGAGAAAACAGGTGAAGTAATTTGCCTTGCTAACGAAGCTCTTTCTGAATCTAAGATCATGGACCTGATCAAAGCTGGTGTTAAAGAAGTTAACGTTCTTTACATCGACATGATCAACTACGGTGACCAGATCAGAAACACACTTCTTATCGATAAAACAGAAACGAAAGAAGACGCTCTAATTAAAATTTTCGAAAGACTAAGACCAGGGGAACCTCCAACGGTTGAAGCTGCATCTCTACTTTTCGAAAACCTTTTCTTCAATAAAGACAAATACGACTTATCAAAAGTTGGTCGTATGAAAATCAACTACAAATTCGGAATGAACATTCCTGTAGAAGAAACTGTTTTAACAAGAAGAGATATCCTAACTACTGTTCAGTACCTGGTAGAACTTAACAACGGTAAAGGTAAAGTCGATGATATCGATCACCTTGGTAACCGTCGTGTAAGAGCTGTAGGTGAACTTCTAGAAAACCAATTCAGAGTTGGTCTTGTTAGAATGGAAAGAGCAGTTAAAGAAAGAATGGCAATTCAAGAAATTGAAACAATGATGCCATACGATCTAGTTAACCAAAAACCAGTTGCAGCAGCTGTAAAAGAATTCTTTGGTTCTTCTCAGCTTTCTCAATTCATGGATCAGACTAACCCACTTTCGGAAGTAACTCATAAGAGACGTCTATCTGCCCTTGGGCCAGGTGGTCTAACTCGTGAGCGCGCAGGATTCGAAGTACGTGACGTACACCCTACTCACTACGGAAGAATGTGTCCGGTAGAGACTCCAGAAGGACCAAACATTGGTCTTATTACATCTCTAGCTACATACGCTCGCGTTTCTGAATACGGATTCATTGAAACTCCTTACCAAGTAATTGGTGATGATAGATCTATCTCAGCTCCAAAATACTTCTCAGCTTTCGAAGAGGAAGGAAAAGTAATTGCTCAGCTAGATGCTAAATACGTAAAAGACAAACACATCGTTGGTGACGCTATCGCTGCTCGTTCTGCGGGTGACTTTACAATCGTTAATGCTAACGAAGTTCAGTTAATGGACGTTTCTCCAACTCAGATGATTTCGATTGCAACATCTCTTATTCCATTCCTGGAGCATGATGATGCCAACAGAGCCCTAATGGGATCGAACATGATGAGACAGGCAGTACCAGTTGTTAGAACTGATGCTCCTATCGTTGGAACAGGGGTTGAGCAAATTATCGCTCGTGACTCTGGTGCAATTGTTTACGCAAAAGAATCAGGAAAAGTAATTTTCGTTGACTCAAACAGAATCGTAATCCAAAGAGAAAACTTCTCTGAAGGTGAGTCTGGAGTTGATGTTTATAAACTTACTAAGTACCAACGTACTAACCAAAATACTTGTAACAACCAAAAAGCTCTTGTTAAAGAGGGTGATAAGGCTACAAAGGGAATGGTTATTGCTGACGGTCCAGCTACTCAGCTGGGTGACTTAGCCCTTGGACAAAACGTGCTTGTAGCGTTCATGCCATGGGGTGGTTATAACTATGAAGACTCGATCCTAATCAACGAAAACATTCTTGCAAGAGACGTGTTTACTTCTGTTCACATTGAAAGCTTCGAAATTGAAGCTCGTGATACAAAATTAGGTAAAGAAGAAATCACTCGCGATATTCCAAACGTTTCTGAAGAGGCCCTAAAAGACCTTGATGAAGCTGGTATCATCCGCGTTGGTGCGATCATTAAGCCAGGGGATATCCTTGTTGGTAAGATCACTCCAAAAGGTGAGTCTCAACTTTCTCCGGAAGAAAAACTTCTTAAAGCTATCTTCGGTGACAAAGCTGGAGACGTTAAAGATACATCTTTAAGAGTTCCATCTTCAGTAAGAGGAACTGTAATCGACGCTAAAGTTTACACAAGAGAAGGTGTTGAACTAGACGCTAGATCTAAAGAAATCATCGATCACGAAACGACACTAATCCGTCGTGACGAGCGTATCGAAATTAAAGCAATCCAAACTTCAGCAATCCAAAAAATCGCTGAAATGTTCAAAGGTGCGAAGACTACAGATAAACTAATCTCAGAAGACGGTACAACTGAACTTCTTGGAAAAGGGATCGCTGTTACAGGAGAAATCCTTGCTTCAATTCCTTTCGAACTAATTGGTTACTTACCTCTTGAAGCTGCTCTGGAAGAAAAACTTTCAGAATACTTCGCTGACGTAAGAAACAGAATTACTAGAGTTCGCCAAAAAGCTAACGAAGAAATCGCAAAACTACATAAAGGTGATGAACTTCCTCCAGGAGTTATCAAGAAAGTTATGGTTTACGTTGCGATTAAGAGAAAGCTTCAGCCAGGTGATAAGATGGCCGGCCGTCACGGAAACAAAGGGGTAATCTCTAATGTTGTTCCTGCGGAAGATATGCCATTCCTTGCTGACGGTACTCCTGTTGAAATCGTTCTTAACCCACTAGGGGTTCCATCACGTATGAACATCGGGCAGCTTCTTGAGCTTCACCTTGGATGGGCAGGTCGTGGTCTTGGTGAAAAAATCAAGATGATGATGGAAGAGAATGCAAAAGTTCATGAACTGAAAGATTTCATCTACCAAATCTACAAGACTGAAGAAGTTAAAGACTGGTTGAAGAAAGCTACAGACGAAAGAGTTATTGAAGTTGCTGAACAACTTACAATGGGTGTTCGTTTCTCTACAAGTGTGTTCGATGGTGCATCTGAAGATGACATTAAAGACATGCTTGAACTAGGGGATCTAGATAGATCAGGAAAGACAACTTTATTCGATGGTAAGACTGGGGACGTTTTCTCGGAAGACGTAACTGTTGGTGCTATGTATATGTTGAAACTCCACCACTTAGTTGATGAGAAGATCCACGCTCGTTCTACTGGTCCATACTCACTTGTAACTCAGCAGCCATTAGGTGGTAAGGCTCAGTTCGGGGGACAAAGACTAGGAGAGATGGAAGTTTGGGCACTTGAGGCATACGGAGCTGCTTATACTCTACAAGAATTCTTAACTGTAAAATCTGATGATGTTATCGGCCGTACAAGAATGTATGAATCGATCGTTAAAGGTGAACAAGTTCTTGAGCCAGGATTACCAGAATCGTTTAACGTTCTTATTAGAGAGCTTCAAGCGCTATGTCTGGATATCAAATTGGAAGAGAACTCTGAAGAAGAGAATACTTTTAGTTAGTAGTTATGTGCGGGTAAAACCGCACATAAGTTTTGTTCTCTAGTTACTAGATAGAAATTAAATAGCACAAGGATAAAAATATGAAAGACTTGTTGAACTTTTTTGATAAACCAAAAGATCCTATCAGTGTAGAAGCTGTTTCGATCAGAATGGCCTCTCCAGATACAATCAGAGAATGGTCGTTCGGTGAAGTTAAGAAGCCTGAGACAATTAACTACAGAACGTTCAAGCCGGAAAGAGATGGTCTTTTCTGCGCAAAAATCTTTGGACCAATCAAAGATTACGAATGTATTTGTGGAAAATACAAAAGAATGAAGCACCGTGGAGTTGTGTGCGAGAAATGTGGTGTTGAAGTAACTCTTTCGAAAGTTAGACGTGAAAGACAAGGTCACATTGAACTTGCTGCTCCTGTTGCACACATTTGGTTCTTAAGATCACTTCCATCAAGATTGGGAGCTCTTCTAGACCTAACTCTTAAGGAACTTGAAAGAGTTCTTTATTATGAAGCTTACGTTGTAACTTCATCAGCAACAAACAATGTTGATGGTGGATTAGAAGTAGGTCGCGTAATTTCTGAGCAGCAATACGCTGAACTAAAAGAGCAAGGAATCGAATTCGAAGCCGGAATGGGTGGACAAACGATTAAAGAACTTCTTAAAAAACTTGATCTAAACATCGAAAACAAAGAACTTCGTCGTGGTCTTGCAGTAGCTACTACTGAAATGGCACGCGCGAAAGTTATCAAAAGACTTAAGGTTGTTGAATCAATCCTTAAATCTGAAAATAAGCCTGAATGGTTTATGATGGATGTTATTCCTGTTCTTCCACCAGATCTTCGCCCTCTAGTTCCACTAGAAGCAGGAAGATTCGCGACTTCAGATCTTAACGATCTTTACCGCCGTGTAATCAACAGAAATAACCGTCTAAGAAGATTAAAAGAACTAAACGCTCCGGAAATCATCATCAGAAACGAGAAGAGAATGCTTCAAGAAGCAGTCGACGCTCTATTTGATAACGGTCGCCGTGGGAAAGTTTTCACTGGAGCTAACAAGCGTCCACTAAGATCACTTTCAGACATGTTAAAAGGTAAGCAAGGTCGTTTCAGACAGAACTTACTTGGTAAGCGTGTTGACTACTCTGGACGTTCTGTAATCGTTGTAGGTCCTTCTTTAAGACTTCACCAATGTGGTCTTCCAAAGTTAATGGCACTAGAACTTTTCAAACCATTCATTTACAACAAGCTAATTGAAAAAGGTCACTGTACTACTATTAAAGTAGCTAAGAAGATGGTTGACCAGCAAAAGCAAGAAGTTTGGGATATCCTAGAAGAAGCTGTTCAAGAGCATCCGGTTCTACTTAACCGTGCACCTACTCTACACAGACTTGGTATTCAAGCTTTCGAGCCAATCCTTATCGAAGGTAAAGCGATCCAGCTTCACCCGTTAGTATGTACAGCCTTCAACGCTGACTTCGACGGTGACCAGATGGCCGTTCACGTTCCTTTATCGATTGAAGCTCAAATTGAGTGTCGTATTCTTGCAATGTCGACAAACAACATTCTTTCTCCAAAAGATGGAACACCTATTATCGTTCCTTCTCAGGATATCGTTCTTGGTCTTTATTACATGACAAGAATTAGACCTTTCGCTCGTGGATACAACAAAGTATTCGCTTCGAAAGAAGAAGCTCAGTTCGCTTACCATTCAGGTAACCTTCACCTTCAAGCGCCGATTAAAGTTCGTATCGATTCAGTAATGATCGAAACAACTGTAGGTCGTACGTTCGTTTGGGATGCAGTACCTAGATGTCTTAAGTACAACGACATCAACCAAATCCTAGGAAAGAAAGAATTAGGTAAACTAATCGATCTTGCTTACAGAGTTGGAACTGAAAAAGAAACAGTTATGCTAGCTGACGCTATCATGAGACTTGGATACGAGTACGCTACAAAAGCGGGTATCTCGATCAACATTAACGACATGACAATCCCTGTGGAAAAAGCTGGAATTCTAGCTGACGCTCACAAGGAAGTTGCAAAGATCACTGAAGAATATAACGAAGGTTCTATTACTGATGGTGAACGTTACAACAAGATCGTCGACGTTTGGGCACAAACAAATGAGCGCCTAACTAAAGTAGTTATTGAAAGAATTTCGATCCAGACTTTTACATCGGAAGATGGAAAAGAAACGATGAACGCTCCTTCATTCAACTCTCTTTACATGATGGCAAACTCTGGAGCCAGAGGTTCTACTCAGCAGATCAGACAGCTGGGTGGTATGAGGGGTCTAATGGCGAAGCCGTCTGGAGAGATTATTGAAACTCCGATTACTTCGAACTTCCGTGAAGGTCTTTCTGTACTAGAATATTTCACGTCTACTCACGGTGCTCGTAAAGGTCTTGCCGATACAGCTCTAAAAACTGCGAACTCAGGTTACCTGACTCGTCGTCTAGTTGACGTTGCTCAAGATGGTATTATCAGAAATACAGACTGTGGATCTACAGATGGAATCATTCTTACTTCAAGAATCGAGGCCGGAGAAGTTGTAGAGCACGTTGCTGATAGAGCTATGGGACGTGTAACGACTCAAGCAATTTTAAGTGGTGCTGGAGTAGAAGTATTCCCAAGAAACCACATGTTAATTGAAAAAGATCTTAAAGTTTTAAAAGACCAGGAAGTCGATCAGATTAAAGTAAGATCAGTTCTTACTTGTAAAGAAAGACATGGTTTCTGTGCTCACTGTTTTGGACGTGACCTTGCCCGCGGTAAACTGGTTTCTATCGGTGAAACTGTTGGGGTAATTGCTGCTCAATCAATTGGGGAGCCAGGTACACAGCTTACAATGAGAACTTTCCACGTTGGGGGAACTGCAACTGCAGGAGCTCAAGTTAACAAAACTGAAGTACGTACTGCAGGGGTAATTCACCTTGAGAACGTTCAGTCTGTTATCAACAACGAAGGTGTAACAATCGTTCTTAACAAAAACGGAGAGCTAATTGTAAAAGACGCTCGTGGAGTTGAGAAGGAAAGATACCCAGTTGTTTACGGATCGAAAATTTTCTTTAAACAAGGTCAGGAAGTTTCAGTTGGGGATAGAGTACTTGAATGGGATCCATTCGCTATTCCAGTTCTAACAGAAGTTTCAGGGACAGTTAAATACGAAGATCTAATTGTTGGATCTACGGTTAATGAGCAGGTCGATGCAGTTACAGGTCTATCTCACAGAGTTGTAACAGAATCTAAAAACCCTTCTCTTCAACCACGTATCGTTATCGTTGATGATAACGGAAACCCTCAATTAGTTCCTGGAACAAAAAGATATGCAGCTTACAGACTTCAAGTCGGAGCTAACATCGTTGTTCAAGAAGGTGACAAAATTGATATCGGTTCTCCGGTTTCAAAACTTCAACGTGAAACGACGAAGACTAAGGATATTACCGGAGGTCTTCCACGTGTTGCTGAACTTTTCGAAGCACGTAAGCCACAAAACGCAGCTCAAATTTCTGATATCTCAGGAACGATTGAATTCGGTTCAGAGTTAAGAGGAAATAGAAGAATTATCGTTCGTCCAGAAGACGGATCAGATCCAATGACATACGTAGTACCGAAAGGCCGTTACGTAGTAGTTAACGAAGGTGACTATATCAGAGCTGGAGAGCCAATCATGGATGGACCATCAAATCCACATGACATTCTTCGCGTTCTTGGTGTTAAAGCACTTGCTCGCTACATCGTTGATGAAATCCAAGAAGTTTACAGACTTCAAGGTGTTAAGATCGATGATAAACACATTGAGGTAATCGCTTCTCAAATGTTAAAGAAAGTTGAAGTTACTAATGCTGGTGACTCATCTTACGTAACAGGTGACTCGGTTACTCGTGCTGAGCTTAACGAAGTAAATGAAAGACTTATTGCTGCTGGAGAAAAGCCAGTTGAAGCGGCACCGCTTCTTCTAGGTATCACGAAAGCATCTTTAACTACTGAGTCATTTATCTCAGCAGCTTCTTTCCAGGAAACGACTAAGGTTCTTACTCAAGCAGCGCTTGAAGGAAAATCTGATGCGCTTCGCGGTCTGAAGGAAAACGTTATCATGGGTCGCTTGATTCCAGCAGGATCAGGGATTCCAAGATACAGAAACTACGAAGCAGTTATGGCTGAAGACGAAGTAACGTCTGCAGCATCATTATCATTTTAAAAATTAGCTTGAACTGGTCATTTTTTTTTGATAATAAAAATGACCAGTATTTTGCAGAAGTTGGAATTTAAGGGAGCAGTTGGATTATGCCTACAATTAATCAGTTAGTTAGAAAAGGTCGCGAAGATAAGTACACGAAAACTAAATCGCCGGCACTAAAATCATGTCCTCAAAGACGTGGAGTTTGCGTTAGAGTTTATACAACGACTCCAAAGAAGCCAAACTCAGCGATGAGAAAGGTATGTAGAGTTAAGCTTACTTCAGGATTTGAAGTAGCGTCATATATCGGTGGAGAAGGTCACAACCTTCAGGAACACAGTATCGTTCTTATCCGTGGTGGAAGAGTAAAAGATCTACCAGGGGTTCGTTACCATACTATCCGTGGAGCTCTAGATGCTACTGGTGTAGATAAGAGACGTCAGTCTCGTTCTAAATACGGTGCTAAGAGACCTAAGAAATAGTCAAAAAGATTACATAAGTAATTTTAAATAACACTCCCTCTACTGTTAAGTCGGTTTAGGGAGAGTAATTTCTTTCATTGTGAAAGAAATGAAGAGGAGTATCAAATGAGCAGAAAAAGAAAAGCGGACGTCAGAGAAGTTCTTCCTGATCCAAAGTTCCAAGACATCGTCATCACTAAGTTCATGAACACACTTATGATCGGTGGAAAAAAATCAATCGCAGAAAAAATCTTCTACGGTGCTTTAGACCTAGTTCAAGAAAAAACTGGTGAAGAGCCTCTAAAAGTATTCAAGAAAGCACTATCGAACATTAAACCAGCTGTTGAAGTAAAGTCTCGCCGTATCGGTGGAGCTACTTACCAAATTCCTGTTGAAGTTCGTCCAGCTCGTCGTCAATCACTAGCACTTCGTTGGTTAAGAGACTACGCTGTAAATAGATCTGGAAAAACTATGGTTCAAAAGCTTGCTGATGAAATCATCGATGCTTCTCAAAACCGTGGTGGATCTGTTAAGAAACGTGAAGACGTTTACAAAATGGCTGAAGCTAACAAGGCTTTCGCTCACCTTAAATGGTAATCAACTAATTGAATTTTTTTTAAAGGGCTCCCCGAAAGGGGAGCTCTTTTTATTTTAAATATATGAGTTCAAATCAAATAGATAAAATTCGCAATATCGGAATCATGGCACACATCGATGCCGGTAAAACTACGACTACAGAAAGAATCCTTTATTACACTGGAAAAAGTCACAAAATCGGTGAAGTTCATAATGGAACTGCAACGATGGACTGGATGATCCAGGAGCAAGAAAGAGGAATCACTATCACTAGTGCCGCGACAACATGTCGTTGGAACAATCAAGTCATCAATATCATCGATACTCCAGGCCACGTAGACTTCACGATTGAGGTTGAAAGATCTCTTCGCGTTCTTGATGGTGCCGTTGGTGTTTTCGATGCTGTATCTGGTGTTGAGCCTCAGTCAGAAACTGTTTGGGCCCAAGCTGATAAATATAAAGTCCCTCGCCTGGCCTTCGTTAATAAGATGGACCGTATGGGTGCTGACTTCGATAACTGTGTTAACGAAATTAGAGAAAAACTAGATAAGAAGGCCGCTGCTATTCAAAGACCAATTGGTTCAGAAGAAAGTTTCAATGGGATCGTTGATCTAATTGAGATGAAAGCGATCTATTTCCCAGCAGAAAGCTTGGGATCAAAAATTGATATCAAAGACATTCCAGAAGATTTGGTTGATGAATGCCAAATGTATAGAGACGAGCTTTTAGATAATCTTTCTGAATATGATGAGACATTAACTGATCTTATTTTGAATGATGAAAAGCCTACAGTCGCTAATATTAAAGCAGCTCTTAGAAAAGCTGTTATCAAAGATAATTTTATCGCTGTCCTATGTGGATCAGCTTTCAAAAATAAAGGTATTCAACCACTCTTAGATGCAGTTGTTGATTATCTTCCATCTCCTACTGATAGAGGGGAGCTTCACGGCCACAGTATTAAGAACCCGGAAAATACCGAAGTTCGTAGACCTGAAGTTGATGAAATGTTTTCTGGTATCGCATTTAAAATTGCAACAGATCCATTCGTCGGTAGTGTAACGTTTGTGAGAATCTATTCAGGGAAACTTGAATCAGGCCAAACTGTTTACAACCCAATTAAAAAGAAACGCGAAAGAATTAATAAGATTTTTCAAATGCATGCCGATAAACGCACGGAGCTTCAAGAGGCTTTCGCTGGAGATATCGTTGCCGTCGCTGGTTTTAAAGACACTA
Source organism: Bacteriovorax sp. PP10 (assembly GCF_035013165.1). Taxonomy (NCBI): domain Bacteria; kingdom Pseudomonadati; phylum Bdellovibrionota; class Bacteriovoracia; order Bacteriovoracales; family Bacteriovoracaceae; genus Bacteriovorax; species Bacteriovorax antarcticus. Next base: position 396,430 of record NZ_JAYGJQ010000001.1, read on the forward strand.
CAACTGGGGAAACTCTTTGTACTGAAAACAAGCCAATCATTTATGACTTAATGGAATTCCCAGAAACAGTTATATCTGTAGCGATCGAAGCAAAAACTGCAGCTGATGAAAAGAAATTACTTACGTCTCTTGAGCAGTTAAAAAATGAAGATCCATCTTTCACATTTAAAAACAACCAGGAAACTGGACAGCTTTTAATTCTGGGAATGGGAGAGTTACATCTTGAAATCATCGCTGATAGATTACAGCGTGAATTCAATGTTGGTATTCGCGTAGGTAAACCACAAGTTTCTTATCGTGAAAGTATTTCTGGAAGTGCAACGGAGAATAATATTTTCCATAAAGAGCTTGCAGGAAAAGTTCAATTTGGTGACGTCACTATTAAAGTTGAGCCAGCTGATTATCAGGCCGGTGTCCAATTCGAATCAAGTGTCCCAACTAAACAACTTCCACAGAACTTCATAGATGCTATTAAAAAATCAGTTATGGACACGGCACCTGGTGGTGCAATGGCCGGCTACCCGTTCCTAAACATAAAAGCAACGCTAGTTGGCGCTACCTTTAATGAGAACGAATCTTCTGAAGTTGCTTACGCCATCGCGGCGTCTTCAGCATTCAGAGATGCCTGTAAAAAGGCGGGTGTACGCCTACTTGAACCAGTTATGGAGCTAGAAGTTGTAACTCCTCAAGATTATACCGGAGACGTTATCTCGGATATAAACGCGAAGAGAGGAAAGATTCTGACTATGGGTATTAAACAAAATAAAGATTTAATTTCTGCAGAAGTTCCATTGGCGGAGTTATTCGGTTATAGTACTGATCTTCGCTCAAAATCGCAGGGTCGTGCTAGTTTCACGATGAAGTTTAAAAGCTATGTTGAAATGCCAACAGAGTTAGCGAAATCGACGTTAGAAAAGAAAGGGATATATATTTAATTTTCTATAATTAAAGGGAGCACTTAAAATGGCTAAGGAAAAATTCGACCGTTCAAAACCACACGTTAACATCGGAACTATTGGTCACGTAGATCATGGTAAAACGACATTAACAGCTGCTATTACAATGACTATGGCTAAGATCCATGGTGGAGCAGCGAAATCATATGCAGATATCGATTCAGCACCAGAAGAAAAAGCACGTGGTATTACAATCAATACAGCACACGTTGAATATGAAACAGCAGCTCGTCACTACGCTCACGTAGACTGCCCAGGTCACGCTGACTACGTTAAAAACATGATTACTGGTGCCGCTCAAATGGACGGTGGTATTCTTGTATGTTCAGCAGCAGACGGACCTATGCCACAAACTAGAGAGCATATCCTTCTTGCTCGTCAGGTTGGTGTACCAGCTCTAGTTGTTTTCTTAAACAAAGTAGACATGGTAGACGATCCAGAACTTCTAGAGCTTGTTGAAATGGAAATGAGAGAACTTCTTTCATCATACAATTTCCCAGGTGACGCAATTCCTTTCATCGCTGGTTCAGCTCTTGCTGCAGTTGAAGGAAGAAACCCAGAAATTGGGGAATCAAAAATCGTAGAACTAATGAACGCAGTAGATGCTTATATCCCAACTCCAACTCGTGATGTTGATAAGCCTTTCCTTATGCCAGTGGAAGACGTTTTCTCGATCTCAGGTCGTGGAACGGTTGTAACTGGACGTATTGAGCGTGGAATTATTAAAGTTAACGAAGATATCGAAATCGTAGGTATCCGTGACGTACAAAAAACTACAGTAACAGGGATCGAAATGTTCCGTAAGCTTCTAGACCAAGGTCAAGCTGGGGATAACGCTGGTCTTCTACTTCGTGGAACGAAGAGAGAAGATATCGAGCGCGGTCAGTGTCTTGTTAAGCCAGGATCAGTATCTCCACACGCTAAGTTCAATGGTGAAGTATATATCCTTACAAAAGAAGAGGGTGGCCGTCACACTCCGATTTTCAAAGGATACCGTCCACAGTTCTACTTCAGAACTACAGACGTAACTGGATCAATCGAACTTAACCCAGGTGTTGAAATGATCATGCCGGGTGACAACACTTCTTTCAAAGTAGAGCTTATTTCTAAGATCGCTATGGAAAAGTCACTTCGTTTCGCTATCCGTGAAGGTGGACGTACGATCGGTGCTGGTACAGTTTCTGAAATCCTAGATTAATTAATAAAAAAAGAATGCGGTCGCTTGACAAAGGGCCGCATTCAAAATAAAAAGTCAAAAACAAATAAGGACCAACGTATATTATGAAAGCAACAAGACTAAGAATTAAGTTACGCGCATATGACCATAAGCTTCTAGACACTTCAGTAAATGAAATTGTTCAAACAGCTAAAGAAACTGGCGCAAGAGTAGCGGGACCAATCCCTCTTCCAACTGAAATTAACAAGTTTACAGTTCTTCGTTCTCCGCACATCGATAAAAAATCGCGTGAGCAGTTCGAAATGAGAACTCATAAACGTCTAGTTGATATCATCGAACCAACTCAGCAAACAATCGACCAACTAATGAAGTTGGACTTGTCTTCTGGGGTTGACGTAGAGATCAAGTACTAGTAAAACAATTAAACTTTTGAACTAACAATTAATAAGAACCATGAACGCATCCCTTAGACTAGGGTGATGCTGTGGAGGAAAAGATGTCTGACGCGAAAATCGCTTTAGATGCCGTTTACGGCGTTAAAGCAGGAATGACTAGAGTATTTGATGAAAACGGGAATCACATTCCAGTAACTGTAATCAAAATTATCCCTAACCTAATCACACAAGTTAAAACTACAGAAAAAGACGGTTACACGGCTTATCAAGTAGGATTTGGCGAAAAACGTGAAGCCCTTCTAAACAAACCAAATAAAGGAATTCTTGCGAAAGCAGGTGTTTCTCAAAACGTAACTCACTTTGCTGAAATCAAAGCGGACGCAGTTGATGCTGCTAACCTTGGTAAAGAAATTGATGTTGCGATTTTTACTCCTGGTGCTTACGTAGACGTAACAGGTGAATCTAAAGGTAAAGGTTTTGCCGGAGTTATGAAACGTTATAACTTCCGTGGTGGACCGGCATCTCACGGATCTCACTTCCACAGAAGAGTAGGATCAATCGGTAACAGAGCAACTCCAGGACGTGTATTCCGCGGTAAAAAAATGCCAGGACATATGGGTGTTGATAAGAAGACAGTTCAAAACATTGTCGTTGTTGAAGTAAATCAAGCTAAAGGCTACTTACTACTAAAGGGATCAGTTCCAGGTGGTAAAGAAGGATTTATTAAAATAACTAAAGCTCTTAAAAAAGCATAGGTAGAGGTCGCAAATGACAGAATTAAATGTATTAAATAGTAAATTTGAAAGCAAAGAAAAAATCAAAGTTGACTTTGATTTTTCTCCAGAATCAATCAATGTTCCTGTTGTTCACCAAGTTGTTAAAGCAACACTTGCTGGAAGAAGACAAGGAAACGCACATACTAAAACTAAAGCAGAAGTAAGCGGTGGTGGTAAAAAACCATTTAAGCAAAAAGGAACTGGTAATGCTCGTCAAGGGTCTACACGTTCTCCTCTAATGCCAGGTGGTGGTACTGTTTTCGGACCAAGAAAAAGATCATTCGAGCAAAAAGTTAACAAAAAAGTTATGCTTAATGCAATTAAGTCTGTTCTTGTTGATAAACAATTGGCCGGTAAGTTAATTATCGTTGATTCACTTGTTTCAACTGGTAAGACAAAAGATATGGCAACACTTCTTGAGTCAAAAAATCTTATGAACTCTCTTGTTGTAACTTTAGATTCAGCAAGTTTAGTAATCAGAGCTGTAAAGAATTTAAGAACTGCTAAAGGCCTTGGAGTGGATAACCTAAGTGTTTATGAAGCAGTTAAATATGAAAATTTAATTATTGAAAAGTTAGCTTTTGAAAAGCTTACTAACAAGTTGGTGTAATCATGGCTGCTATAAATGACGTAATTGTAAAACCTCTTATCACAGAAAAAATCTCAGCGGACTCTGAAGCGTTCAACCGTTACGGATTTGTTGTAAGTTTAAAAGCAAACAAAAACCAAATTAAAAATGCTGTTGAAGCTTTTTATGATGTAAAAGTTGTTAAAATCAGAACTGCAGTTATTCCAGGTAAAACAAAAAGAACTGCTAAATCTCATAAGAAGACATCTTCTTATAAGAAAGCTCTAGTGCAACTTGCAGCTGGACAGAAGATTGAGTTTTTTAAAGGAATCTAATTTTTAAGGATTGTTAAGGAATATTTATGGGAATTACAAAATTTAAACCACTGACGCCGACACTTAGAAAAAAGCAAGTGATGAACAGCAAAGATCTTACAAAAGACTTTGTTCCTTCAAAAAAGCTTTTAGCTCCAAAGAAGTCAATCGCAGGTAGAAACAATGCTGGTCGTATTACAACTCGTCACCGTGGTGGCGGAGTAAAACGTAAGTACAGAATCATCGATTTCAAAAGAAATAAACTAGATATCCCAGCGACAGTTACGGCTATCGCGTACGATCCAAATCGTACATGTAATATTGCACTAGTTGTTTACGCTGATGGAGCTACAAACTTCATCCTAGCACCACTTGGACTATCAGTAGGAGACGTTGTTATATCTTCAGTTTCTGCCGATATTAAAGTTGGTAACTCTAAACTTCTAAGTGATATTCCTATCGGGACACTTGTACACAATGTTGAATTAAGCCCAGGTGCTGGTGGACAAATTGCTCGCTCAGCTGGATCTTACGTTCAAGTTATGGCGAAGGAAGAAGATTCAGTTCTTCTAAGAATGCCATCAGGTGAATTAAGAAGAGTTAAGTCAAACTGTCGCGCAACAATCGGACAAGTTGGTAATCTAGATCACGAAAAAGTTAACCGTGGTAAAGCCGGTATCACAAGAAAGCTTGGTATTAGACCAACTGTACGTGGTGTTGTTATGAACCCTGTCGATCACCCTTTGGGAGGTGGAGAAGGAAGAACATCTGGTGGACGTCACCCAGTTACTCCGTGGGGATTACCTACACGTGGTTACAAGACTCGTAAGAACAAGAGAACTGATAAGTTTATCGTTAAGAGAAGAAAATAATTAAGGGGTTTTAATATGGCTCGTTCACTAAAGAAGGGACCTTTCGTAGATGCACATTTGCTTAAAAAAGTTGCTGCCATTTCAGGCGAAGCTAATAAAGCAAGTAAAGTAATCAAGACTTGGTCACGTCGCTCAACTGTAGTTCCAGAATTTATCGGGATCACGTTTGCGGTACATAACGGAAAGAAATTCATTCCTGTTTACGTAACTGACAACATGATTGGCCATAAGCTAGGAGAATTTTCTATTACTAGAACTTTCACTGGTCACGGTTCTGATAAGAAAGTAACTAAGAAATAATTAAATTGGAGAGGGGCTTATGGCCATTAAAGTAAAAAACAGTAACGTTGGAATCGCACCTAGAAAGATTAGACAGGTTTGTGATCTTATTAGAAACAAAAAAGCTTCTGAAGCTATCAAAATCTTAAGATTTTGCGAGAAGAAAGAAATTGCTGTTGTTCTAACTAAGTTGATCAATAGTGGTCTAGCGATCGCTAACGAAGCTAATAAATACGATCTTGAAAATCTAGTTGTTGGTACAATCTTCGCTGACGAAGGTCCAATGCAAAAAAGAATTATGCCAAGAGCACAAGGTCGCGCTTACAAAATTAGAAAAAGATCAAGCCACGTTACTGTGGTTTTAAAAGAAGCATAGGTAGGAAATAATGGGACAAAAAGTACATCCTTACGGTTTTAGACTAGGGTACATCAAAACTTGGCACTCAAGCTGGTATGCAAAAGATAGATATGCTGAGCTTCTTCATGAAGACATCAAGATGAGAGCATATATTGAAAAAACTATGAAAGCTGCAGCAGTAGCTAGCATTGATATTTCTAGAACTTCAGACCAAGTAAAAGTAACAGTGAATACAGCTAAACCTGGAATTGCTATTGGTAAGAAAGGTACTGGAATCGAGAAGATAAGAAACGATCTTAAGAAGATGACTACTGGAACTTTAATTTTCAACATCGCTGAAGTTAAAAGACCAGATGCAGACGCGAAACTTATCGCTGAAAACATCGCTCAACAGCTTGAGAAACGTGTTGCTTTCAGAAGAGCAATGAAAAAAGTTATGCAATCTGCTTTCAGAGCAGGTGTTAAAGGTATCAAAGTAAGAACATCAGGTCGTCTTGGTGGAGCTGAAATGGCAAGAACTGAAGGGTACGCTGAGAGAAAAGTTCCTCTTCATACTTTAAGAGCAGACATCGATTACAACACAGCTGAAGCATTTACAACTTATGGAATCATTGGTGTAAAGGTTTGGGTTTATAAGGGTGAAATCTATAAATAGTATTTATAGTATTAAATAAGGTAGAGGTTTCTCATGTTAAGTCCTAAAAGAGTAAGATTTAGAAAACAACAGAAAGGTAGAATGATGGGTGCTGCAACCCGTGGGAATCAAATCCTTAACGGTGAATATGCACTACAAGCTACTGGATGTGGATATATCACAAACAGACAAATTGAAGCAGCTCGTATCGCGATTTCAAGAAAAATGAAACGCGGTGGAAATATGTGGATTAAAGTTTTCCCGGATAAGTCGCTTTCAAGAAAGCCGGCTGAAGTTCGTATGGGTGGCGGTAAAGGTTCTCCAGAAACATGGGTAGCTGTAGTTAGACCAGGAAGAATTCTTTTTGAAGTTGGTGGCCTTGACGCAGAAACTAGTTTAGCAGCGCTAAGACTAGCTATGTACAAATTACCAATTAAAACAAAACTTGTTAAAAAAGAAGATCAAGTTAAGAAAGAAGCCTTGTCTTAATAAGAAAAAGATGCAATAAGGCAAAACGATAAATTAATTTTTGGATAGAAATATGATCACACTTGATGATGTAAAGAAATTAAACGCAAAAGACGTACAGAAGAAGATCTTCGAATTAAAGAAAGAACTTCTAACTCTTAAGATTCAGTCGTCTGTGTCTGGAGCTGAAAAGCCGCACAGAAAGCAACTTCTTAAGAAAGACGTAGCTAGACTTTTGACATTTAGCAAACAGTTAAGCAAATAGGATATTGAAAATGACTACAGAAGTAAAAAGACTTACAAAAAAGACATTAACTGGAACTGTTGTTAGCGATAAGAACGAGAAGACAGTTGTTGTTAAAGTTACAAGAAGATTCAAAGATCCAGTTTACAGTAAATTTGTAAGCTCATCTAAGAAGTACCATGTTCACGACGAAGCTTCTAAAGCAAAAATCGGTGACACGGTTACAATTATTGAATCGCGTCCATACTCAAAATTAAAAAAATGGGAACTGTTTAAAGTTAACTAAGGGATAAAGTTATGATCCAAATGCAAAGTAATCTAGATGTTGCTGACAACTCTGGAGCTAAAGTAGTTACATGTTTTAAAGTATTAGGTGGCTCTAAGAGAGTTTCAGCTGGTATTGGAGATATTATCGTTGTTGCAGTTCAACAAGCTGTTACTGGCGGTAAGATTAAGAAGGGTGACGTTAAAAAAGCTGTAATCGTACGTACAGTTTACCCAATTAGAAGAGAAGACGGATCATACATCCAATTCGACACTAATAGCGTAGTAATCATCAACAACGCTAATGAGCCTGTTGGGACACGTATTTTTGGGCCAGTAGCAAGAGAGTTAAGAGCAAAAAACTTTACAAAGATTTGTTCGCTAGCTCCAGAAGTTCTTTAATTGATTAAGTAGGTAAAAGAGTTTATGAAAAAGTTAAAAGTAAATGACGAAGTAATCGTAACAACTGGAAAGAGCGCTGGTAAAACTGGTAAGATCCTTTCTCTAAACAGAAAGACAAACAAACTAGTAGTTGAAGGCGTAAACGAAGTTAAGAGATCGATGAAGCCAAGTCAACAAAACCCAGAAGGCGGATTTGTAACGAAGAGTTTACCTCTTCATGCAAGTAACGTTTCACTAATCAGCCCAAAAACAAAAAAACCAACTAAGGTTAAGTTCACGGTTGGAAAAGATAATAAAAAATCTAGAGTTTCTAAAGCGTGTGGCGCTGTAATTTAATAGGGAATTTTTATGAGCAGAATGAAAGACATATATAAAGCAGAAGTTGTACCAGGTCTTGTAAAGAAATTTGGATACACTAACGTACACATGATTCCAAAGATTGAAAAAATCGTTGTTAACTGTGTAACTAAAGACGCAGTATCAAACTCTAAAGTTGTAGATACTATCGTTAACGATCTTGGGGCTATCACTGGACAAAAACCAGTTATCGCTAGAGCAAAAACTTCGATCGCATCATTTAAAGTAAGAGAAGGTATGCCTTTAGGTGCATCTGTTACTCTTCGTGGTGAAAAAATGTATGAATTTCTTGATAGATTAATTTCTATCTCTCTTCCACGTGTAAGAGACTTTAGAGGTGTATCTTCTAAAGGATTCGATGGAAAAGGTAACTACACTCTTGGATTAAAAGAGCAAATTATCTTCCCAGAAATCAACTACGATAAAGTGGATAAGATCAGAGGCTTAGGGATTTCTATCGTTACGACTGCAAAGACGAACGATGAAGGAAGAGAGCTTTTAACATTGATTGGTATGCCTTTTAGAAAATAATGGAGTTATAAATGGCTAGATTAGCTAAAATTATTGCAAATGATAAAAAACCGAAGTTCCAAGTAAGACACAGAAATAGATGCGAAAACTGTGGAAGACCAAGAGCTTTCATTAGAATGTTTAAACTGTGCAGAGTATGCTTCAGAAATCTATCTCTTAAAGGGATGGTTCCTGGTGTAACTAAGTCTAGCTGGTAATTTAGGGATATAGAGGAATATATGATAACAGATCCAATTTCAAACATGCTTACATCTATCAGAAATGGTAACAGTGCTGGTCACGAGAAAGTAGAATTTCCGGCAAGCAAAATTAAAGCTGCTATCTGTAAAGTTTTAAAAGACGAAGGTTATATCAAGTCTTTCAAAATCGTTGCAAAGGCACCAAACGATATCAAAATCAAAGTTGCTCTTAAAGAAGGTGCAATCGTTGGTCTAAGTAGAGTTTCAAGACCTGGATTAAGAAGATATAACAGCTACGATTCATTCGCGAGAGTAATGAGTGGTCTGGGTATTTCAGTTGTTTCTACTTCAAAAGGTGTTATGTCATCTAGAGAAGCTAAGAAAAATAAAGTTGGCGGAGAAGTTCTCTGCAACGTTTGGTAGGAGTTTAAATCATGTCACGTATTGGTAAACATCCAGTAAATATTCCTGAGAAAGTAGAAGTAACTATTAAAGACGGCCTAGTAACTGTAAAAGGTGCAAAAGGTACTCTTACTCATAAGCTTAACAGCAATGTAGTAGTAACAATGGAAGGAAAGTCTATTACGGTAGCACCTAAAGATGAATCTGCAGAAGCAAGATCTCAATGGGGAACAGCTCGTACTCTTGTTAACAACATGGTTGTTGGTGTTAGTACTGGTTTCGTAAAGTCACTTGAATTCACAGGTGTTGGATATAAAGCAGCAGTTAACGGTCAAATGTTAAACCTAAGCTTAGGTTATTCTCACCCTATCGATTTTCCACTTCCTGCAGGAATTACTGCAAAAGTAACGAAAAACCAAATCGATATCGAAGGATCAAATAAAGAATTAGTAGGTCAAGTAGCTGCTAAAGTTAGATCTTTCAGAGAGCCAGAGCCGTACAAAGGTAAAGGTGTTAAGTACACGACTGAGACAATTATTAGAAAGGCTGGTAAGGCCGGCGGTAAAGGTAAGTAATAAATTAATTATCTAGTGGGATTATTATATGAGAAAGCAGTACGGTAAAATAGCAAACAAGAAAAACCAACAAAGACAGAAGAGAAGACTGAGCATTAGAAATAAAATCAGTGGAACTTCTGAAAGACCTCGTATTTGTGCAATGAGATCGAATAAGCACATTACTGTTCAAGTTATTGATGATACAAAATCAGTATCTTTATTCACAGTAAGTACATTCGGTAAATCTGCAGCAGCTGATAGCTGTAATGTCGAAGGTGCAAAAAAGGTTGGGGCTAAAGTTGCTGCGGTAATGAAGTCAAAAAATCTTAGCACTGCTGTATTTGATAGAGCAGGTTATAGATACACAGGTGTGGTAGCTGCACTTGTTCAGAGTATTAGAGAAAGCGGAATCCAGGTTTAGGAGATCATATGTCTGAAGAAATTTCGGTAATTGAAGAATTAGAAACTGAAGGTGGCGATAACAAAAAAGGTCCACGCGGTAAAAGAGGCCAAGGCGCTCCGGCTCCTAAGAAAAAGGCACCTGGTGCAGGAACAGAACTTGAAGAAAGAGTTGTTGCTGTAAATCGTGTAGCTAAAGTTGTAAAGGGTGGTAGAAGATTTTCTTTCTCTGCACTTATGATCGTTGGTGATAAAAAAGGTAAAGTTGGATACGGTTTAGGAAAGGCGAAAGAAGTTCCTGAAGCTATCAGAAAAGCAACTCAAGAAGCTTACAAAAATATGATTACTGTTCCTCTTGATAACGGAACTATCCCACACGAAATCCTTGGGGAATTCGATGCAGGAAAGATTCTTTTCAAGCCAGCTGCAAACGGTACAGGGGTAAAGGCTGCGGGAGCATGTCGTTCAATCCTTGAACTTGCAGGGGTGCATAACATTTTAACTAAGTCTTTACGTGGAAATAACCCACATAACGTAGTTAAGGCAACTTTCAAAGCTCTTAGAGAGTTAAGATCAGTTGAAGCAATTGCAAAAGCTAGAGATAAAGACCCTAAAGGTCTTAGATCGAAAAACTAATTAGGGAATTTTATGGCTAAAACATCAGCAAAAATATCAGTAAAACTTGTTAAAGGACTACCTGGGACAACTAAGGGAGTTCAAGCTAACGTACGCGGATTAGGATTAAGAAAAATCGGTCAAACGGTTGAACTTGAAAATACTCCAAGTGTTAGAGGAATGATCAAAAAGATCATCTACATGTTAGAAATTAAAGAATAGTCATTCGTAAAGAATATAGAGGAATTTGTTATGTTAACTTTAAATAATTTATCGAGCCCAAAAGGTGCTAATAAAAATACAAAAAGACTTGGTCGTGGACAAGCTTCTGGTCAAGGTACTCAAGCTGGTAAAGGACATAAAGGTCAAAAAGCTAGAAAAAGTGGTCACGTAAGATCAGGGTTTGAAGGTAACAACCTTCCTCTATACATGAGACTACCAAAACGTGGATTCAGTAACGTTAGATTTGCGGATCCGTTCGCAGTAGTAACGCTTGAAAACATCGAAACTAAGTTTGCTAAATCTGAAACTGTTAATAGAGAGTCATTGATCGCGAAAGGTCTTCTTTCTGGGATCAATAAATCTCTAAAAATTAAAGTTATCGGCAATATTGCATTGACTAAGGCTCTAAACTTTGAGGAAATTACTAAGTTTTCAAAGAAAGCTTTAGAATCAATCCAAAACAGTTCTGGAACTGTTAAATAGTTTAGGAAAAACTAAAAATGTCGACATCTCAAGGAAAAATAGAGGATCTTAAGAAACGAATATTTTATACATTCCTTCTGCTGCTAGTTTATAGACTAGCAGCACAAGTACCTGTAGCAGGTGTTAACGCTTCGGCTTTAGCATCATACTTCTCTGAAGGTGGCGGAGGTCTTTTCGACCTTGTTAACACTTTCAGCGGTGGTGCATTCAAGAGATTCTCAGTGCTAGCACTTGGGATCATGCCTTATATCACTACATCAATCATCTTCAGCTTATTAGGTGAAGTTGTTCCACAAATCCAAGAAATGCAAGAAGACAGTGAAGGGAATAAGAAGATCCAGAAATGGACTCGTTATGCCTCAGTACTTCTTTGTTGTATTCAAGGTTACGGTATGGCCGCTGTGTTCGAAGGCTTCAGAAGCCCAACAGGTGTTCCACTTATCAATGAACCAGGGATGCTTTTCAGATTAACTACAATGATTACTCTAGCTGGTGGGACAATGTTCCTTCTTTGGTTAGGGGAAAGAATTACTGAATTCGGTCTAGAGAACGGTGTTTCACTTATTATCTTTACAGGGATTGCAGTAGAGCTTCCAGCTGAATTCTTCCAAAAAGTAACTCTATTTAGAAATGGAGAACTTTCAGGGTGGAACTTGGCGATCGGTGTAGCGATCATTATTGTCTCTCTTTATATTGTTTCTTATATTGAAAGTGCGTTTAGAAATATTCCAGTTCAATATGCTAAAAAAGTAGTTAATAACAAAGTGTATGGTGGAGCTCAGAATCTTCCATTAAGACTAGATACTGGTGGGGTAATGCCTCCAATTCTTGCTTCTTCACTTTTAGCGGCTCCGGCGACTTTAGCGAACTTTGTTCCAGCTACTAGTCCACTTAAGCCATATGTTGATACGATTCACCAATCGTTAATGCCAGGACAACTTCTGTTTAACCTAGTATTTGCATTGTTGATTTTTTACATGTCATTTTTCTATGCTCCAATTCAGTTTAAAACTAAAAAAGTTGCTGAAATGCTTCAGAAGAATAACGCTTTTATTCCAGGGATTAGACCAGGGGATAAGACTAAAGATTATTTAGACTTTGTTTTAAATAGAGTGACATTTTTCGGTGCAATGTTCTTGATCGTGGTTTGTATTCTTCCATCGGTTATCACTGGAAGCCATAGTAGATTTGAAGGGACTTCTCTTTTGATCATGGTTTCAGTTGCGATGAGAGTTATGCTAAACGTTCAAACATTTATGTATTCTGATAAGTACGAGACCGCCTTTAAGAGTAAAGGAAAATACAACGGTCCAAATAGAAGGTTTTAGATAATGAAACCTCATTTGATCATCCTTGGAGCTCCAGGTTCTGGAAAAGGAACGCAGGCGGCGAAATTAATCGATAAAGGCTTTAAGCACGTATCGACAGGTGATCTTTTAAGAAGTGAAATTGCAAAAGGTAGTGAACTAGGCCAGAAAGTTTCGGGAATTATATCTCGAGGTGATTTGGTAGACGATAAAACCGTAATGGCCCTCCTAAAAGCTAATTGTGACGTAGACAAAGTTAGCTATATTTTTGATGGGTTCCCACGTAATATTGCACAGGCAGAAATGCTTGAGGCTGAACTGCTACAGGGAAGAAAAACCTTAGCTGTTTATTTTAAAATTGACTTGAGCATCCTTATTTCACGAGTTGTTAACAGAAGAACTTGTAGCAATTGTGGGGAGATTTATAATCTTCAAACAAAAGCTCCGAAAGTTGCAGATGTTTGCGATAAGTGTGGTTCGGTTGGAACTCTTAAGCAGAGAAAAGATGATACTGAAGAAGTAGTCTCGAATCGCTTACAGATTTTCAAAGACACAGTTGATCCAATGTTAGCTTTTTATAAATCAAAAGGCGTATTGGTAGAGATTGATGCATCAATGCAAGAAAAAGAAGTCTTTAGTGCACTTGAAAAAGTAATTAGTTAACAAATTAGAATAGCCTAAAAATATAGAACTTGCATAATGGGATTATTTTAGGATATACAACCTGTTTTAGGGGAATATGAGCGATAAAGATATCATTGAAGTGGAAGGCGAAGTTACTGAACTTTTACCTAACACAAAATTTCGTGTGAAATTACCTAATGGGCATATTATTATTGCTCACATTAGCGGGAAGATGCGCATGCACTTTATCAAAATTTTGCCTGGAGATAAGGTTCTAGTTGAAATTAGTAAGTACGATTTAACTAAAGGTAGAATTACTTACAGAAGTAAGTAGTAAGTTGTAGCGGGGATGTTATGAAAGTTAGAGCTTCGGTAAAAGTAATCTGTAAAGATTGCAAAGTTATTAAAAGAAAAGGTGTATTAAGAGTTGTTTGTAAAGCAAGTCCAAAGCATAAACAGAGACAAGGTTAAGAGGAATATATGGCAAGAATTTTAGGGGTAGACATTCCAAGAAACAAAGCAATGAAAATCGCACTTCAATCTCTTTACGGAGTTGGACCAAAAGTAGCGATGGACGTTTTAACTGCAGCTGGTATCAGCCCAGATAAAAGTTCAAATGATATTTCTGAAGAAGAAGTTCAAACAATCAGAAAGCACCTTGAAGAAGGTCACGTGGTTGAAGGGGATCTTCGTCGTGAAATCGGCCTTAACATTAAAAGACTAAAGGATATGGCATGCTATAGAGGCGTTCGTCATAGAAGAAGTCTTCCTGTTAGAGGACAAAGAACGCATACAAACGCAAGAACGAGAAAAGGTCCTGCGGTTGCAATTGCTGGTAAGAAATCGATTAAATCACTTAAATAATTAAGGTAATTTTATGGTAAAAAAAGTTGTTAAGAAAAAAGTAAAAAAGAACGTATCGCACGGGATTTGTCATATCCAAGCGTCTTTCAATAATACAATTGTTACTTTCACTGATCCTCAAGGGAACGCTCTTGCTTGGGCAAGTGCTGGTCAATTAGGATTCAGAGGATCTAAAAAGTCGACTCCGTTCGCTGCTCAAACTGCTTCTCTTGAAGCTGCAAAAAGAGCTGTTGAACATGGATTAAACTCAGTAGAAGTAAGAGTAAAAGGTCCAGGAGCTGGAAGAGAAAATGCTATTAGAGCACTTCTTGGCGCTGGTATCAGAATTATTTCTGTTTCTGACAGAAGCCCTATTCCACACAATGGATGTAGAGCACCTAAGAGAAGAAGAGTTTAATTTCTATTTAAGGAGACTTCAGAATGGATAATTTTACAGCTAAAAACTGGAATAGCATGATTAGACCGGTAGCTCTGGAAGCAGAAAGCGAAAGCCTAAGAAACGATTACGGAAAATTCGTAGCGAAGCCACTTGAGAGAGGTTACGGCCAGACTCTTGGGAACTCTCTAAGACGTGTACTACTTTCTTCTCTTCAGGGAGCAGGAATTGTAGCGATTAGAGTTGAAGGTGTTGAGCATGAATTCGGTACAATCAATAACGTTAAAGAAGAAGTTTCAGAAATCATTCTTAACTTAAAAGAAGTTAGATTTAAAATTTCTGGAAGAGAAGATACTGTTCTAGTTCTTGAGAAATCAGGAGAAGGTCCAGTAAGAGCTTCTGACATCGTAACAAACGCTAACGTAGAAATTCTTAACCCGAATCACGTTATCGCTAACATCTCTTCTGGTGGATCACTTAAAGTTGAACTTAAAGTGGCACGCGGAAAAGGTTATGTTACTGCTGTAGATAACAAAGATGAATATGAGCTACCTGTTGGGTGGATCTATTTAGATACACTTTTCTCGCCTGTTTACCGTGTTAACTACTCTGTTACAAACACTCGTGTTGGTAAGAGAACTGACTTCGATAAACTTACGCTTGAAGTGTGGACGAACTCAGGGATTAACCCTGCTGATTCGATCGCTTTCGCTGCAAAAATCTTAAGAGACCAGTTAGCTGTGTTCTTAACTTTTGAAGACGAAGAGCAAGTTGTTAAACACGATTCTAAACCAATCGCAGTTTCTTCACCTACAAACAATGCGCTTCTTAAGCCAGTATCTGAACTTGAACTTTCAGTTCGTTCAGCAAACTGTTTACAGAATGCTAACATTAAGTATATCTACGAACTAGTTTCGAAGACAGAAGGTGAAATGCTAAGAACTAAGAACTTTGGTAGAAAGTCTTTAAATGAAATTAAAGAAATTCTAACAAGCATGGGTCTTGGACTTGGGATGAAAGTCGACAGTTTAATGAAAGATATGCAAGACGGTAAAACTTTAGGTAAAAACTAAGAAATTAATTATTAGGTGGAATTATGAGACACGGGAATCACAAATATACTTTAGGCGTAAAGCCAGCTCACAGAGTAGCAATCATTAAAAACCTTGCTATCGAAGTATTCGAGCACGGAAAAATTAAGACAACTCATGCTAGATGTATGGCCCTAAGATCATATGTTGAAAAGCTAATCACACTTGCAAAAGTTGATACAGTTCACAACAGAAGAATTGCATACTCTAAATTGAACTCTGATAAAGCAGTAACATTCTTATTCAATGATGTTGCTCCAAAGTTCAAAACTAGAAATGGTGGATACACTAGAGTTATCAAAATCGCTGAAGGGCGTGTTGGTGATAACGCTAAGATGAGTTACTTCGCTTTAGTTGAATAGTTAGATCGATTTTTAAATATTAAAGCCTCCTTTACGGGAGGCTTTTTTTTGCCTATTTTTTCAATATGAAATTAAATTTTTTCCAAAAGATTCTTCTGATTGCAGCTCTGTTAGGGCTTACTTTTTTATATGGTAGCTATGAGAGAAAGGTGTTCTACGGAAGTAGTGCTGATAACTCTGCGCCGGTTTTAAAAGTGCTTCCGGAATTTAATGTGACCAATGTAAGCTCGATGGCCGTTATTAAGTCTAATGACTTTTTAGCTGGGTCTACGGGAGTGTTTGTTCATATCTGGGGGACGTGGTGTGCGCCTTGTGAGAAGGAGATGCCGGAGTTTTTATCTTATGCTGCTAAAGTACAGGATTCTGGGGTTAAGTTTCTTTTGATCGCGGTTAACGATGAAGAGATGAAGATTAAGAAGTTTCTGACTCGATTTCCGAATATTCCAAAGAATGTGACTTTTGCTATCGATAAAGAAAATAGAGTAATGGACCAATTGGGTACACTAAAGGTTCCGGAGACGTTTCTCTTTAATAGTACGGGGAAACATATTAATAAATTTATTGGGCCCCAGGATTGGTTGGCCGAATCGTACGTTACCCGTCTAAGTTTTTGGCTAAATGACCAAAAAGTCGAAGAACGTAAAATAGAAACACACTGATAGTCGAAAAAGATTGTCGAAAAAATGCGCAACATTTTTACTAGTTTAAGTTAAATAAAGAGGCGAATTGCCTTTTTTAAGAGATCTGGCAATCCAGCGGACTACTTTTGTAGCATTTTTATTCGCTTAAGATTCCGAAAGTCTGAACTGTCTTTTTTTAATAGATGGGTAAATCCTTTACCTGTTAATTCTTTTATCAATTTATTTAAGATTTTCGTGAAAGTGCCGAAAAGTTTTACAACTTAGATGTTTTTATACTGAAACATCGAAACTCGATTTAGGAGAGTTGTATGATTAATTGGCAAGACATGGGAAAACTTCACGTTATTTCTAAACTAGAAGGAATTCTAGGGAAGTGGTTTGATGTGGAAATGTTTTATACAGATGCTCACGGAAAACTTTGGTCAGATCATACGAGTAAAACTCACGCATTCAAAAGTCATTTCATGAAAGTTCAGATGCAAGCAGCATATGGGCATGACTTCTTAGCAGAAGATATTGAGAAAGTTGTTGAAGCGATGGCATCTGGTAAAGATGAGATCGTGGTTTATGAATCATATTTCAAGAACGTAAAGGGAGTTGCTTTTCCTGTAAAGATGGAAGGGGAATTTGCTGGAGCGGTGTTTGTTTATCCATTCGTTTTGGATACGGCAACGTCTGGAGATATTGAAGCACTTAAGGCGCAAATGATTGAGTGTGGATCGACACCGGCGGACGCAGCTTCTGCATGTGAGAAGATTAAGAAGATGTGGCCTCGTGAATTAGATTACGTAAAAGAACTTACAGGATTAGTAGCGGAAGAGATGGTTTCATTTCATGATGAGATCACGAAACGTGAAGAGCATATTCATGCACTATCATCTGAAGTTGGTGAGAAATACAGATACCATGCGATGATTGGTAAATCGAAGAAGATGCAACAAATTTATTCTCTTCTTGAGAAGATTTCTTCATCTGAATCGTCTGTACTTATTCAAGGGGAAAACGGGACTGGTAAGGAGCTTGTTGCTAAGGCCATCCACTTTTATTCTCCAAGAAAAGATAAAATGTTTTTAGCTGTTAACTGCTCAGCGTTTAACGATAACCTTCTTGACTCGGAATTATTCGGGCATATGAAAGGGTCGTTTACTGGAGCGGTGAAAGATAAGAAAGGTCTATTTGAAACGGCTAACGGTGGGACACTGTTCCTGGATGAGATCGGGGATACAACTCTATCAATGCAGGTTAAGTTACTACGCGTTCTTCAGGAAGGGACTTATCTTCCGGTAGGAGCGACGGCGCCTAAGAAAGTTGACGTGAGAATTGTTGCGGCAACGAATAAGAATCTTAAAGAGATGATGGCGAAAGGTGAGTTCAGAGAAGATTTATATTACAGAATTAACGTAATCAACGTTGGTCTTCCACCTCTTCGTGACCGTGGAGAAGACGTTCCAGTACTTATGGATTTCTTCCTTAAGAAGCGATGTGATGAGTCAGGAAAAGCGTTAAAAACTTTTGCTAAAAAATGTATGGAAAAAATGTTGGATTATCCATGGCCAGGGAACGTTCGTGAGCTAGAAAACGAAGTTGAAAGACTTGTGGTTTTAGCTGGGGACGAGAAAATGATTGGGCCGGAAAATCTTTCACCGCGAATCATTGATTGGGGAGCTTCGGCAGAACCAGCGTTCAAAGGCGTTGATACTGAAGGGACTTTAAGAGAAGCGCTTGAGCAGTTAGAGATTATGATGATCCGTGAAGGATTGAAGCGCTGCAATTTCAATAAATCTAAGTTAGCTAAAGAGCTAGATATCTCTAGAGCGAGCTTAATTATGAAAGTAGATAAGTACGGACTTGATAAGAGAGTTAAGGCCGCGTAAATTTTAAGTATTTTTTGACGCAGTATAAGTAGCCTCCTAAGGAATGACAGTATAAAATGCCGTCTTCTTTAGGAGGTTTTTTTATGTCTCAGACCCAAACCCTGGAAGGGAAGCGCGAGCTATTGCTTAAACTCAGACAAGAATCTGAAGTAGGTGGTGGTGAAGCCAGAATCAAAAAACAACATGAACAAGGTAAGTTCACGGCGAGAGAAAGAATTGAGCGTCTGGTAGATCCAGGTTCATTTCTTGAATTCGATCGTTTTGTTATTAGTAAAACAGCGGCCATGGGAAAAGGAGAGTCTTTTCTTGGTGACGGTGTTGTTACTGGTGTAGCAACAATCAACGGACAAAAAATCGCATTATATTCTCAAGACTTCACATGTTTTGGTGGATCTCTTGGAGCGGCACACGCTAAGAAAATTTGTAAGATCATGGATTTCGCTCTTGAAAATAGAATTCCAATGATCGGTATGAATGATTCAGGTGGAGCTCGTATTCAAGAAGGTGTTGAAGGGCTAGCGGGATACGGAGAAATTTTCTACAGAAACGTAAAGTGCTCTGGAGTTATTCCTCAAATCTCATTAATCTTGGGGCCATGTGCTGGTGGAGCGGTTTATTCTCCTGCTCTAACAGATTTCATTTTCATGGTTGATAAATCTTCATACATGTTCGTTACTGGTCCAGATGTTATCAAGACTGTAACTCACGAAGAAGTAACAAAAGATCAATTAGGTGGAGCTACTGCTCACTCTGAAAAATCTGGTGTAGCTCAATTTAAAGTTGCAAGCGAAGATGAATGTTTCGAAAGAGTGCGCGAGCTTCTTTCTTATATTCCTTCAGCTAACTTTACGAAAGCGACTCCAAAATACACGTCGGATACAATTTATCGCGACAACGTAAAAATTAAAGAAACTGTTCCTGCTAATCCGAAAAAACCATACGACATGAAAGAAATCATCTTCGACATCGTTGATGACTCTCAATTCTTAGAAGTTCATAAAGACTACGCTAAGAACATTATCGTAGGGTTTGCTTCAATTGGTGGAATTAAGATCGGGATCGTTGCTAATCAGCCTGCTGTATTAGCTGGGGTACTTGATATTTCTTCTTCTGAAAAAGCTGCAAGATTCGTTAGATTCTGTGACGCTTTTGATATTCCTATTTTAACTTTAGTAGACGTTCCAGGATTCCTTCCAGGAACTAACCAAGAGTTTGGTGGGATCATTAAGCACGGATCAAAACTTCTTTATGCTTACTCTGAAGCAACTGTTCCTCTTATCTCAATCATCACTCGTAAATCTTACGGTGGTGCTTACCTGGTTATGGCATCTAAGCACATTAAGACTGACGTAAACCTGGCTTACCCAACTGCAGAAATTGCGGTTATGGGAGCTGAAGGTGCAGTTAACATTATTAATCGTGCTGATATGGAAGGATTAACTGGAAAAGCTTTCGACGATAAAAAAGCTCAGTTGATTGCTGATTATGAAGAGAAGTTTGCTAATCCTTATAGAGCGGCTGAACTTGGATTCATGGATGCAATTATTCTTCCGGAAGAAACTCGCAAGAGAGTTTATGAGTATTTGGTTGCTCTTAAAAATAAGAAGCAAGAAAAGCCGAAACGTAAACACGGGAACATCCAACTATGAGTAAGATTACTTCAGGAAACAAAAGAATTCTTATCATTAACCGTGGAGAGATTGCCGCTCGTATCGCAAAAGCGTGTCGCGAGTTAGGTCACACTGCTGTGGGAGTTTGGACGGATAATGAAGTTCAAGCAAAACACTTAGAAGTTTGTGATGAATGGGTACGTCTTCCAGGTTCTACTAATGCTGAGACTTATTTAAATATTCCAAATATTTTAGAAGTTTGTAAAAAATACCAAATTGATGGTGTTCACCCAGGATACGGATTCTTATCAGAGAACACTGAGTTTTCTCAGGCGCTAGTTGATAATGGAATCGTTTGGATTGGACCGCACCCAGAAGCTGTAAGAGTAATGGGTGATAAAGCTGTTTCAAAAGAATTTGCTAAGAAAGTTGGGATGCCGGTTGTTCCGGGTTCTACTGGGCCAGTAAAAACTATTGAAGAAGCCATCAAGATTGCTAACGAAATTAAATATCCTATTCTACTAAAAGCTGTTGCTGGTGGTGGTGGACGTGGGATGCGTACATGTTTCAATGAGCAAGACGTTAGAAATAACTTCGAAGCTGTTGGAAGAGAAGCTGCATCTGCATTTAAAAACGGTGATCTTCTTGTTGAGAAGTTCATTGTTAATCCACACCATATTGAAGTTCAGATTTTAGCTGATAGAAAAGGCAACGTATTTCACTTTTTCGAAAGAGAATGCTCGATTCAACGTCGCCACCAGAAGATCGTAGAAGAAGCACCGTCGCCATTCATTGGTGATGATGAAGAACTACGTCAGAGAGTTTGTAATTCGGCCGTAAAATTAGCTAAAGCTATTAATTACGATTCAGCAGGAACTGTTGAATTAATTATGGGTGAAGATAAAGAATTTTACTTCTTAGAGATGAACACTCGTATTCAGGTAGAGCATCCGATTACTGAAGAAATCACGGGAATCGATTTGATCGTATGTATGATCCAGTCTGCTTTCGGTGAAGATCTTGGGATTCCTTCACAGGAATGGATTAAGAGAACAGGTCACGCGATTGAATGTCGTATCTGTGCTGAAGATCCAATCACAATGCTTCCAGCTCCAGGAACTGTAACAGGTTGTGAAACGAACTTCCCTCAAGGAACTCGTTTTGATAACTGTCTTTATAAAGGTCTTCAAGTAACTCCAGACTTCGATCCAATGGTTGGAAAGCTGGTTGTTAAAGGGATTTTAAGAGAAGTTGCAATCAGAAAAATGAGAGCTGCTCTTGATGGATTACTTCTGGAAGGGTTGAAGACTAACATTCCTCTTCATAAAGTTATTATGAGAAATGAAGTTTTCATTAACGGTAAATATTCAACTAACTTCATTGCAACTGAGAAACCTCAAGAGCAAGTTGTTACTGATATGAACTTCACTTCAATCTACAAGCAAATTGCCGGGATTGAAGCTAGAAGAATGGGGTTATAATGAGAACGTATTTAATTGATAACGATAAGAATGAATATATCGTAGATTTAACGAAAACAATCACTCACTCTGCTGAGATGGTTGAATTCGAATTCAGAACGATTAAGGATCAAAAAGAACTTAACAAAGAAACGATCTTTGTTAGAAAACTTGCTGATCAATACTTTGCATCTACTGATGGAACTAGATGGAATAAGCTAGCTCGTCAGGATTCACCGGGGATTATGCTAAACGTGGATAGAGTTTTTAAACTTTACCGCGGTTATAAGCCTTCTTCGCTTGGTGGTGGAGATGAAGGTGGACTATTTACTCAAATGCCTGGAAAAGTTGTTAAAATCGACTGTAAAGTTGGTGACAAAGTTTCTAAGGGACAAGCACTGTTAATTTTAGAAGCTATGAAAATGGAAAACGAAATTAAGTGTGGAACTGATGGGATTGTTAAAGCTATTCACGTTAAGGTCGGAGACGCTCTTGATAATGGTGTTTTAATGATTGAAGTTGAAGCTGAGTAATTAGATTTTGATAATTTTGTTTTAATTAAAGGCTCCTTCGGGAGCCTTTTTTATTTTTCTTTGAATAAAATAGTGTCGACTAGTTTATGAGCAGCTTTTAGTGGTGACGTTTTTGATGTGGCCACGTCTTTTTCTAAATCAGCTTTTTGTTTTTTGAATTCTAGTTTTGAATTAATTTTTAATTCGATGAGTTCATGGATTAGTTTATTGAACCAGTCCTTGTTTTGATCTGAGCGCTTCTCTTTTATCTGATCTACGATATTAGAAGTATTTTTATACTCAGTCAGGATGTCGTAGATTTCGCTGATTCCAATCTTTTCGACAGATGAGCTTGTTACAACTTTGGGTTTCCATAGGGAAACTGATGTTAATAATTCAAGAGCGCCTGAGTATTGTTGAACAGCGGCCTTTGCCATCTGTTTCATATTTCCGTCTGCTTTATTGACGATGATGAGGTCTGCGAGTTCGAGAATTCCGCGTTTGATTCCTTGAAGTTCGTCTCCGGCATTTGGAAGCATAAGAATGGCGAAAAAATCGACCATACTATGGACTTCGTATTCTGATTGTCCGACACCGACAGTTTCGATGAGGATGAAATCAAATCCAGCTGCTTCACATAGAAGAGCAGCTTCTCTGGTTTTATGTGAAACTCCGCCAAGGGATCCTGATGTAGGAGAGGGGCGGATGAATGCGTTTGGTTCTTGAGAGAGTTTTTCCATGCGTGTTTTATCACCCATGATGCTTCCACCGTTTATTGGTGAACTTGGGTCTACAGCAAGAACTGCGACCTTGTGGCCTTTTGCGATTAGGAATTGTCCGAAGGCCTCGATGAAGCTTGATTTACCTACACCTGGGACACCTGTGATGCCGAGACGGAAGCTCTTACCTGTGTGAGGTAAGGCCTGATCTAATAATTCACTCGCTTCGATTCGATCACTATCTTTTGTTGATTCAAGAAGTGTGATGGCCTTTGCTAAGGTTCTTCTATCGCCTTTAATAAGATTGTTGATGTCGATCATTATTTTTTATCCGTAAGGTTAGCTTCGATTGCTGCTAGAACATCTCTTGCTGCAACTGGGATAACTGTTCCTGGTCCGAAAATTCCTTTTACGCCTGCTTTTGTAAGGAAGTCGTAATCTGTTTTTGGAATAACTCCACCAGCAACTACGATGATATCGTCAGCGCCTAGTTTTTTTAGTTCTGCCATTAATTCAGGAATTAACGTTTTATGTCCTGCTGCTTGAGATGAAACTCCGACAACGTGAACGTCGTTTTCTACAGCTTGTTTTGCAACTTCTGCTGGTGTTGAAAATAGAGGAGCAAGGTCGATGTCGAAACCTACGTCAGCAAAAGCTGTCGCGATAACTTTAGCTCCGCGGTCGTGTCCATCTTGTCCCATTTTAGCAACGAGCATTCTTGGTCTGCGTCCGTGTCTTTCAACAAATGATTTAATGTCTTCAGTGATTTTCATCCAGTTCTCATCCTTTTCAAAAGATTTACCATATACGCCTGTTACTGTTTGCGAGTTAGCATTGTAGCGGCCCCATACTCTTTCAAGTGCGTATGTGATTTCTCCGATGCTGGCGCGAAGTCTTGCTGCTTTGATCGCTAGATCTAGTCCGTTACCGTTTCCAGTTCTTGCGTAGTCAGTTAGGTCTTCCAGAGCTTGCATAACTGCATGGTCATCTCTGTGAGTGCGTAAGTGATTTAGTCGCTCAATTTGTGAATCACGAACAGCATGATTATCGATTTCTAATGTTTCAATTGAGTCTTCTGTTTGAAGACGGTGCTTGTTTACACCAACGATAACATCTAAACCTTTATCAATTCTTGCTTGTTTAATGGCTGCTGATTTTTCAATGTTAAGTTTTGGAAGACCAGTCTCGATAGCTTTTGCCATTCCACCAGCTTGTTCCACTTCGGCCATGATTTCTTCAGCACGATTAATCATCTCTTGAGTAAGAGACTCCATCATGTACGAACCACCCCAAGGATCAACTACATTTGTGATGTGAGTTTCTTCCTGGATAATGATTTGAGTGTTGCGGGCAATTCTAGCAGAAAATTCTGTTGGAAGAGCGATGGCTTCATCAAAAGCATTAGTGTGAAGAGATTGGGTTCCACCAAAAACTGCGGCCATAGCTTCAATCGTTGTTCTGATAACGTTGTTGTATGGGTCTTGCTCTGTTAGTGACCAACCAGATGTCTGGCAGTGAGTGCGGAGCATTTTTGAGTCTTCTTTTGTTGGATTGTATTTTGAAACAACTTTATTCCATAGGAATCGAGCAGCTCTAAGTTTTGCAATTTCCATGTAGAAGTTCATTCCGATACCGAAGAAGAATGAAAGTCTTGGAGCGAAGTCGTCGATGTTCATTCCAGACTTGATTGCTGTTTCGATATACTCTTTTCCATCGGCGATTGTGTAAGCAAGCTCAAGAGCTGCGTCTGCTCCGGCCTCTTGCATATGATAACCCGAGATAGAAATTGAATTGAATTTTGGCATATTCTTCGCTGTGTAGCTGAAGATATCTGCGATTGCTCGCATTGATGGAGCTGGTGGGAAGATGTAAGTATTTCTTACCATGAACTCTTTTAAGATATCGTTTTGGATTGTTCCAGAAAGTTTATCTTGAGTTACACCTTGCTCTTCTGCTGCAACGATATAGTTTGCGAGAATTGGAAGGACGGCCCCATTCATTGTCATTGAAACTGAAACTTTATCTAATGGAATTCCATCAAAAAGAATTTTCATATCTTCAACAGAATCGATAGCAACACCAGCTTTACCAACGTCACCAGAAACTCTTGGGTGATCTGAATCATATCCTCTGTGAGTCGCTAAATCGAAAGCAACAGAAACACCTTGTGCTCCGGCAGCTAAAGCTTTGCGGTAAAAGTTGTTTGATTCTTCTGCAGTTGAAAATCCTGCGTACTGTCTGATTGTCCAAGGACGTCCAGCGTACATTGTTGCTTTTGGGCCACGGATGAATGGCTCAATTCCAGGCATTGTATCTGTGTATTGTAATTTCTCTATATCTGCTTTTGAGTAGAAAGCTTTAACAGGAATTCCTTCCGGAGAGTTCCATGTTAGGTCAGAAGGCTTTTTGCCTTTTGTTTCTTTTTCTACGAGTTTTTCCCAATCTTTCAGCATAGTGCTTCCTTAAAAATTTGATTACAACTTACTCTACCAAATAGTTAGCAGGCCGTGAAATATTACTCGATTCAATGACGTCATGGCCCATTTCACTTCTTAGTTTTTTAGTTTATAGTTAATATTCATCAAAGCTAAGGCGTAAATTATGCAGAATGACGACTCAAAGAAAGACAATTTGCAGTTTTTGGGCCTTGGAAAAACAAAGTTTAATTCATCGATCTGCTTGATTGATGAAAACAGTACCGAACTCATACTTACCGAAAGACTCAATAGAAAAAAGAACTCTGGTTTATGGCCGGAATTACCTCTGAAATCAGTTTATTCAAGATTAAATATTCAAACATTAAAGATGGCCGAAAATAGAGATGTGCATAGGCCTTCTACTATTGAGGACATTCAAAATACTCTATTTCCTTTTTATGATTATCTTCAGAAAAACGAATTGGGGATTTTTACAAAACATTTTAATCCTGATCTTCCTTATGTTCCTCATCATCTTTGTCATGCTTATGCGGCACTGACGCTTTCACCTTTTGAAAAGTCGGTGATTGTTGTTATGGATGGAGCAGGGACTGATGTTGGTGGTGGAGAGTTTGAAGAGTGTACAGTTTACTTGCAGAATGGTGTGAATCTCACTCAAGTGTTTCAGCAGTTAGTGCGGTTTACGACAAATTCAACTCGTAGTTTTGCCAATAGAATTGGTGGGAGTTATGAGACGGCGTCTGAATTTATTTTTAATTCACCTAACTCTTCTGGAAAAGTTATGGGGCTTGCTTCATTTGGTACGCCGATGGAGTATGAAGAGCATTTACAGTTTCAAGAGAATTTAAATTGGGATTATTCTTTTAAAGGAAAGAGTAAAAAGGATTGGGAGGATTTAGATCATACGCTGTTTAAAAACATAGCGGCTTCGGTTCAGCAGAAACTGGAAAGTGATTATGATAAAATCATTCAATTGATAAAAATGAAGTATCCGGATTATGAGAATTTAATTCTTACTGGTGGATGTGCACTCAACTGTACTAATAATGCCAAATTAATGTACCAAAAACTATTCAGCAAAATTTTTGTTCCTCCATTTCCTGGAGATGAATGTATTGGATTTGGTCTTGCTCATTATTTAAAGTATCAAAATAATCGAGGTAGCTGGATGCCAGTTCCTTTTGAGAATCAGTCTGCCTATTTTGGCGCGAAGGCCTCTATTCCACAAGATGCTGCTATTGAAAGAGAATTTCCTCTGGATCGTTTTGAAATTAAGAAGTGTAACGACATCATTGAAGAAACAGCTAGGCTACTTAATGAAAAATATATCGTGGCCTGGTTTCAAGGAAGAAGTGAATCTGGACCTCGTGCATTGGGAAATAGGAGTATTTTAGCTCGCCCGGATGTAGCTGGGCTCAAAGATAAATTGAATCAAAGTATCAAATTCAGGGAAAGTTTTAGACCTTATGGATGTTCAATTATCCAGGAAAAGGCCCATGTTTATTTTGATATAGATCAAAATTTCAATAATCCCTACATGTCTTTTGCAATTAAGGTTCGTGATGAGCATGCTGAACTACTTAAGGAAGTCAGCCATATTGATGGAACTTCCCGAATGCAAACGGTAAAAATTGGGCAGAATGAAAAATTTTATAAACTTCTTGAGAGATTTGGACAAAAGTCAGGACTGCCATGTCTCTTGAATACTTCGTTGAATGTCATGGATGAGCCTATTGTGGAAACTATTCAGGATGTCAGACGTTTTATGGAAAATACGCCTACGGACTATCTCGTCATAAATGACTATCTGATTAAAAGAAAATCCTAATTTTTGCCAGAAAGTTTTTACTAGGTCATAATTTCTTTAATGAAATATCAAAAGATCTTACTCATTTCTAAGGACGAAATCTCTGCGTGGGAGAGCTGTAAGCATATTACCAGCAATCTTGCTGAGAGCTATTTTCAGGCCTTCAAAGATCAGGAAGTTGTCACTTTAAAAGTGGCGGAAGATCTTTCACTTTTTCAAGCCTACGCACATGCTGAAGACATTAAAAAAAATAAGTTCGATCTGATTGTATGGCTGGATCATAAGCCTAATGCGGCCTTAATGGTTGAGGCCTTGGATATAACTTTTGCTCAGTATGAATATGAGCAAAAACCTAAATTCCTTGTTCACCTGTTTGGTGATTTTGTTCTGGATTGTAATGGGTGGGAAGCGGTTGAGAAATCTATTCAAAGATACCCTGTGCATTTTATTGCTGCTTCAGAACGACAAAAAAAATTAGTGGAAACATTCTGTGTAACTAGTTCATCTGTATGTTCCGTTATTCCGTTTCCAGTTAGTGAGCAAAAATTTAATGTGGATAACCTTGTTGGTAATCGCAAAGAATATCGTGAAAAATTAAATGCTGTAGATGATTTTGTTATCATTTACACTGGCAGAATTTCTTATCAAAAAAATGTAGATAAACTTATAAAGATTTTTAAAAGTCTGGAGAGTGCTTTAAATAAAAAGGCCCAGCTTTGGATCATTGGACCATGGGACGATATTCTTTTGCCATACGCTGGTATTGAAGGCCTACCTGGATCATATTATTTACAATTTAGTAGTGCGAATCCACTAACTGAAGCTGATAATCAAAAAATAAAATTTATCGGTCAGTTAAATTCAAGTGAACTACTAAAAGCGTATCATGCTGCTGATTTATTTATGAGCTTGAGTACGTTTAACGATGAAGATTATGGAATGTCAGTGGCAGAGTCTCTTGCTACTGGACTACCATGTTTATTAAGTGACTGGGCAGGGTTTGCATCCTTTAAGACTTATTCAAAAGATGTAGATCTGGTTAAAGTTGAATTAACTAATGATGGTCCACAACTCAATATTGATGAGGCCAGAAAAAAGCTAATGAAAACTCTTTTGATGTCTGAAAGTAATCTTGAAAAGAGAGCACAGACTTCTAAAGAAGCTTTTACTGAACTGTCGGTTGGTGCTTGTAGTGAAAAAATAAAACGTACTGTGAATGACATTAATTTTTCAGGGTTTGAAAAATTTGACCCTGTCTTTTATAAGATGTGTGCTCTTTTTAAAGTGAATCCACTAGCGCCTTTTAGAGCAAAAGTGGCCCAGTTCTTAGATATATATAAGGAGATTTATAAAGCTTATGTCTCTTGAAAAGATCCATGAATTAATTGAAAAGAATAAAACGTCTTCTATTTTTTCTTATGAAAAAATATGGACGCATCCGACTCCTATGCATAGGAAGTTTTGGACCTATCTTCTGCCTGATTCACACGCTTATCATTCTACGATTAATCCTATTTTTAGTTTTGAGCTGGAAGAAGGAAACTTTAAAGGGTTTCGGATTTTTCCTCTACTTTCGCTTAGAGATGGCGTTTATCCGTTGATGAAGTATTTTGCGGTTAATCCAGTTCCTCATGAAATTGATCCGGTTCTAATCGTTGATTCAAAGTTTTCGATGCTGGTTCCAAAGGCCTGGAGAGAGAAGGTTGTGTTGAGAGATCTTTTTGTGAATGAAAAGATTCTGGATATTCAAGCAAAAGAATTATTACTTCTGATTTCTCCTGATAAAGATTCAACACCTAAAGAAGTATTTGAAAAAGAGATGGATAGAGTCGCTTCTCAAATGTCAGCATTTGATAATGTAACAGTCCTGTTATCTAGCTGTGCGTTTTTAGGAGAAGAAGGTCACAACGAAGATTTTTCGTGGGGACATAAACTTCTGAAAATTGTTTTCGATAAACTTTCTGGAAAAAACATCAATATTATTGATTATAAAGAATTCCTAAAAAAGAATGTTTCTGAACTTAAGTTTCATTTTTTAAATCCTCTACAGTTTTATTTTTCAGATTCATCGCTCCTGCATGATCTTCTAAGGAGGGGAGCACTTCCTCTTGAAAAAATCGGCGAGAAGAAAGAAGGGGATTTATATGTTAATATTTCTATGAAACATGGATTCGTTTTGCATAAGAATTTTTCTGAAGATGAAATTGTAATGACTGAGACTCTTAAAGAGAAAATTTTTAAGGGAAGTATTTATGCTAGTAGCGAAGAGAACTTACTATCTACTAAAGAGTTTAAAGACTGGACCTTATTTGTTGCCCAAAGAATAAATCTTCTTCCATAAGTAACTTTTCATGCATGATCTATAGAATTTTTTATGGCCGGGAAATAAGGCCGAAAAATTTGACTTAAATCTCTTATCAAATTCATTTATAAAAGTGTAGAAATCAGCCTGATAGACAAATTTGAACGGATCAGCAGTTTTAGTGTTAACCCAGCTGACAATTCTGTCGTACTTATTGATCTCGTATTGTGAAAACTGCTTTAGTGTTTTCATATATTCTAAATCATCATTCATTTTACTTTTAAGTGAGTCGTCCGCAAGATTTGCGCGTAAGTATTCTGGCTCTTTTAGGTAAGAAATATCCAGAGTGATTCTTTTACCGGCATTCTTTTGTTCAACAATCCAGTCGAGTAGATCCTTAAATGAAGTAATTGATAGAATGTTATAGGTACACATTAAAATAATTTCGGATTCTGGTAATGAGTCAGTAATTAGTGAGATATTAGCTTTAAATTTATTTAAATCGAGCCCTTTGCGAATATAAGATGCTTGATCGTCGAAACCATCAAGGCTGGTATAAATTGAAAAAGCTTTGATCGCCTTGTGTGCGAATAAAACTTTTACCTGTGATATTAATTTTTGTAATTGGGTTGAGGAATAACTTAAATTAGTATTTATTGCAAGAGAGAGATTGGGAGCTGGATGATCTATTAAATAATCCAGAACTTTAAAAGTCTCTTTAGATAGAAGAGGTTCTCCACCAGTAATTCGGAAAACTCTTAAAGTCTTGACCATCTCTGGAAACCATAACCAGAAAGCTGTTACATAGGGATTATTTTCTTTAATGGCCTTTTCTCTGGGCATACGATGTTGATTAGAAGTCACCGGATATGGACCAAATTTTTGCATTTCGCTTTCAATGGACGAGCTAACATCGGCCATGCAGTAAGCACAATTTAAATTGCAATCTGAGCTGAAAATAACTTCGACATAAGTTGGAGATATTTTTTTATCCCATGGTGACTTGAGGGTTTCATCTAAGAGATCATAGGCCCAATTATCGGTAGATTTAATAAATCTGTCAGACAAGTGATCGCCTGCTGTGTCTTCAATTTTCCAACAATAGTCACACTCTGGTGGACGAATACCATCGAGCATTAATTTTCTTTGGAGCATTTTGAAGTGTGTATTATGAAGAGCAGATGGGTCTTTAATAATTTCTTCAACAGGAATTTTGTGTCTCATTGGATGATGACAACTGTGGGTATAACCACGACTCAGGTCAATTGTAACCTGATACCACTTTGCCAAGCAGAATCCATTAGGCGCATTTTTAATTGAATCAAGTTTCTGTTTGTTAATCATTCTTCAAGTAGACCTAATTGTTTTGCAAGACTTTGACTGTGATTGCTAAATTCTTCACTAGCAAGCGTATCAAGTCCACCTATTAGTCTTTTTAGGTGTTCCTGTAAGTTAGTAAAATCGACTGAGCCCTGATAACTGTAGCATCCCCATAGTTCCCACAAAACAGTTTTTTCTAATATATTTTTCTCATTGAGATCAAGAGGTCTATTCATTTTTAGATAACAGAGTTTGTTATAAAAAAGGGCGTAGATAACAGCAGGGAAGTCTATTTCAAGGGGAGCTTCTTCAAGTTCCATCAGTTTTATATAATGTTTTTTGAATTCGACCTGATCGACACCTAATAAAGATCCTAAATCGTCTATAAGATCCATGAATGGTTTTGGAGGCCCAAGTTCAATTTGCTCCATGTAATAAGCTGTTTTTTTTGGTCTTTCTTTTTTGAACCAATTAGCGACCAGGAATTTATGAAGAAAAATAATTTTTTCATAATGATCTGGTTTTTTAATGAGTTCGTATTTTTCGATAAGAAACGGATCTCTTCCTAGTTCGTATGTATTGACACACTCCAAGAGAGGCTGCTTAAGATCTTCGCTATAAATTAAGAGTTCACCAATAATAGGAAAAAACCTGCGGAAGACAGAGTGAGTATAGCTGATTTCTTTTATGAGATGCTTTTTAGACTTTTCAAAGACGATAGTGATGTCGATATCACTTTTTAAAAATTTCCAATAATCAAAACAGAACGAGTTCCTGTACCAGATGTCTTTTATCTCTGGATGGCTCGCTTTCACAATAATTTTGTAAAAGAGATAACAAGAATAATAGATTACTTTCTGAAAAAATCTCATTATCTAATTTAACTCTATTATATTCGCTCTTTCCAATGATAAAATTTCATAAAACAATGGGCTTGTCACGGTGAGTAGTTATGGAGACCAAATACAGAGTCGTCTCTGGTTCGATGGAGCCATTAATTCAGATTGGAGCGGAGCTGATACTTGAAAGTGTCAAACTTGAGGACCTTAAGAGGTTTGATATTTTGGTATTTAAAGAAACTCCGGTTTATATGTGTCACTATGTCTGGCATGTGAATAAAACCTTTAATAAGGGAGACATTATAACCCGTAGCTTAAAAGAAGGGCATTGTGATGATGCGTTCGGCTTCGACAAAGTTTTAGGCAGAGTTGTTAACTATAAAATTGGATTTTTTACGAAGTGTAGAATACTTCTTGGTTTGACATGAGTTATTTAAGAAAAATTTTAACATTAACTTATTATCAGATGAGATCCAGGTATCGTAAAACGCTTGCTGGATTTATCTGGGTTATCGCTAATCCGATTATCAATTTTTCAGTTCAGGCACTGGTTTTCAAACTTATATTAAAAATTAACATTGATCAGTATCCTGCCTTTTTATTGTCGGGTCTTCTACCTTGGTTTTTTATTTCTCAATCTGTAACTGCCTTGTCGGGAAGTTTAGTTGGATCCAGAGATTTACTATTAGGATTTAAGATCAGTCCTATGGATATTATTGCCAGTCAGGTTTTAGATAATTTTGTTAACTACATCGTTGCGGCCTTATTCCTTATTATTACGCTTATGACTTTTGGTTTGGTGAAAATTTCAGGGCTTCAAGTTTTGTTGTTTTTTGCAAATTCTTTAGTGCTTTTGCCTTTTGTTTTTATTATTACTGGCATCGTAAGTTTTCTGCATGTCTTTTACAGGGACGTTCAGTTTGTTACCAGCTTTGTGATGAATATTGCCTTTTTCCTAACGCCCATTTTTTATACAATCCAATACGTGAACCCTGAGTATCAATGGATTTATAATCTGAATATTTTTTATCCTATCGTGGCCTTATTTCAAGATTCATTTCATAGCTTAAATCTTAGGGCGTGGGCGAAAGATCTTGTGATAACAGTAGGGATAATTATTACTTGTAGTGGCATTTTAAAATTATTAATGACAAAAAAAATGAAGGATTTTTACATCAATGTCTAAAGATCTCATTTTAAAATTGAACGATTTTACGATTTCATATGAGCCTACTTATCATCGCTCCAGAACGGTGCGTGACTTTTTTGTTGAAGTCGTAAAAAATCCTTTTCATTATTTTTTTACCCATGCAGATCGTATGGTTGTTTTGAGAAAAGTTAACCTTGATATTAAAAAAGGCGATGTCATCGGTATTCTGGGAACGAATGGAGTGGGGAAAACTTCTTTGTGTCGTTATTTATCAGGGATTATTAAGCATCATAACGTTGAAATTTATGGCGAGACCAGGGCCTTATTTGATGGGAATGTGGCCATTTATCCTGACCTGACTGGAAGAGAAAATGCCATTGTTCTGGTTGAGTTGCTTTATAGCGAGTTATCAGTAAATGATAAAAAAGAGCTTATCGAAGAGGCCATTCATTTCAGTGAACTTCATGAACATATTGATACGCCAGTGAAAAACTATAGCCGCGGGATGAAGGCGAGGCTTTTTTTATCGCTTTTAACTTTCAGAGGAACGGATCTTTTGGTCATTGATGAAGCATTTGGTGGTACAGACCAATTCTTCAGCGAGAAGCTTGAAAAGAGAATTCAGCAGCTTATTTCAAAGTGTGGGGCAGTGGCGATTGTTAGTCACAGTACCGAAGAAATCAAAAAATATTGTAATCGAATCATAGTCTTACACGATAAACAGATTGCTTTTGATGGGTCTACATCAGACGGAATTAAGTTTTATAACTCCCTAAGAATCCCCCTTTAAAATTGAAGGAAATAAATTCCTTATATCGAAGCATATTACTCATGTAGTAATATTTAATATGGTTTGTTTTTTAAGAACAAACTGACGAGGAGGAATCAGGCCATGTCTCAAGGTTCAAAATTGATTCTAGATGCTAATTTACAAGCATTTTTCTACGAGCATCTTCAGGATTTTAACAATCGATCACTCGCACCACTTCCAACTGAAACCATTTTTTATTCCAGTCAGGTGATGGATAACTTTGGTAACTCTGAGAAATTCTTTGAACAGGTTAACGGCAAGGCCCGTGAAAAAATACTTGGGATTAAACTCATGGAGTCTTCTCAGTATCCTCGCGAAATGCAAAAAACGATTTTGAAAGATATCGCAGAGATGTCACTTTTAATTTGTGGGTATTTTTACGATTCACTAAATAAGAAGATTATCGATGTGAGATATTACGAAGATGTTGGCAGGATTGCTTATTCAAAGCTGAACTCATTTTGTCCGAATGCTTATGATGTTCCATCGTTTTATCACAAGATGGCCTCTCATTTTTCAGATGTTACTTTGCTGATGAGTTTAGTGTCTAAGAAATATTCTGCTGATAGTGATCCGGCAATGCCGTGGTTGATTTTAAAAGACAGGAAAGTCTCGTAAGACTTTCCTGTAATGACTTTAATTAGTTTGATCGACCTACAACAACAGTATTCCATTTTTTAGACAGAACAGTCTTGATGTTCTTTTGGAAAACAGAGTAGCTTAGGTTTTCAATTTCTTTGTTTCCTTCGTGGTAGTAGTTCAGACCTTGGGCCTGAAGGACTGGTACAGAGTAAACACTTGCGAAATCTTCGTTAGTTTGAACATTGATCAGGTTTTGTCCTTTGATCATATTTTTAATTCTATCGAAGTCTTCTTCTGGTAATCCTTCTTTTTTAATTCTTTCAATGATGTCCTTAATGGCAGCGATCGCTGGATTTACTTTATCAAATCCTGAGGCCATGTAGATCCCGAAGTATCCACCTTCAATGGCAGCGAAGTGAACTGGCTGAGCTGAGTAACATAGACCTTGGCGGTCACGTACTTCAACAAAGAGTTCTGACGACTGTCCTGAAAGGTGAGTCGTTAACATCTTTAAGTAAAGGTTCTCTGGTGTTCCCATTTTTCCACACGGAATTCCGTAGAAGATCTGAGTTTGTTCACGGTCGAACTTAATGAATCTCTCTACACCAACAGTTGATGTATATTTTTTGAAGTTTAGCTTTTGCGATTTTCTTGTTGGAAGTTTATCAAAAAGAACTTTTAGAGTTCCCAAGACTTCAGGAAGATCAGCATCACCACAATAAGTAAGAACGATTTCTTTCGTTTTCAGGTTCTTCTTATGAGTATCAATAAGAGATTTCTGAGTAATCGCTTTTAAAGTCTTCTCTGTTCCAATTGGGCTTAGAGCGTATGGGTGAGTCCCGAAGAATAATCTTTGAACTTCTTTAAAGCATTGCTTAACAGGATCTTCTTTTTGATTAACAAGAGCTCTTTGAGCAAGTTGTTTTTCATGAGTTAAGAATTTTGCTGGCATGTCTGGAGAAGTGAAAGCTCCTTCGAAGTGTGGGA
The DNA here is from genome assembly GCF_035013165.1 of Bacteriovorax sp. PP10. Lineage (NCBI taxonomy): Bacteria > Pseudomonadati > Bdellovibrionota > Bacteriovoracia > Bacteriovoracales > Bacteriovoracaceae > Bacteriovorax > Bacteriovorax antarcticus. Next base: position 431,558 of record NZ_JAYGJQ010000001.1, read on the forward strand.
ATAGATCCTGGAAGTTGTCACTTAATCCGTGCATTAAAAGACCATAAGCATTTTTTCCAGAGAATCCAGAGATGCTTGATGATTTTTCTTCAAGGGCCTTTTTGATTTTATCGTAGCTAATTTTATTGTGACCTTTTGTAAGCATTGAGCTTAGTAAATGGTAAGCACCGTTATTTTTAGCTGTTTCTTCAGTAATACCACCGCGAAGGTAGGCCTGAAGAACGAAAGTCGGAGTCATTTTATTCTGACGATAAATTAACGAAACACCTGGCTTAATTGTAATTAATTGAACCTGCTGATCGTATTTAGATTTTTCAATCTTGTGCTTAGTTTTTGATTCACCAGTCAGATTTGTTTTTAGAGCTTTCATTTTCTTTTGGAAAGCTTCTAGTTCCTTCTTCGCTTTTTTAGCATCAGCTTCTTTTGGTAGCTGCATGCTGATGTGAACGTCTTTAGAGAAAATTTTCTTTAAAGATTGGTTAACAGCATTTGAAGAAGTTCCTTTGATTCTTTCGATGAATTCTTCTTCACACTTGATGTCACCGTTTTGAGCGTAGCTGTGACCTAGTGAGAATGCGAAAGACTCAATAGACTCCATTTCGTAAATTTTAGACGAAAGGTACTGGTTTTTAATTTTAGCGATTTCTTCTGAGCTCAATCCATTCTCGATTGCTTCAGTAATTGTAACTAAGAACTTTTTAAGAAGTTCTGTCATGTTTTTGTGAGGGAATACTAAGCGGATAAAGTGAGCTCCACCTTTTGCCATAAACATTGTTGATGCTGAGGCCACGTTTGCCAGAGATTTATCCAGAACAAGTGAATCATATAACCTTGAAGTTTCACCGAAGCCAAGACAGTTGATTGCAAGATCTTCACTAGCAGCTTCTTTTTCAGAATAAGTAGGAGACTTGATAACCATAGTTAAAGTGGCCATCCCAACTTCTTTTTGGTGAACGTCTACAGTTGCAGATTTTTTTAGTTCGAAATCTGGAAATGTACTTTCAGGCCCTGATGGAAGTTTGTAGCCTTCAATTGTATTAACAATTGGAGTTTTATCAGTTAAATCACCAGCAACGATTAAAAGTGCATTTGAAAGGTTGTAGAAATTTTTTCTGAAGAAATGGAGTTGTTCGCGCGTGAAGTTTTTAATTGTGTCTTCGCGACCTAGGATCTGGTGAGCGTAAGCTCCGCTGAAAGCTGAGTTTTGAAGTTTAGCAAAAGCGAACTGGCTCGGGCTATCAATAGATCTTCTGTACTCTTCGAAAACTACATTTCGCTCAGGAATTAGATCTTCTTGTTTAAAAAGTGGATTTGAAACCATGTCTAAAAGAATGTTGATTGAATCAGCAAGCTTTATGTTTGGAGTGTTGATGTAGTAACAAGTGTAATCAAATGATGTGAATGCATTAATTTCACCACCAAAAGTTTCTACTTCGTGAGCGATTTTTGCTCCCGGTCTTGTTTCTGTTCCCTTAAAGAACATGTGTTCTAAAAAGTGAGCAATACCTTCGTGATCTTTTTTCTCAAGAGCACTACCTGCGCGAAACCAAATTTGTACAGTTCCGGCCGTTGAGCCTGGAGAATGAACAAAAAGAGTTTTTAGTTTATTTTGAAGCGTGGACATCTCGTATTGCATAATAATTCCTTTAAACTTTTATTCTAGAACGAAACATCTTATTATAATCCCTAATGGAAGGCATCTCCTAATAGAATTTCTCTATAAACTGGAAGTAATGTTTAATGTCTAAGCGAATTCAATCACTCTATCTGCATTTCCCGTTCTGCAGACATTTATGTAACTATTGCGATTTTTATAAAAAAGTTCCGAAAGATAGTGCGCTGGAGATTGATGAATTTCACTCTTACATGAAGGCCGCGATGATTGAGCACGAAAACCTGATGAAAATGAACGGTTGTTCGTGGGGGCCATTGAAGACACTTTATATTGGAGGGGGAACTCCTTCTTTATGGGGTGAAGCAGGAAGTACATTTTTAAAGAATCTGCTGCAGGAATACAAAATTGAACTAGCTCCTGATTGTGAATTTACACTGGAAGTTAATCCTGGAAGCTGGACTGTTGAAAGTCTTGATAGCTGGGAAGCGATTGGTGTGAATCGTTATTCTTTGGGGATTCAGTCCTTAAATGGGCATTCGATTAAATATCTGGATCGCGTTCATACTCTGGAAGATGTTTTTGAGACTTTGGAGTATTTCAATAAAAAGAAAGTGAATTATTCAATGGATTTCATGCTTGGACTTCCATATTCGAAGGAAACAAGCCGTGATGTTATTGATGAGCTTGAAAGAGCACTTAAGTATAATCCGAAACATTTCAGTGTTTATATTTTAACGGTTAAAGATAACTATACTCATTATGCTCATCTTCCCAATGAAGAGTGGATTGAAAAAGAGTATATGCAGGTTGCAGACTTTTTGAAGTCTAAAGGCTTCTTGCATTATGAGGTTTCTAACTTTGCTCTGCCTGGATATGAATCAAAACATAATTTGAATTACTGGAAGTCGGAGTCTGTGGCTGCCGTTGGCCCATCTGCGACTGGGTTTTATTCTGAGAGTCGAGTTCGTTATAAGTGGAAAACGAAAGAAGCGAAGGTTGAGATTGAAAATCTTGATGAAGAAGCTTTTAAGTTAGAGAAGATTTATATGGCGATGAGATCTTCGGAAGGACTAGCTCCGGAGTTATTTCAGGGCAAACCTGGTTATGACCAATTGATTGAGAAATGGAAGAATGCCGCTTACGTTGAAGTGAATCCTGCTGGCCATGTGTATGTAACGAGTAAAGGTTACTTGCTGCTAGATTCTTTGATGAGTGACTTATTTTCTCTTAAGTTGCTATAGAACATTGGATAAAATTTCCAAATACCTTTGATTAAACCTATTGAATAGGTTCCCAAGATAAAATAGTGAAGAAAGATGTACCTGAAGCTGAAAGCTTTATATGTCACTACGTAGTAAAGGGCCACAAGTGCGGTGTAAACGATGAAAGCGTTTGTTAAAATACTTTGAGGGTGGAAAGTCATCCAGCATAAAAGCCCTAACCACAATAATGGAAGTAGATAGAAAGCTTCCTTCTTTTGTGGAAGAAGTGCGATGTTTTGAATTCTGCATTCACCGCTTTTAATAATGGCCGAACCCAAGCTCTCTAAGTTGTTTTTTCGTTGATGATAAACAAATAAGTGAGGCGAGTGGTGAAGGACCTTTTCACTATTTTTAAGTTCTTTTAAAAGATAGTTTTCTTCATTTCTAAAAAGTTCAGGATTAAATTGGAAACGCTCTTCTGTAAAAAGTGATTTTTTAAACCACAGGTTGCAAAGAATCAAAGATTTTTCTGAAGTGCTGCTTAAGTATCCGCCACGGATTGTATGTCTCTTGTAAGTCGGACCCATGCATAAAGGTGAAGAGAGAGCTCTGCCTATTGTGCTTTGAAGCGTTGAGGATACTTGAGGAGTTTGATCCGGGCCACCCAGGACGTCCCAATTTTGGGTGAAGTCGACTAGAGAGAAATAGGTTTCTGGAAGAGTGCAGTCGTCATCTAAAAAGAAGACGTACTCGCCACGGGCCTTACTTATACCTAAATTGCGGGCAGCCGATGGAGTGGTCTTGTGGATAAAGTGCAGAGAGAATTTTTTGAAAGTCTGTGAGCACTTTTCCATGTAGGTGCGGTCGCCATTGAAAATAACGATAACTTCGTAAGGATGAGGTGTCAGTGTTCGAGTGATGGACTCGAGGCAGTTGAACAACTCCTTATGTCTGTTATAGGTCACAATAATGATGCTAAATTTCATATCGCTAGATTATGCAAAGTAGGAGGAGATGTCATTTGTAAACTTGCAAAAAATGTCATTAGAGAAGATAATTTTTTATACCGTATAAAGAGTCTTGAAAGGATTTCATGCAACAATTTCTTAAAAATAAAATCGGTCTGAAGAGCTTACTTGTCCTGCTATTTTTTTTAGCGGTCTCGCTGGTTATTTATTATCCGACTTTAAAATCAGATCCTCTTTGGGATGATTGGGTTTTCCTTTTCAGGTCATGGGCGATTAAAAATGTTAGGCCATGGGAATATTGGCTTTTTGGAATTCATCGCAGGTCTTGGCCGGTATTTTTTACGACTTTGAGTTTGATGTATAAGGCCTGGGGAGATAATACCTTTTATTATCACTTAACCAGTGTTGTTCTCCATTCTTGTAATGGATTCTTAATTTATAAAATTTTAAAGAAGCTGGGTGGATCTAATACACTTCTTATTGCTTTGCTCTACTTGGTTCATCCACTTAACTTTTTTACAGTTAGTTGGATTATTCAGCTTAAGACGTTAATGTGCATTTTCTTTTTTCTAATATCGCTAGGACTCTTCCTGGATCATTTGAAAGATGGTTCTAAGTATCGTTATTGGATTTCCGTGTTATTTTTTGGACTATCGTTGCTATCTAAATCGGCATTTGCACCAATTGGATTGATGATGATTTTTTATAAAGATAAGGCCAAGATGGTGCCATATCTTTTGATATGTGTTTATTCGGTTTTGTTAACGGGGTGGGCGACACATATTAAAGGGTTTGTTCAGGACCCACAAGTTACTTCATATTTCATATCACCGGCCGTGGCGGAAGAGAATTTTAGTAAAATAGAAAAAATTGAGCCAATGACGAGAAAACTAGGCCCCCCTCGCAAAAGAGATAAAGATCCTTTTAATGAAGTGGCCTTAAGTTTAAATAATCTCACTAGGTACTCTCTTTACGTTTTTTATCCTTCAGAAAATTTATTGGTTCAGCCGTCAACTCAGATTACTTACTCGTATAAAGAGATATTGTCGGCACTCGTTTTAGTTTTTTTAATAATTTTTTTATTTTTTAGATTCTATGAAACAAAAAAGATTAATTCTCTATTAGGATTAACCTTTTTTCTGATTACATTGCTGCCCTTGTGTGGAGTTTTTTTTATACCAATATTTAGGTATTCAAACTACGTTGAATACTGGTTAAGTGTTCCAATTTTAGGCCTGCTAGTGTGTTTTTCAATGATAAGTTTTCGTCAAGTATATATCAAAGGTCTTTTGATTGTTGCGATATGCTTTTTTACTTATAAAACATCAGCTACTTCAATCAATACACCGGGCCCTGTGAGTATGATTGAAAAATCAATAGAGTCTTATCCAGATAGTATCCTTACAAAATTCATTCTTGCCAGGCATTATACCTTTAAAGGAGAGTATGAAAAATCTAATCAAATTCTCTTGAAGGAAAGGAATAATCCAGAGTTCAAGGTGAATATTATGAAGGATGTTGAAGAGAATTTTAATCTTATGAAGAGTAGATAAAATGAATAATGCAATTTATAAAGATCACTTACTTTACTTAAGTCTTATTGCGGTTTTGGTGTGGATCGGTGGGTGCTTTACCGGAAGTGTAATGAGTTACACGGAATGGGGTGTTCAGTTAAAGGTTTTAGCAGTACCGATTCTTTTAATTAATTCTTATATTATATATTTTCTCATTCTTAACTTTTTTCAGAATAAGTTCATTTCATTTTCAACAGCATTTTTATACTTAGCTTCTTCAAGTCACGTAGATGTTTTTGTTTATCGTATTCAGTTCCAAGTGCTTTTAGCAGAAATGTTTATCCTCTTATTCTTTTATTCTTATCAGGCCAATAAGTGGTGGAGGGCCTTAAGTTTTTTACTAATTGGAATTCTTTTGAATACCAAATTAATTTTTTTAAGTTTTTTATTGTTGAGAAATAAGAAAGTTTCCTTAATGCAAAAAGCACTTTCTATGTCTGCTTCTTTGATTATTTTTTTATATGTAAGCCCATTATTTTTTAAGCAACCAATGTTTTTGCTGTCTCAATTTAAGACAATTCCTTTGATGTTTAAGAATCTTATTGTTCCATTGAATTTCACACTATTGAATATTGCGACAATTACACCATTTCTTAATAAGGTAGATGTAAGTATGTTCGCAATCATTTTGATTGCATGCTTATTTGCTTTAAAGAAGAATGAGATCGCAAGAATTGTTTTTAGCTTTTTACTTGTTTCTTTAGTGGGATCATTTGTCCCTTTTAAGCAGATTTATGAGACGGAAGCATCTTTCTATTATTACTTACCTTCCTTTTACCCTTTAATCTTATTGTCATTTTTGTTATCGATTGCTTTCTTAATGTCTAAGTTAGAAGGTAAGAAAAATATTAATAAAGCAATTGTGATTTTTATTGGATTATATTGGGTTGGATCTACAGTTCTTATCCAAAAGAATTTTCAAAACATTGTAAATGAATGGACTTATTCAATTGGTTTCTTACCTGAGAATTATAATGATGAAGAAGTTCTAAAGCTAAAGTATGCCGAGATCTTGGTGAGTAATGAAAAGTTTGAAAGCGCAAAAGAGTTTATTAATAAGCAAAAGAGTAAATTTCCCAACGAGAGATGGTATCGATTACTTGTAAGCATCGCTGCTCAAAATGGAGATATGGTTGAAGTTGAAAGAATTTATAAAGAATTAAGTAAAAGTCAAACTCCTCTAGTAAATGAAGAGTTTGAAGATTAGATTTTTTAGAAAGTCTTGCAAGCAGGGGTTACCGTCGCAAGTGATTGTACAAAAGTGGTCTCAGTTGTTACACCAGGACATACTTTGTCTTTAGTGATGACTCTGCATCCCAGTGCCGTGTCACCAGATGCCGCAGCACCAGCTGTAGGATCTATGTCAGCGGCGACCTTACCAGCACTGCATGTTTTATTAAGAACAGTGTAGGCTTCACATGTGATCTCCCCACCTTTCGAAATTGTTTTTGTATATTGACCAACAGGACATTGTTTTGGTCTAGGAATACAAGTTGGAACGCCTGAACTTCCAACTGACTTAAACAGTTCATTTGCAGCACAGCTTGGTACACAGTTAGGTTTTATTGTCGCCCCCACCATAACAAACATCTGACCTGAGGCACAGACAGGATCCGTTGTTGAACAAATGAATTTATCATTAGCTTGTAAATCTGATAAAAGTTCCCTTGCGCCACAGTAGGTGCCCGCCGTAACAGCTGTATTTTTTGGATAGTCACATACATATTCTTGTTTTCCAATAGAAGGGTTATCAGCTGTGAGTTTGACTCCAACTAAAACTTCACTATTGCCGCAAGTTTGAGGATTTTGTTCATGTTGGCATTCTAGAAGGCCGTTGGTAACAAGACGTGCGGTAGTTCCTTTACAGGATTCAGTTACTGCATTTGTTACAGTATTAAGCCCTTCATCTGCTTCTGTAAAACAAGTATTAATAATATTGTTAGGATTTCCAGCATTAAAAACTAGATAAAGAGGAAGACGAATAACTTTAGTTTTACCTGTATCGCTTTGTAAATCAGAGCGATCAATAATCGTGTAAGTAACTTTAAGGTAATATAATTTTTCAATAGGTATCTGTGGAGCAGGTAGCGCTGGTTGAGGATTTGCAACAATTTCATAGTGGAGTAACTTTAATGAACCTCTGCCGTAAACAGGTAGAAAGTTAGGTTTATTTGCTGGGCCTGTTGGAATGGCCATCTTTAAAAATTCAATACCTGCTTTTTTTAGTGGATTAGTACCTGCGAGGTTAATTTGACTAATAGTTTTACCTCCGAAAACATCATTCTCTTTTCCCGCAGGAGGAGGCGGAGTATTTATACTTGAACAGACACTTACATCAGAGAGAAAAGAGGCTAAACGTATTTTTTCAGTATTGTCTTCAATCTCTGCGCCACGTTTTATACTCTGATCTTTGGTATTTTTCTCCACATCCATGAAATAGTACGTGTTAGCAATAACAAGAGCGAGTATTGCTAATACTATAGGTAATGAGACACCTTTTTGATCTAATCGAAACATGTTTTTTACTGCTATTGTTTTTAAACCTTATAATTTCTAATGATAATATAAATTATGAAAAAAATAATATTTATTATATAATACAATTAACTATACTACTGTTTTAAGCCGGTTTAAGCACAAGGGTTCTTAATGAAGAATTTTTTAAGAAAATTGACTGGATTTAGCTCCAAGTCACTGGAAAAAGGTTTTTCACTAGCTGAGGTAATGGTCTCTGTCGCTATTTTGGGAATAGTGATCATGGCCACAGTTAGCCAACTTAAGTTGTCATCTAAAAGCGCCACAGATATGGCCGCTGATGCAGAAATTAATAACATTACAAATAAAATTATCTCAGCAATTGGAACAACTTCAGTATGCTCCAAAAACTTTGGCGGGCAAGTTCAAAATGCTTCTTACAATGTACTTGTAGACATAAATTTGGATAAATTAATTGTAAAAGGCGAGATGACTGGACCTGGTGGGGAAGTAAAAGTTCAGAATATCGAAACTAAAATGAGAAGTGATAATGAAATGGTTTTGATTCTATCATTCCAAAAAAAGAGATTTGGAGTGGACATGCTTTTGGGTGGACCAAAAAGAGAAATTCCAATTAATACGATCTTACAAGGGGACAGTGGAACTCCTATCGAATATTGTTTCGCGAACTATGACTTGGTTATAAAGACGGCAGTTCAGCAAGCTTGCAAAGGCACTACAGCTTTTTATAATCCCAATCGTAATCCACCTTATGGAGTATGTGAGCATATCGTTAAGCCTCTTAGTTGTGCTCCTGGAGAATTTTTAAAAAAAGTTACAGCAAATGCATCGAAGCAGATTGAATTTGAGTGTGGAAAAGTGAGTGAAGATTGTCCTGACGGGCAAGCAGTCTCTGGTTTTGATAGCGCTGGAAAGGTTATGTGCGAGACTATTTTTCCATCATGTGCAGCAGGCGAAGTTCTCTTGAAAGTTGGCGGTGCATTCACTTGTAGAAGATTAGATTGTGGGACAGCTACACAACCAGAGTTAAGTGCATTTAGAGGATTTGATGCTAGTGGAACTATTTTGTGCACAAAAATCACGACACCTGGCCCATGCCCGAATGGTCAATATACAACCCAAATTGATAACACTGGTAAGATCTCATGTTCAGCTTCTCCATTCGTTGGAGGAAGTTGTGGTGTAGGTAAATATATTAATGGTGTTAATAATGATGGCTCACTTAAGTGTGATCCATTTATCACTTTACCATTTGACTGTCCTATAGATGAGGCTATTACTGGTATAAAATCAGATGGAACTCCTGACTGTGAAAAAATCAATACAGGTCTCAAGTGCGGAGGTAGTACTAAGACTTACAATGATTGTAGGGCGGCCGGAGGACAAATATATACTGGCGCAAATAGTCACTGTATATTTAATGGGGGCAGTTGCCCTGGAGGCTGGAATAGATGTTCATCTTTTGGGGCACAGTGGGAAGTTGGTTGCAGAGATACTAGTAATACTTTCTATTGTAATCAATGGACGCAATATAGAAGTATTGCTCCATGGCTTGGGAATGGTCCATATGGGGACCAAGGTTCAAGGACAGTTTCTTGCTTAAGTTGGGTAGGGACTCCTGGAACTCAGGGAAGATGTGATGCGTATGCCGGTGTTACTCTAACGACTAGGCAAGACACTATAGGGTGCAAGTAATGAAAAAATTGATTAGAAATAATAAAGGTTTTACATTAGTTGAACTTCTTATTGCTGGCGGTATTGCTGGAGGGATTGCTCTCGTTGCAGTGACTTCGTTAAGAAATACAAGGCAGGCTTCTAACATTACAGTTGTAGCCTCTGAATCTTCAACTTTAAAAAGTTTAATTGCTGCCCAGCTTGTTAATCCTCAAGGATGCAAAAAAACATTTCCAACTGATACGCTTATCGTGAGAAATAATATTCAGATATTTTCTTCTGGTGGAGCAGTAGTAGTTAAACCGGGTTCCACATTTGGACCAGCAAAAGAATTTAGCATTACTGATATTTCTTCATCTTCTGTCCCGGGAAGTAATATTTTAAAGCTAAAAGTGGATTATACACTAAAGGCTAACTTGGATAAGGTTAGTAAAAAAAGGTTATACACATTTACTCTTGATCTCTTTATTAATAAAAATACTGCGGGTGATAAGATTACTGGTTGTTATATAGACATGACAGGTGCAACTAGAAAGGCAGTTGCAGCTAGTTGTAAGGGATACGAGGGACCACCGGAAACACAATCGGGAGCGTCTTATAATGAGAATGATGGATTATATGGAACATGTACTCATGACTTGCCCGAAGTTCGTAATGCTGCTGGAGCAAAAGTTGCTTCAAATCTATGTCCGCCTGGGCAATATTTAAAAAATGTTAAATCTGAATATAATTCAGCTCTTCCGAAAAATACAGTCGTTTTAGAATGTAAAACTTTTTCAGTGGGGCCTTGCCCGGACTGGTCGTATGTAAATAAGGTTAACGGTACAACAGGCGCAGCTGAGTGTGTTTCTCTTGCGCAATTTTACAGTTCAGGGCAAGTACTAACGACTTTAGCTGGTAGAACACCTACTACCTATGTTGGGATTACTCTTAATTGCCCAGATGCTGATCAAGTTTTAAGAAGCATAAGAACCGATGGTTCTCTTGAGTGTATTCCAAAACATATTGAAACAATATGCGCTGCCAATCAGTATGTTTATGACATTCAAAAAATAGATAAAAATACCTTTCAGGGGGTATGCAAGGATTTCGTAAAACTTGCTGGATGCCCGGCCGGAAAATATTTACAAGCAGCTCAAAGTGATGGCTCTCCCGCTGCTGTTGGGGGTTGCGTAGACCAGACTATACCGGCCAGCTGCGGTCCTACTGAGGTAATGATCGGACTAAATGTTAATGGTACTGCTAAGTGTAAAGTGAATAATTAAATATTGAATAGCTCTCTCATTTTGACACTGCCTTTGCTTCTAGGTAATGTAATTTCAGTTGTATTTCACTGGTGAAAATCCTGGCAGGGCATGTGATTCTTTCAATTTCATTTATCATTCCCGCATACAATGCAGAAAAAAATCTTAGAGAATGTTTAAAAGCGATAACTGCTTTAGTATCTTTAGATGATGAAATTATTTTAGTAAATGATGCTTCTTCAGATTCAACTCAAAAAATAGCATCTCAACATAATTGTAAAATTATCAATCTCCAAAAGAATGGTGGGGCAGCTCATGCACGAAACCATGGAGCAAAAATTTCAAGTAAAGATATCCTGGTCTTTATTGATTCAGATGTTTTGATCTCTAAAGAGAACATTGAAAATGTAAGATCATATTTTCAGAATAATGAAAATATTCAAACAATTACGGCAAATGTAGATCTTGAAAATTTACAATTAGGATTTTTTACTGACTTTAAAAACCTTTATATGAATTACATTATCTCAGCAGGAAGTTTATCGGTAAATTATGTCTATGGATCTTTCTGTGCAACGAGAAGCAAGAATTATACTCCATGGCCTGAAGAGATACGACTTACAGAAGATTCATTATGGGGCTATCAACAGAAAAAATCAGGGTTCACGATTCACTCGCTAAGTGAGTTGAAGGTGAAACATCTTAAAGAATATAGTTTGAAAAGCCTTATTCGCAACGACTTCCTTATCTCATCTTTTTTTGCACGTGCTTTTTTAGGTTTTAATCGCTGGAATACTTTATATAGCAAAGAGAGTTTTGGTCATACTTCAAAGCTGCAAAAAATTAGTGTTATTTTATCAATGATTGTATTAATGATTTCTCCTATAGCTCCTTTTTTAAGCTTAGGAATTTTTATACTGTGGTTCGTGATAAATATTAGATTCTTCCAATTCTTATTCCTTCAAAGGGGAGTTTCCTTTTCCCTTAAGTCAATTGCCTGGTATTTCTTCACATCCATTAATTATTTCATCGGTATCTGTCATGGATTTTGCATTTATTTTATGGAAAAAACGAACCTTACCGAAGAAAGAGAAATAGCATGAAATCAGATTTCGTAAGTATTATTGTCCCTGCCTACAATGCACAAAAAACAATTCAGAAATGTATTACATCTCTTACCAATTTAGATTTCCCTAAAGACCAATACGAAATTATCATCGTCGATAATAATTCAACAGATAAGACAGAAGAGATTATTAAAAGTTTCCCTGGAGTCATCTACACAAAAGAAACCACTCAAGGCCGAAGCTACACAAGAAACCATGGCGCAAAAATTTCAAAAGGGAATGTTTTAGCCTTTGTTGATGCAGATGTTTTTTTAGATGCTGGGTGGCTTAAGCACTTGGCAGTAAAATTTAAGAAAGAATCAATTGGTGGCGGTCAGGGAAGAGTTATTCCGGCCGACGATGATGGGCAGGCATCACTTAATAATTTTCGTATTCGTCAGCAGAATGAAGCAACTGATAAAACTAATATCATATTGAGACTTAAATATTTCGAAAGCCCAATGGTAAATTCGGCAGCATGCATTTATCGAAGAGAAGCTTTCGAGCTAGTTGGAGGCTTTGATGTCTTGCTAGAAAGGCATGAGGATATAGACCTGGCAAAACGTGTTTGCGTCTCAGGATATGATCTTGTGGCGGTTCCCGAGTCGCGTGCCTACGTTGAGTACCATGGTGAAGGCTGGTGGTCGTATTTCGTAAGATCTTATAGCGAAGGGTACACCAAACAAAGTTATAACATCAAATGGCGTCAGTTTTTTAATTCGCACCAGATAGAAAAAAATGATTCTTCACCAGTAAATTTAGAAACTCCTGAGGTTAAGACTAAAAAGAAAACTATTAATTTAGATGCAATCAGAATGAACTTCTGGATGGTAAGAGATGAAATATTTTACAATGTTTTGCGCTCACTAATTTATTTCGATTTTTATTATTCTCTAAAGGCCATCAATTCTACTTTTAAATCTGCCGGGAGAGTCTGGGGTATTCTGAAGAATAATTATCCTGGTGAATTTATTCCTAAATATCGTCTGGATTTATTAGATCGATCTTTAGTCGTTAAAGAAAAGTTTGAATTCAACCTCGATGATAATTTCAGCTTCTTTATTCAAGAAGGCGAAATTAAAATTAATGAAAATGTTCGCTTTGTCCTTCAGGATGATGCTGTTCTTTACGCTCTAAATATCAAAAAAAATGAATTTGTAAATTTAGGAAGTATTGAATTACATAAAAAAGTTTTAAACGTAAGAGATCTACTTAATCAGAAAGCATAAGGCACAGGAGAATTATTATGAATAAAAAATTCTGCCCTGTACCCTGGTCTTATGTAGCATTAAAAAATAACGGGGACTTTCGAGTCTGTTGCCATGCCAATGCTTCAGATGAGCGAGGGCTTCTTAGAAAAACTGATCAGACAAAATTCAATATTGCGACAGATTCCATTTCTCATGCCAGACAAAGTCAGCTGATGAGTGAAGTTCGTCTGTCGATGCTAAATAATGAAACTCATTCTACATGCATTAGATGTGACAAAGAAGATCTAGCAGGTATGCACTCGCGTAGGCAGTATGAAAAAGAAAGGGCAGCGAGTGTACTCTCACTAGAGCAGGCGCGCGCGCTGACAAATGCAGATGGTAGTCTGCAATTAGAAAAGACTCCAGTGCGTTTTATGGATTTAAGATTCAGCAATCGCTGTAATTTAAAATGCAGAATGTGCGGACCTACAGATAGTGAGTTTTGGTATGACGACTACGTAAAAGTCTGGCAGCAGACTATGTTTACTGATGGTGGTGAAGAGGTTCAATTAAGCCAGAATTCCAAAGGGAAATGGATAGCAGAAACTCAACAGTATAAATGGGTGGATGAAGATAATTCATGGAGTGAGATTAAGGCCAATCTCTCGGAGCTAGAATATATTTATATTGTTGGTGGAGAGCCGCTTTTAGTTATGGGGCATGTGGAGATTTTAAGAGAGTGTATTGCTCGAAATGTTGCTGGGAATATCACCCTTGAATACAATACAAATCTAACACTGTTGCCGGACGAAGTTTTAGAACTTTGGAAGCATTTCAAGAAAGTGAGAGTTGGTATTAGTATTGATGGAGTAAAAAAGGTTAATGACTATATTCGCTCACCCAGTAAGTGGGAGCAGATTGAATTTAATTTTAAAAAATTAATGGATTATAATCTGAATGATAATTTTGAAGTATGGTTTTCTCTTACTTACCAAGCTTATAATGCTTATCATATAGTTGAGGTATTCGAATGGATTAAGAATGAATTTCTTATGCCTAAAAATTCTTCATTCTATAAAGTTAAATTAAAAACACACCCTCTTCATAAACCAGATCATCTTTCAGTTAAAATCTTGCCTCGTAAAAATAAAGATGAGCTTGCTTTAATTTATAAGAATTATATCCAGAAGCTCGAAGAGGAAAGAAAAGCGTATGTTACGAGCAAGAGATTTAATAAGTTTGTAGATACGACAACGGCTACTTTAAATTCTTTTTTAAGTTTTATGGAAGATGAAGATCTCTCATCTCACTTAGATACCTTTTTGCGATTCACAAAAGATCTAGATAGTATGCGTTCTGAAAATATTAGTACCGTGATACCAGAAATAGGAAAGATGATTCATGGATAATTTAATGAAAGGCATTTGCCATGTATATCCTGAAAATGTTTTCTTGAAGAACTTAAGCAGAACTATCCAGGAATATCCTTCTATCGTAGAAGAAGATTTTCTATCTGCTGGGCAAGTGCATAGCAAGCGTTGGCTAGCAACAGAACTAAAAAAATTATCGCTTGAATTAGGGCTTATTTATCTCACTCCAGGTTGGTATGGATTACTGGCCCAATTTATCAGCGAAGAAAATTTAAATTTTTCAGGGATCAGGTTATTTGATAGAGACCTTAAGGCCGTAGAAGTCTCAGAGTGGATCAACCGTAATCTATTTGTAGACGGATGGAAATTTAAGGCCACATGCTTAAATATCCTTCATATTAACTATGACAGGCATGATTACGTTACGATCAAGGATGGATTTAAAAGCTCCCGTCAGAACGAGTGCCCAGATACTATCATTAATACTGCTTGTGAACATTTGGATTACCAGAAGTGGCTTGAACTGATCCCTGCAGGTAAATTAGTCGTTCTTCAGAATAATGATTTTTTAGAAGGTAATGAGCATACTCATTGCGTGTCATCATTGGAAGAATTTACAGAGAAGTGCGGGCTTTCAGAAGTATATTACTCTGGTGTTCTTAATCTAAATATTTATAATAGGTACATGTTAATAGGAAGAAAATAACATGTTGGACTACAACACAATTGAGACTCTTCATATTGAAGTGACTGATAAGTGCAACGCAAGTTGTCCTCAATGTGCTCGCAATCAATCCGGTGGAAAAGTTAACTCACATCTTCCTTTGGTAGAATTAAGTCTAAACGACATCAAAAAAATTGTTCCAGTAGAATTAATTCATAGATTAAAATCAGCTCTTTTTTGCGGTAACTTTGGTGATCCCATTGTTGCAAAAGAAACTTTGGAAATCTTAGAATACTTCAGAGAGATTAATTCAAATATCAATTTATCGATTAACACTAATGGCTCGGCCAGAGATGTAAGTTGGTGGACTCGTTTAGGTGAGGTCATTCAGAATAAAGGTAATATCAAGTTTGGAATCGATGGCCTTGCAGATACTCATGCACTTTATCGCAAAGGAACAGATTTTCATAAGATCATTCGTAATGCTGAAGCTTTTATAAAAGCAGGTGGGAATGCACATTGGGACTATATTGTATTCAGACATAACGAACATCAAGTTGAAGAAGCAAGGGCCTTAGCTGCTCAATTGGGATTTAAAAAATTTATCGTTAAAAAAACCGGACGTTTCTTTTCAAATTCAAAACTTGAAAAAAAAGATCATCAAGATGTATTGGATGAACAAAACCAACCAATCTATAAAATTCAGCCACCAGTAAATCCTGAGTTTCACAATTCTAGTTTGGCCAGAGAAGAAGGGTTAATTAAGCAATTTGGAAGTATGCAAAGTTATCTCGAGACGACTGATGTTTCTTGTAAGTCGCTTCAAGAAAAAAGCTTATACGTAAGTTCTGAGGGATTAATTTTTCCATGCTGCTGGACTGCGAATCAGATGTATGTCTGGTATGTTCCGGCCGCTTCGACACCATTACATAAATTACTAGATAGTCACGGGGGACCTGAGACTATTAATGCTAAATTTAATTCCTTAGAATCAATACTTGAAAATCCTTTTTTTAAATCCATTCAAGAGAGTTGGTCATGTAAGAGCATAAGTGAAGGGAAACTTCAGGTATGTGCTAAAACTTGTGGAAGCTCATTTGATCAATTCAAGGATCAGTACCTATGAACGTAAAAGATCTGGATATCGTTTTTATCTCTTTTGATGAACCAAATGCTGATGAAAATTTTTTAGACTTAAAAAGGAAATTTCCTCACGCTAAACGTGTTCACGGTGTGGTCGGGTTTGATAAATCACATTTACAGGCTTCGCAAATTGCGGAGACTGATAGCTTTTTTATTGTTGATGGAGATAATAAAGTCACTCACGATTTTGCAGCACTTACATTAGATCACTATGACCCGACTTATGTTTATAGTTGGTCTAGTAAAAATATCATCAACGGTCTGGTGTACGGTAATGGGGGAGTGAAGCTCTGGAATAAAAAGCATTTTGAAAATTTAAACTGCCACGATCAAGGTTTGGTCGACTGGTGTTTTCAAATTCCTTATTTTCAGATGAATGACTGGTACTCATACTGCATGTGCAATTCTTCTCCTTTTCAGGCGTTTCGTGCAGGCTTCAGAGAAGGTGTTAAATTCGGACTTGGCCCTAAGGGAGGAAGAATCGATAACCTTCAGACTTTAGTGCATGCCCTGCCGGAATCGACTCAGAGAAGGCTTTTTACATGGCTTACGGTCGGTGCAGATGTAACCAATGGGCTCTATGCTATATATGGGGCACGCTTAGGATTTTTAAAAGTTGTTTGTGAAAAGGATTTTAATATAGACCTGATTTCAAACTATGCATGGTTTGAAGAAATCTGGAATAAAGAATTCAGTTTTGTTAGAGACGGATATTTTCTTGAGCACTATTCACGCATGGCCTCGGACATTCGTCAGATCTTAGATATACCTATATCTGATCTGGATTCAGTTCAAAGTGAACTGATGAAGAAAGTAATGTTTAATCCCAAAAGAGAAGGGCCAATGTTAAAAAAAGGTCCGGAAGAACAATACAGCATTAACCTTTCTCATTTCAAAAAAGAATACTAATAAAAAATGAATAAACAGACGCTCATTATACTTGTGGCACTTTCTCTTGTAGTCCGAATTGGATTTGCGGCCTCTTATCCCTTAATTGGAGATGAGCTTAATTTCTGGAATTATTTTTACGATTTTCCGGTCTTTGCTGATTTTTGGAAATTCTTCACAGTACATGATACTCAACAGCCACTTTTTTACTTAATCTGGTTTGTTGCATTTAAATCAGACTACTCTCAAACTTTTTTAAGGCTACCTTCAATTCTCGTAGGGCTCGGATCACTTTATTATTGGGCGAAACTATTCCCTTATAAAGATCCAGACAACAGCACTCCTTGGATTCTTTTTTTATTTGCTCCTTTTTTAACGGCCTACACATGCTTTTTTCTACCGTATTCTCTGCTCGTATTATTTTCTCTCTATAGTTTTTATTATTATAGAAAGCTCGAAGAGTCTTTCTCTAAGAAAAACTTATTACATTTTTTATTAGGCTGCTTACTTCTGACATACACGCATTACTACGGGGCCTTATTGGCAGTCGTCTTAAGCTTCCTTTTATTTTTAAAACAAAAAAATTATAAATATAAAAAAGAAATTATTTTTTTAGGTGCAATTCTCGTTGCCTTAGTAATTTGTACTACAGACTTTTTGAATGACTTCAATGCTGTCCATATTTATAGAAACAAGCCAACACTTTTTGATTTGGCCGGGCACGTGAATTTATTAATCGGTGGACGATATATCGCAATGATTTTGTTGGCAGTTTTGGTTGTTGGCAGAAAGAAGATAAATTTTAAAGAAATGCCGTTTGTAGTGTGTTTAGTTGTTTTTCTGATAGCGTACTTAAAATCTATGCTGCTATCTCCTTCGCTAGAAGCACGCTACCTTCTAATCTTAATTTATCCAATTTTTTACATGAGCAAAGGATTCCAATTTAAATTCTCAATTCCGGTTATGGTCGCAACCTGTCTTTTTTCATTTTATGTTTTACAAAAAACTTATGGACCTGAGTTTGTAACCGATTACTCAAAAGTTCCAAGAACATCTAATAAAACAGGATTAATGACGACGATTTGTCCGAAGTTTTATTTCAAAGAAAGTAACTATGTTTGTAGAAGTAATTACGAAAAACCAGACGAATACACATTGGATCTTAATGAGGCTATTGTCAGTGAAAAATTATTACCAATTTTTAATAAGCTTGAACCGACAGGTCAATGTGTTAATTTAGGCAATAGCTTATATAACTGCAAATTTTAAGCTAGAGTTGAATCTCTTCGATATATTCAGCATCCTGGTTAACCTTCCATGGGTTAAATTTCTTCTGTCCAAGATTAATATTTTCACAGGCAAGCATGGCCGTTTTGATAGAGTGATCTTGATTGTTATAGCGGTGCAATCCACTGCGACCAATAGGATGAAGGTTCTCAAATTGATTTAAATATTTTTGAACATTATCCAGTCTTTCTTTGTAGCTTAAGTCATAAATAGGGTAGGCATACGGAGATCTGATGACTTTAAAATCTAGTTCATTTTCAGAGTATTCTAATCCTAAAATTTGTAATTCTTTTTTTGCCAGCGTAAACATTTCATCATCAGAAAGTTTCCAGAAGGTATCATCTCTTTGGCAAAAATACTCGAGTCCGTAACAGACGCAGTCGAGTCCTGGTGTCATATAAGTAGACCAGTTTCCATAATTTTGGATTCGTCCTACTTTAACTCGCTGGTCATGGATATAAATCCAATTGTCAGGAAAATGATTTTTTCCTTTAAACATAATGGCCACGGTAATAAAACTTCTGTAAGTGAAATCATTAACAGCATCGAGAATAGCTTTAGGAGGCTCTGGCACGATCCCTTTAATAAATTCTCTTAATGGAGCTGTACTGATAATATCATCTGCAACTTCACTGATCTGGCCATCCGATAACTTAACGGTCCATTTATTATCTTCTACCTGATTAATTGAAATTACCTTGGTCCCTAAAATAATCTGGCCATTAAGTTTAACAACTTCATCTCTGACTTTTTCCCATAGCATACCAGGACCTAGCTTGGGATAATCAAATTCCTCAATTAGGCTTTTAACATCAGCAGAAGGCAGTCTGAAAAATTGCTGGATAGTTCTTTTAATCAAGGCGTAAATATTCAGATTGTTTATTCGTTGAACGGCCCAATCTGAAGAAATTTCAGAACAGTCTATACCCCATACTTTTTCAGTATAAGATTTAAAAAAGGCTTCATATAATTTTTGACCGAAGTTTGAAATAACCCAATTTTCAAAATTATCTTTTACCTTTGGAGGAAAAAGACGCGTTTTAAAGAAAGACGTCATAAAAGACAATGTTTCAAAAGGATTCAGTTTAAAAATGAGCTCACCGGGATTTAGTGGATATGAAAGAAATTTCTTTTTGTAAAAAATACGGGAAATTCTTTTTCTTCTTAAGAGATCATCTTTTAGAATGTCTTCCCAGAAGTCACTTACGACTTTTTCTTTGGTATAAAAACGATGGCCGCCAATGTCAAATCGAAAACCATTATGAAGAACAGTGCGTGAAAGCCCACCCACATACTCCTTGTCAGATTCATACACCGTAACTAGATGTCCTTCTCTCGCGAGAAGCAGCGCGCTTGTTAGACCTGCCGGTCCGGCACCTATGATGATGACAGTTTTTTTCATTGAAAATTTATCCTTACTTTGTCCGATATACTATATTAATCCCAGTGAATTCGCTACTTGCATGGAATAATTTAAATTGAACTAATTCATGGCCTTGGATAGGATAGGAAAATGCATAATGATATCTCTTCCATTGAAGAATCAATTAAGAAACTCAACGCAGTTTCACCTTCGTTTTGTATGGCCAAGTGGATGCATTCTACGATTCATTTGAATTTAGGGCGAACACATTCGTGTCATTTGCCGAACCATCACAAGATTCCTGTAAATGAAATTACAAAAAATCCCGCGAGCTTGCACAATACATCTTTTAAAAAAGATATAAGAAAAATGATGCTTAAAGGTCAACGTCCAGCTGAATGTCAGACTTGTTGGGACATAGAAGATCTTCCTGAAAAACGCTATAGCGATCGACATTTCAGAGGTCAGGATCAATGGGTAAAGCCTTTCTACGATAAAGTCATTTCCCAAAAATGGGATAAAGATATCAATCCTACTTATCTGGAAGTGAGTTTTAGTTCAACTTGCAATTTTAAGTGCAGTTATTGTGGACCGACCTATTCTACAGCATGGATTCAAGAGGTAGAAGAAAAAGGGCCTTATAAACTTTCTGAACATGAATACCAATCTCTGAGTGAGTTAAGAAAGCAAGGACAGATGCCGATTACCGACAATGTTAATCCATATGTAGAAGCTTTTTGGGAGTGGTGGCCGACACTAAAACACGATTTATTAAATTTTAGAATTACCGGTGGCGAGCCATTATTGAGTGTAGATACTTTTAAAGTGCTATCGATGATTGATGAAGAACCTCTTCCTAAAGTGGAATTGTCTGTAAACTCTAATTTAGGTATTCCTGATAAGCAATTTGAGAAATTTATTGCTCTGACGAAAAGTATTGTTGAGAATAAAAAAGTCAGGCACTTTATCGTTCATACCAGTCTAGATACTTATGGAGCGCAGGCCGAATACATCAGAAATGGTTTAGATTTTAAAAAATTTGAGAACTATGTTGAAAGATATTTAACAGAACTTCCACGTTCTGATATCTCTTTTACCTGTACGTTTAATGCTCTAAGTATCGTTAGTTTTATTAAATACCTTGAGTGGATTATTTCTCTTCGTAAAAGATTTTGTCAGGATGGAAGACATATTTACATGGATATCCCTCACTTAAAATATCCGACATTTCAGTCGTGTGCTGTTTTAACTAATGACTATGCTGATAAGATCAGAAAGATCGTTGAGTTTATGGAGACAAGAGAGCACCCAGTGTATGGGATTAAATCGGCAGAGACTCTTAAGATGAGGCGTATCCTTGACTGGATCGAGTCGAAAAGGCCACAAACACCTCAACAGGAAAAAGAATTAGAACGTAATCAAATTAATTTTTATCTATACTTTAGTCAGCATGACAAAAGACGTGGCACTGATTTCTTAAGAACTTTTTCAGAAATGCATGACTTCTATAAGCACTGCCAAGGCCTTGCTGAACGAGCTTCAGTATCTTCTTTTTAAAAAATCCTCGAGAGCATTAAAAGCATTGTTGTAAGGCACGCGAAGCCCGATGGTATTAAATGGAAAAAAAGTTGTAATACTACAAATGACGATTGAACCAACTATGGGAACTATTCTCCAGACAGTGAAATTAAAACATTTCATAATGAAATGAGAAATCATCCATCCCACGTGTTTGAGAAAGTGAAGAATAGTTTTTGGAGATAAGTAATAGCAGATCTTCCACCAGATATTTGCTTTTACCCAATGATAAATTTCTCTAAATTTTAAGGCAGGTGAATCTTGCATATGAAAAGATTTAGCCTGAGAGTTAGGAAGATAAAGTACCTGGTCAGAGTTAATTTGAAAGAAGGTTTGAAAGGTACATACTAAAATAGCAATAAAGGATAACTGGCCATTTTTTTGTCTCTTCCCATGGCGATAACCTACATGAAAGAAGAAATCATAAAGAGCAAAGTAAAAGCCGGCCATGAAAGTATCCAGTCTGGTCACTAGTGTTGGTTTTAAAAATAATGCAGGATTATGATTGTCCGCGCTCCAGAATATTTCAGGCACAATGATTTCGTGAAAACATCTTCCCATTCCCTGACGTATCGCTTTGTTTATCAAGCTTATTATATTCAAGTGAGTCGAGTGCTCGATATCGAGGGAGTCAGTAAAAAGATATCTGTCGCCAGCAACATGAAGTTTTAAATTAAGCTCTGTTTCGGAGCCTCCAAAAGTAATCTGCTCGTTAAAGTGCAAACGCTTCTCTAAAAGCTCTTTGTTATATAACGTATTTCCACCTACAAGATGAAATCTATTAGTTCCATTTTTTTGATTGCCTTCCTTGAGCCATGAAGTGCAAATGGCATGATAAATGGTATCAATGAGTCTGGTGTGTTCGGGCAAATGATAACTTCCTCCAATCGCAGCAATATTTGGATGTGCAATGGATAAATGATAAAGAGTGCTCAAATGCTGAGGGCTACGAATTAAAACATCGTCATCCAAAAAATAAATTTTTAGTGACTCTGCTTTTTCAATCCCAATATTTCTGGCCGAGTTAACACCGATGCGACCTGCAAAAAAATACTTAATGGGGAAATGAGATTTTTGTCCAAATGATTGAACGAGTTTTTCCAGGAGTGGATCATACAGATTCCCAATAACAAGCACCTCGATCAGAAGACCAGATAAGTCTTGTTTCAACAACGAATCAAGCAAATGTGAGACATCGAGATTGCGGTTGTGAGTAGGAATAACGACAGTCAAATTCATGAGTGAATATTACCCTTGAAGTTCTCTCTCAGTCAAAATGAAGCTTACATTGATTTTCTTTACTCTTTCAGACTAAACTTACCTACCAGGAAAAAATATTGAAATCATTGTTTTTAAATTTTTATAATACTCATGTTCAGGTCGAATCGACTTTTGAAGATGTACTAACTCCTTTAAAAAAAGATTTTTCAAACTTTATTCAGCTGGAAAGACCCGCTCATTTTGATTTCATCCTGCAAATTTTTAATCAAGCACCACCATATTCAATGGTTCCTAACATGGTCGCTACGATGCAAACTCTTAATTCGATTTGCTACGACAATGATGGAATCAGGTATTGTGATTATTACGGCGATGTTTTAGTTATTTTAGATACGAGAACTAACGTAGCTAAGATGTACTCTGAAAATATCTCTAAAGTTCATGAAGTCAGTTACCTGTTAATTCTCTCGAGAGTAGGAAAGTTAATGGACCTTCACGGGTTACATAAACTTCATGCTTTTAGCGTTTCCTATAAAGATCTGGCCATCGTTTGCATGATGCCGATGAAAGGTGGAAAGAGCACGCTCTTAATGGAATTTTTAAAAGATGAGCGCTTTAAAATTATTTCAGACGATATTCCATTGGTGAATCTCGCAGGAGAGATCCTTCCTTTTCCAATCAAGATTGGTCTAAGTGATCTTCCTGGAAATTTAAACGTGGTGAACCCCGAAGTAAATTTCTATACGATGGATCGCGCTCATTATGGAAAAAAACAATTATTATCCCTGAATGGACTTCCTGGAAGAGTTGAATCAACTGAACGCAAATTTAAAAAAGTGATTCTGATCGAAGCTTTTCGCTACAATTCAAAAACGTCTATTTTAAAAGATGCTGATATTTTTAGTACAGGAAAAGGGCTTCTTAAACATGGAGTAATCGGTTTTGGATTGCCGATGGTTATTGAGTATTTTTGGGAAAAAGGGCCAGCAGATTTCCTACGTAAGACTAAAATTTTCTTTTTAAGACTTCTGGCCTTTAGTAGTCTCTTGATTCGCGCTAAAAAAATGAAGCTCTTTTTAGGTAAAAATCCTCATGAAGCGTCTGAAGTTATCGTCAAATACGTCATCAATAACTATGACCGTATCTAGCAATCCGTCATAAAAATAACGAAAAAATATTATTAAGAAAAACCACCTAAGTGGCTAGTATTACGTGCTTCGTGAGGTCTTTTAAAGGAAAATTTAAAGGCCAACATTGACAGTACCCCGTTTGTTCCCACCTTTAGGATTGAAAGAGTTAATCATGAAATAAAGGACGAGCTAATGACAGAAAACACTAACGAAACGGGCACTGAGGAAATTCTAAATGCCGATGGTGAACAGGTAGAAACAGAGAATGTTGAAAACATTGCTCCTAAGGCAAAACAAGAAGAAGACTTCAAAGCAAAATACTATTATTTAGCTGCTGAAATGGACAACATGAAAAGAAGATTCGATCGCGAGAAAGAAAATCTTTTAAAGTTTGGAAATGAAAAACTTCTTTCAAACTTAGTAGGTGTTGTAGATAACTTCGATCTAACAGTTGCCGCTTTAAAAAATGATAATGATGATAAGGTTCAAAATATCGTAAAAGGTATTGATATGATCCGTACGCAACTTTTAGATACATTAAAACAAAACGGACTAACTCAAGTTGAATCTTTAGGGAAAACTTTTGATCCAAACTTCCACGAAGCTGTTGCTCAGGCACCTGCACCAGGGAAAGAAGATCAGGAAATTATCACTGAATACCAACGTGGGTATATTTTAAATGGCCGTCTTTTGAGAGCATCAAAAGTTGTAGTGGCAAATAATAATTAATTTTGATTTCGGATTTAATTTATAAGGAGAATTTATGGGAAAGATTATTGGTATTGACTTAGGGACAACAAACTCGTGTGTAGCTGTTCTGGAAAATGGAACTTACAAAATTATTGCAAACGCTGAAGGGCACAACACAACTCCATCAGTTGTTGGTTTCGCTAATAACGGTGAAGTACTTGTTGGTCAGGTTGCGAGAAGACAATCTGTTACAAACCCTAAGAAAACACTTTTTGGTATTAAAAGACTAATTGGTAGAAAGGCAGACGCTCTAGAAGTTAAAAAGTTCATGGAAGTAGCACCTTTCGAAATCATCGCTAACAAAAACGGTGATGCTTGGGTAAAAGTTGACGGAAAAGAAATGTCACCTCAGGAAGTATCAGCAAAAATTTTAGAAAAACTAAAAAAAGCTGCTGAAGACTACTTAGGACAACCGGTAACTGAAGCTGTTATTACAGTTCCTGCTTACTTCAACGATGCTCAAAGACAAGCAACAAAAGATGCTGGTCGTATCGCAGGCCTTGACGTTAAACGTATTATCAACGAGCCAACTGCTGCTGCTCTTGCATACGGACTAGATTCTAAGAAAGATCAAAACATCGCTGTATTCGACTTAGGTGGTGGTACATTCGATATTTCAATTCTTGAAATTACATCTGACGGTGTATTCGAAGTAAAAGCAACTAACGGGGATACATTCCTTGGTGGGGAAGACTTCGACTACAGAATCATCAACTATCTTGCTGAAGAGTTTAAGAAAGAACACGGTGTTGATTTAAGAAACGATACAATGGCACTTCAAAGATTAAAAGAAGCTGCTGAAAAAGCTAAACACGAACTTTCGAACGTTAACCAAACAGATGTTAACCTTCCGTTCATTACTGCAGACGCTACAGGGCCGAAGCACTTAAACGTAATGATCACGAGAGCGAAATTTGAGCAATTAATTGGTGACCTAATTGAGAAATTAGTAGCTCCATGTAAAACATGTATTAAAGATTCTGGATTATCACTTTCTGAAATCCATGAAGTTGTTCTAGTTGGTGGTGCGATCCGTACTCCATTAGTTCAAGCTAAAGTAAAAGAGATCTTTGGAAAAGAGCCTTCAAAAGGTGTAAACCCGGATGAAGTTGTAGCTGCAGGTGCTGCGATCCAAGGTGGGGTACTAGCTGGTGACGTTAAAGACGTTCTTCTTCTAGACGTAACTCCATTATCACTTGGTATCGAAACTCTTGGTGGTGTTTCTACAAAGATCATCGAAAAGAACACAACGATTCCTACAAAGAAATCGCAAACGTTCTCGACTGCTCAAGATAACCAACCAGCAGTTTCGATTCACGTACTTCAAGGAGAAAGAGAATTTGCTAAGGACAACAAAACTTTAGGTAAATTCGACTTATCTGGAATTTCTCCAGCTCCACGTGGTGTTCCACAAATTGAAGTAACTTTTGATATCGACGCTAACGGTATTGTACACGTATCAGCTTCGGATAAAGCGACTGGAAAATCTCAGGAAATCAGAATCACTGGTGGATCTGGATTAACAGAAGAAGAAATCCAAAGAATGGTAAAAGATGCTGAAGCAAACAGATCTGCTGACCAGGAAAGACGTCAAGTTGTAGACACTCACAACCAACTTGATGGAATGATCTTCGCTTCAGAAAAAATGATTAAAGATGGTGAAGGAAAAATTTCTGCACAATCTAAAACTGAACTTGAAGCTGCAATCGTTGAAGCTAAAACTAAACTTTCTAGCGAATCAATTGATGAGTTAAAAGGTGCAGTTGAAAGACTACAAAACGTATCTCATAAAGTAGCTACAGAAATGTACCAAGCTGCTGGAGGAGCACCAGGTGCAGAAGGAGACGCTCAAGGTAACCCTGGAGCAGGTTCAACTGATGCTGGTGGATCGAACAAAAAGAACGATGACGATGTAGTAGACGCAGACTACAAAGAAGTTTAATCTTGATTTACTAAATTAATTTTACAGACGAAAGGTCTCTCCGTATGGAGGGACCTTTTTCGTAAAGGGCTGAATTACACATGAGCACGAAACGCGACTATTACGAAATCCTTGGAGTACAAAAAAGTACACCCAAAGATGAAATCAAAAAAGCATACCGTAAAATGGCGATGCAATTTCACCCTGATAAAAATCCAGGAAATCCTGAAGCAGAAGCTAAATTTAAAGAAGCATCTGAAGCAGCGGAAGTTTTATTAGATGACGACAAAAAAGCTCGTTACGATCAATTTGGCCATGCCGGTGTAAACGGGCAAGGCGGCGGCGGGCACGGTGGATTCCAAAACGGCGACTTCGGAGACTTCGGCGATATTTTCGGCGACATCTTTGGAGACATGCTTGGTGGAGGAAGAGGACGCGGAAGAGCTGGTGGTGGACGCCGTTCAACGGGAAGACCTGGGGACGATCTGCAAATGGGAATCGATATCGATTTTTCTGAAGCAGCTTTCGGAACTGAAAAAACAATATCACTTACTAAAAATGTAAGATGCGAAACATGTAGCGGATCCGGAGCAAAAGCAGGTTCAAGTCCTACGACTTGTGACTACTGTAATGGCCATGGTGAAGTTCGTCGTCAGCAAGGATTTTTTACTGTTTCATCAACTTGTCCAAAATGTAATGGTTCAGGTCAGATGATTAAAGACCCGTGTGGAACTTGTCACGGTGCTGGTAAGAGAAAGAAGAAAGTAGACCTACAAGTAAAAATCCCAGCGGGTATCGACCAAGGTCAGCGTTTAAAACTTTCTAACGAAGGTGATGCTGGATCTAACGGTGGACCAAATGGAGATCTTTACGTTGTGATTAATATCCGTGCTCATGATATTTTTGAGCGCGATGAATTTGATGTTCATTGTACTGTGCCGATTAGTTTTTCTCAGGCCGCTCTTGGAGCAGAAATGGAAGTGCCAACACTTTCAGGAAAAGTTGCTTTAAAGATTCCTGCAGGAACTCAATCTGGTGTGAAGATGCGCCTTAAAGGAAAAGGGATTCAAAGACTCGGTGGATACGGAGTTGGAGACCAGATCGTTACTGTGCATGTTGAAACACCTACGAAGCTTACTAGTGAGCAGAAAGATTTATTCCATCGTTTAGCGGAAGTGGATGAAAATTCTAATCCGATGAGCAGAGGGTTTTTTGATAAAGTTAAAGACTTGTTCCAATAGTTAGATAGAAGGCCGGGAAACCGGCCTTTTTTATGCCCGAAATCCAATCCCGACAATCTCACTCTAGTTTTTTTACCAATATCATCGCTTTTATTAAACGCCTTCACTTGTTAGAATAGTGGGATCTCAATTTTTATTAGGAACATAAGAATGAAAAGTTTTGTAGTTGTAGGTTTGTTTTTGTTTGTCTCTTCTTGTTCAGGTGTGAGCATGATTACTCCAGACAGGAAAGTGGCAGATAATATTGATACATCTAAATTATATAGACAGGATTTTTTACAAAAAATAAATGCAGCTAAAGAAAAAGTCCGTCAGGGGAAAAGTGATCTTGCGCTAAAAGATCTGGCAGCTATGAAAGAAGCGAATCTTTCGGCACCTGAAAAAGCAACGAGAAAAAATCTTATTGGTGTTATCAATTTCTCGGGAAGAAAATTTGATGTAGCTTCAAAGAATTTCGAAGAAGCATTACTTTCTTCTAAAGAAGACCCAGCACTGGAAGCACAAATCTATCTTAACTTAGGTAGTGCTTACTATAAGATGAATCAAAATGAAAAAGCGTTAGCGACATTGTCACAAGCTAATTATAAAAATCTTCAAGATGGTGAAGCAAAAAAATTCCACCAACTGCACGCACTACTGTCTCAACAATTAGGGAAAAAAGAGCAAAGCCTTTCATCTTTAATTCGTTCTCTGGAAGATAAAAAAACCATCACTGAATTAACAACTGAAGCGAGATACACACAAGCTGAAGATTTATTCATGAAGCTTTCTCCAAGTGAGCGCGTAAGACTGTTGGAAGAATTTGATCAGGAAAAAAATATTGCTGTTCCTTATCTTGCTTACAAAGAAGCAGAAAGATCATTCCGTGAAGGAGATCAGGGCCGTGTGAAGGATTACACAGACTGGATTGAAAAGCGCTACGGCGATAACACTGAAGTTATGACGCTTGTCAGAAGTTTAGGTGTAAGAAATCAGAACAATTCGACGAAAATCGACGTCCGTTACATTGGGGTTGCACTTCCTCTATCGGGCGACTTAAAAGGGCTAGGAGAGCGTGCTCTGGCCGGTATTGATATCGCACTTGAAGACATGTCACAGGATCCGGAGAAAAAATATCGTTTAGAGATTAAAGACACTAAAGGAAATCCAGCTAATGGAGCTTTCGCTGTTAAAGATTTAATCGAAGTAAATAACGTTGCGGCGATTATCGGTGGATTAAACTCGAGTGAAGCAACTAAAGAATATTTAGAAGCAAAAAAATACGGAGTGGTTTTCATTTCGTTATCAAAAGTTCTTCTTCCAAAAGAAGAAAAGAATCATTTGTTAATTGAAATTCCAGGATCAATTGAATCGCAAGTAAGCCTTCTTTTCTCTGATAAAATGCTGGGAAAAATCGGAAAACGTCCGGCAATTTTATATCCAAGAAATGATATTGGTGAAGCTTATGCCAATGAGTTTTGGAGACAATCGAAGAAAAATAATCTTGATATCACGGGACTGATTTCTTTTGATACAAATCAAACAGACTACCGCGATCCAATCAAAAATATTCTAGGAATTAAGTTTAATCGTGAGCGTGAAGAAGAGCTTTCAATTGTTAACGACATTGCTCATTTAGAGAGTAAAAAGAGTATTAAGCGCCTTCAAAACCTTCAACCGCAAGTTGATTTTGACTGGGTATTTGTTCCGGCCCTTCCTCGTGAAACAGTTCAATTGCTTCCGAACTTTAATTACTTTGATGCTTTCAACTTGAGCTACGTAGGAGTTCCAAGCTGGAGATCAGAATTAATGGTGAATGAAGGCTACAGATACGGGAATGTTTTCTTCATGGATGAGTCAATGGGAACAGCTGAAACAGCATTTACTCAAAAATTCTTTGCAAAATTCAAGAAACAGCCGAACTTTGTAGAAACTATTGCCTATGACTCACTAAAGATTTTATCCGAAGTGGTTGAAGGAGATAGTTCATATGAAACACGTCAAGATCTAGATGTGGCCTTATCTAAGAAGGGAAATCTTCAAAGTGAGACAGGTGCATGGAAGCTTCAAGATGATATTTGGATTAAAGATATGGCGACTTTCAAGATCAAAAGAGAAGGTATCGAGCAGGTTTTAAACTAGTTGTATCAATAGCTTGAGTCGATTACTTGATTTTTAAGGTCAAGTAATCGACACTCAAAAACTATTTTTTTGCAGCAGCGATTTTCTTAGCGATTCTTGCTTTTTTCTTTCCCTGAGCAACTTTTCTTTTCATTTTTAGCGCGATTTGTTTTCTACCTTGGCCCATTTTATTCATCCTTTTTGGTCGGTTAATTAATTATAATTTTGATCGTCATATACTATTCAAAACAAGAAGGGAAATCTAGTATTTAATTGTTGTGTACAACCCAGTGAAATGATAAATTTTATTATAAACGATTTAGTTTATTAGAATGGATTCGGAAAATAACGATGGTTGTTAAAAAAAGCACGCAAAAAAAAGCAGTGCAAAAAAATACTACGAAGTCTGCAAAGACCTCAAAATCAAAAAAAGCTGTAAAATCAAAGACTGTGAAAGCAGTTAAGGAAAAAGCAGCGAAAGATATCAAGGTTGTAAAATCTTCAAGCGCTGAAGCAATTATCAATGCCGAAGCAGCAGCAACTTTGAATACACAAGAAAGACGTGAAGTTCTTCACGAGATTAGTGATCTAAAAGAAAAACTTCGTCATAGAAGAATTCATGGAAACGAGGATAAGAAAAAAATCGCTCGCGACATGCTTGAGAGATACACTGGTCACGATATCAAAGATTTTCAAAAACAAATTATTCTTACGAACTTTCACTACTACGTAGAACGTTTTAACGTTCTTCTTCCAGATGCTCACTACACGCAAGGTTCAGCGTTCAAAGCTTCTTCTTCGAAGAAAGCTCAAGTAACGATTATTGAATTTGGTGTTGGTTCAGCAATGGCCGCTCTTATTGGAGAGTTGTTAGCAGTTATCGAACCAAAAGCAGTTTTATTTTTAGGACTTGCTGGCGGTGTTCACCCTTCTCTTGATGTTGGAGACTTCGTTCTTCCAATCGCATCGATCAGAGGTGAAGGTGTTACTCAACATTTCCTTCCAGAACAAGTTCCAGCTCTTCCAACTTTTAAAGTTCAAAAATTTGTTTCTCAAATTTTAGTTGAGCATGGTCTTGAATATCGTACTGGAACAATTCATTCAACGGATTACCGTTTTTGGGAATTCGATGACAGATTCAAATTAAATTTATTAGAACAAAGAGTTCTAGCAGTAGAAATGGAAACGGCAGCACTGTTCGTTTCTTGTTTCGTCAGTAAAGTAAATATCGGAGCTCTTCTTCTCATCTCTGATTGCCCACTGAAAGAAGGTGGTATCAAAACTAAGCAATCGGCAAAAGCGGTCTTTAGGAAATTTACCGATGTTCATATAGAATTAGGTATCGAAGCTATGGCCGATATTGCGGAGAGAGGCGAGGCTATCCGTCACTATCAATGGTAAAAACTTATTAAGGAATATGGACAATGTTTAAAAGAGTTTTAGACTGGTTTTCAAATGATTTGGCAATCGACTTAGGTACGGCCAATACTTTGGTTTATGCAAAAGATAGAGGGATCATTGTTAATGAACCTTCTGTAGTTGCAGTTCACCAGGGACCTAAAGGGCAAAACAGAGTTTTAGCTGTAGGGAAAGAAGCTAAAGATATGCTGGGAAGAACTCCTGGATCTATCAAAGCAATCAGACCAGTTAAAGACGGGGTTATCGCAGACTTCGAAGTTACACAAGCGATGATCAGATACTTCATTCAAAAATCACTTACAGGTTCAAAGCTTATTAAGCCAAGAATCGTTATTTGTATCCCTTTCGGAATCACACAAGTAGAAAAACGCGCAGTAAAAGAATCAGCTGAACAAGCTGGAGCTCGCGAAGTTTATCTAATTGAAGAGCCAATGGCAGCAGCGATCGGAGCAGGTCTTCCAATCACTGAACCATCAGGGAACATGATCGTTGATATCGGTGGTGGTACAACTGAAGTTGCGGTTATCTCTCTTGGAGGTATCGTTTACTCTAAATCAGTTCGTGTTGCTGGTGATAAATTCGATGAAGCTATCGCTTCATACATCAAGAAAAAATACTCTCTTCTTATTGGAGAAAGAACTGCTGAAGCAATCAAGATTGCAATCGGTAATGCTTATCCATTCGATGATGAAGTTAAAACTTACGAAGTAAAAGGACGCGACCTAATTGCTGGTGCTCCAAAAATTATCGAAGTGACGAGTGACGAAATCAGAGATGCTCTTGCAGATCCTGTTTCAGAAGTTGTTGAAGCAATTAAAATTTCATTAGAAAAAACTCCGCCTGAACTAGCTGCTGATATCGTGGATAACGGAATCATTTTAGCTGGTGGTGGTGCTCTTCTAGCTAACCTTGACGTACTAATCAAAGAAAAGACAGGTCTTCCAGTATCAATTGCTGAAGATCCTCTTACTTGTGTAGTTAGAGGTTGTGGAAAAGTTCTAGAGTCTCTAGAGCTTCTAAGACAAGTAACGATTACTTAAGATCAGAGAGAGGCTAGGATGGCTTCAAATTCGCTAAGAGCGAAAATTAACTTTATTAAATTAAATCAAGAAGAGCTATCGGCCAAGATAGCTCTTTTAGTTTCAGATGGATCCAGAATTATATTCTGGAAGACGGCCCCTCGTTATTACGAAGGTAAAGCTGCTTCATTTGAGCTTCGTCAGAAAAAAACCTATTTAACAATCGGTGATTGCAATATCCACTTACGTCTAGTTGGTGAGCGCATCTGTTTTAATTTTACCGTCAATGACATTGATTACTTTCTTCGCGGCCAGGTGATGGAGCAGTTAGAAGATAATCTACAGATGATAGTAGAATTAGAAGAGCATTGTTTCAGAGTGGAAAAGAGAAGTAGAGAAAGACTTCTGACTTATCCAGTGTATGAAGTTTATGCTTATTTAAAATATCAAAAAGCACCTGACACAAATGTTGTGTTCTTTAATAAAAAAGAACAAAAAAACCGCGACTTCTTTTCTGAAATTGATAACATTCAAAAAAATAAAATCAGAGCTCTATCGGATGAACTTCATGTAGAAGATACAGAGGATTTGATCGGCTTTAGAGTTGAGGATATTTCGTCTTCTGGATTGAGCTTTTTTGCCAATACAAAAGAGAAAGAAAATATTCTGGATGCTCTGGAAGAAAATAAATTCTCATTGATGCTGAACTTTGAAATGCAGGTATTTAATCTTGAAGAGGCCCATGTGGTTTATAAGATTAGTTATATCAATTCTCAATTTTCAGGAGTTCCGATGTATAAAATTGGGATCACTTTCAAATCAAGTCCAAGCTTAAAGAGAAAGATTGAAGATATTTCAGGAATCACTGTTGATTTAGTGGATTACCAAAAAGAATTCGAAGAGTTCATAAAAAATGAGTAAGTACCTTGCTGTCGCTCTATTCATGATGACTTTAGTTTCTTGTGCGAGAATGTCTCAGAAAAACCCCAAAGAAATGTTAGTTAATCATGAAGATCAGTTCAATTACACTGATAAAAATGGCCAGTACAGCGTGAAGATTTCATCTGGTCTTGATAAGACGGGGAAAATCTTTTTTACTAAAAGAGTGATGGAACTTCCGAGTCGTCAGAAAGATAAAGCGCTTGAGCAAAGTGTGGTGCTTTCATCAATTGGATCATTAAAAAAGAAGATGATGATTTTGAGACCGAAAGCTTCTCAATACAATGTCTGGTTTGATGGAAAAAAATACACTTCAGAGTTAAAAATCAATACAGCTAAAAAAGCGATTGATGTAAAGATGACCAGCCCTGAGTCTCAGTGGAATGGTACAAAACAAGTTAAATTTCCAAACTCGAGAACTCTTCCATGCTTTTTCTCTCAGGTTATTGAGTGTGCAAAAGTTTCAGGATTTATCAATAAGGCCTCAGACAAACAAACGGGAACAATGAACTTAATGATTATTTGGGAAGGTTATCCTTACCTGAATGAGACTTTCAGTGATTTTCCCAATGAACTATTTTCAGAAGCTCAACTTGAGTTCGATGGAAAAACGAAACAGGCCGAACGTCGCTTCAACCTTAGAGTTGGCGGACAATCAATTTTTTATGTTCTCAATGATAAAGATGTCATGACTAAAATGTTTTGGGTAAGCCAGGGCATCACGATGGTGAGCAAGTCTTCAAAGAATGCTGAGCCGGAAGAGGCAGGCGATTTTGAGTAGAATTGTACAAAAAGCACTTTATGCTTTGATGACAATTTTTGTGGCACTCACAACTATCTTTTTCGTTATCCGCCTTTCTCCAGGAGATCCGATTGAAACGGTTCTGGGACAAAAAGCGACTCAGGAAGAAATCACTAAATTAAAAGCACAACTTGGATTGGATTTACCGGTTGCTACTCAGTATAAAAACTATCTGGTAGGTCTCGTTCATGGTGATTTAGGAAAAACGATCTTTGGAAATAATGATGTTAAAGAACTTCTAAGAGACAGAATGAGGCCAAGTATTTTACTGGCCGCTGTTTCAGTTACACTTGCTGCCTTCATAGGTATTTTCCTTGGCATGTGGGCCGGTTATAGAAAGAATAAAAACTTTGATAAATTCTCCAGACTGATTTCCTTGTTTGCACTTTCATTTCCAATCTTTTCACTAGCTCCCTTAATGGTGCTCCTTTTTTCCATTAAGTTAAATTTGTTACCCGTATCTGAATGGACTTCATTCAAACATATGATTCTTCCAGTGATAACTCTAGTTATTCCACTAGGTGCAATTGTCATGAGAGTGACCCGAAATAAATATCTTGAAGAGGCCAATTCACAATGGGTAATGGTGACGAGATCGAAAGGGCTAAGTGATATTTCAATCCTCGTGAGAATTTTAAAAGTCTGCTTACCTACTATTTTAAATGTCGTTTCAATTCAGCTTTCAGTGGTTATCGCTGGAACGATGATTACAGAAACAATTTTTGATATTCCTGGGATGGGTTCTCTTTTATTTGATGGAATCCAAAATCGCGATTATCCAATCGTTCAAGGTGTTATTGTTTATTCAACTGTCATGTACATGGTGATCTACTTCTTAATTGATTACATCAATGAAAAGTTAGACCCAAGAACTCAGAGTTAGTATGGGTAAATTTACCAAAGAAATGAAATGGGGACTGAGCATTTTATCACTTTATGTGGTGTGGGCACTGTCGTGGTTTGTTTATAGATACACTATTAAAGGGACAATCTTTAAACCTTACATCCCCGAACTGGATATGAAAGTTGAACTTGCTTTGCCTTTTACTAAAGGTCTCACACTCGGAGCGGACCTCTTAGGAAGATCTCTTTTAGAAGTTTTATCTGCAGGATTAACATACTCTCTGAGTTTGTCTTTAATTGTAACCATTGCAACAGCATCAATTGGAATCTTGATGGGCTATATGGCCGTCAAAGCTCCAAGCTGGTTTAAACTCATTTTCGATATGGCGATCAATTTGGTTTTTATTTTTCCAAGCATCTTAATTGCGATCATGATCATGGCCGTCACTGGGCAATCAATGAAGGGATTAATTTTTGCGATGATCATCACCGGCTGGCCCGGATATGCCAAGATTGCTCGAGGAGAGTCTAAACGAGTTTTGTCTTTAACGTATGTTGAAGGTGCAAGAGCGATTGGTATTGGAGAAATCAGATTATTCTTTACGGTTATTATTCCAGCAATTTTACCAGTAATGATTGTTAATATGGTTTTGGGAATAAGTGGTGTTATAATTAGTGAAGCAGCATTAGGATTTTTAGGATTAGGCGGAAGTCCGTACTCTTGGGGAGCGATGCTCTCGGCGGCCAAAACAGTTCTGCTCGAAGCTCCGCATATTGCGATGATTTTGAGTTTAACAATGGCCGGATTAATTATTGGATTAAATTTATTAGGAGATGGGTTGAGAGATTATCTCGATCCAAATAAAGGTTAAGTATGAATCAATTAGGACAATTAGTTTTTACAGGACTTTCAGGTTTAACTCTTACGGATGAAGAAAAAAAGTTCATCGAAAAAGAAGATATCGGTGGAGTTATTTTCTTTTCAAAAAACTACGAATCACCAGCTCAGTTAGCTGAGTTAGTTAATAGCATTCAAAATCTTAGAAAAGAGTATCCACTTTTTATCTGTACTGACCACGAAGGTGGAAGAGTTGTAAGATTTAAAACTCAGTTTACTCAATTTCCTCCAATGTTAGAGATCGCAAAACTTGATTCACCAAAGCTGGTGTTTGATGTGGCAACGATCATGGCAGAAGAGCTTTTAGCTTGTGGAGTAAACCTAAATTTAGCTCCTGTTTGTGACATCTGGAATAATGATCAAAATAAAGTTATCTGGGATAGAGCATTCGGAAAAGATCACGAAACAGTTTCAAAATTCATCTCCAGTATGATCAGAGGATTTGAAACAAACCATTTAATGTCTTGTGCAAAACACTTTCCAGGACATGGAAATACACTAAAAGATTCTCACTACGATCTTCCAATCGTAAAAAAATCTCTTGAAGATATCAGAAATGAAGAACTTCAACCTTTCATTAAAGCAGTGAAGGCAAGAGTTGATATGATCATGATGGCCCACATAATTGTGGAAGACATCGATCCTGAATTGCCATGTTCACTTTCCCCCAAAGCTCACGCAATTCTAAGAAATGAATTAAAATACAAAGGACTTATTCTTTCAGACGATATGCAAATGGGAGCGATCACTGCTCACCGTGGAACAGGTGAAGCTGCCATGATGGCCATTCGTGCAGGGAGTGATTTAGTCGAGTATAGAGATATGGCCGAAGCTCAATTAGGTCTTGAAGGACTTAAAAAAGCTCAAAAAGATAAAACAATCAAAGCAGCTGAGTTCCAAGACAGGTTAACTCGTATTGAAGAAGCGAAAAAAGCTTACTTCACAGAATACAAACCAATCTATATCCCGGATTTGGAAAAAAAGTTTAACCGCAAACAGAATCAGCAATTCGTAGAAGATTTAAAAAAGAAAATCGCCGAGTTTAATAGCAGAGCTTAGTTCTCTGCTATTAATCCTACGGGACAATATTTCCACATCATAGAGCACTCATCGAGTTTTTCATTTATCTGATATCATTAAGTTATGATGGAGATAGAATGAAGAAAGTCTTGTTATGCATAGGCTTGATCCTTTCGATATTTACTAGCGTCAATGTATTTGCTCAGTCGTACGAAGGTATGACTGAAAACAAAATGATTGAACTATACAAGCAGTCCTGCGAAACAGAGCAGTTCGCGAACTGCTATCAACTCGGTCTTATCTATCAAAAATATCCAGAAACAGTTTTTGAAAAAAGTGAAGAAGGCGCTCCTAAAAAAACAGGTGCTGTTCTCGCAAAAGAATATTTTAGAAAAGCTTGTTCTGGAAATGAGAAAGAAGCCTGTAAAGAATTAGATGGAAAAAAAGTTTATGAAGGAGCTTCGCTACTTTATTACTTCGGATTAATTCTCGTGGGTCTTGCCGTATTCTTGATTTCAAAAACAATTTTTCAGGATGAAGATCAGTTTCAGGCGCAGGAAAAACTTGAAGACAGCAAGACTCAAGTCGATGAGATCGCCAAACACGGAATTATCCTTAGATACTCAAGACCATTTTTTAAACGTTACTTTAGTCCAATTGTCTCGGGGATGAAGAGTAAAAAAACGTTCAAAGAAAAATACCGCAGGAAACTTGCGGCCGCAGGTCTTACAAATATTTTAACACCTGAAGATTTTTTCGCTTTCAAGCTTTTCCTTATTGTAGGGTTTCCGATTCTCTTTATGGTGATCAGAACTTTCCTTGAAGAGACGTGGCCACTTCAATTTATTCCATTAATTGCTCTCGTAGGATTTTTCTACCCGGACTTTTGGATTAAAGGAAAAATTGAAAAAAGACAAAAAGAAGTTATTCGAGCAATGCCATTTTGCGTGGATATGCTTGCCCTTTCAGTTGAAGCGGGACTGGACTTTATTGCGGCAATGGCAAAAGTTATTGAGAAGGCGAAGGCCAATGCTTTAACGGAAGAATTTGAGATTCTTATTCGCGAAATTAAGATTGGAGCAAGTCGTGCGGAAGCATTGAGAAACCTTGCCTGGCGAATTGACCTTATTCAAATTTCATCTTTTTCGGCAACATTAATTGCAGCGGATTCAGTCGGGGCCTCTATTGGACCGATCTTAAAAGCGCTGGCGACAGAAATTCGTCAGAAGAAATCTTCTGAAGTTGAAAAGGCCGGAGCGACTGCGGCCACTAAAATTTTATTTCCAATGCTCTTTTTGATTGTTCCTTCAGTTTTAATGATCGTTTTCGCACCGATCGTTCTGGAGGTCATAAATGGAAAATAAAATTTATAAGTTAACTCATCAGGATGGTTCTGTGATTTGTCAGAAGATGACGGCAGCAACCAATATGTTTTCCAGAATGCTGGGCCTGATGTTTTCATCTGGGTTACCGGAGAGTTGTGATGGATTTTTAATCACTCCATGTAATTCGATCCATACTTTTTTTATGCGTTACTCATTAGATATTTTGTTTATTGATAAAAATTTTAAAATAGTAAAAGCGATT
Source organism: Bacteriovorax sp. PP10 (assembly GCF_035013165.1). NCBI lineage: Bacteria > Pseudomonadati > Bdellovibrionota > Bacteriovoracia > Bacteriovoracales > Bacteriovoracaceae > Bacteriovorax > Bacteriovorax antarcticus. The sequence goes on from NZ_JAYGJQ010000001.1 coordinate 469,810, forward strand.
TATGGTCTGGCCCCCTGGAGAATGACCTGGGTTTATTTTAAATCCAGACATGTTTTGGAAATGAAAGCAGGGACAATGAAAAAAGGGCTGAATGCCGGAGATAGTTTAGAGGCCATATGTATAAATTAGTAGTTGTCGGTGGAAAATTAAGAGGACAAGAGTTCATCCTAAAAGATGGAGAGAACGTTTTAGGTAGAGACTCTGCCTGCGATGTGCATTTTCCAGTTGAAGGAGTTTCAAAAAGACACATGAGCATCACTGTTGCTGATGATGTTGTTTATATTACCGATTTAGGAAGTGCTAACGGTACCTTCTTAAACGGAAGAATTATTAAAAAAGCGACGACTAAGACGGGAGATAAAGTAGGTCTTCCGAATTCGATTCTGCAAGTTGTGTATGTTCAGGAAAAAATCGTTGTTGTTAAAAAGAAAGTAGCTTCTCAAGTTCTTAGAGAAGAATCAATCGACGAGATGTTAAATGGAGGAACTCCTCCTGATAATATCGTTGGGAAGATTTTCTGGTTATTCAAATATAAATTGATGCCAGTTATTCATGGTGTGAACCAGGAATATGAATGGCGTATTCTTCTGGCCATTTTTACGGCCGCTTTCGCTCTTATCACAATTACTTTAACGATTGGCCCGGTTCTTCAGGATTCAAAAAACGTTTTAATGAACGAGATTAGAATCCGCGGGACTCACTATGCTGATGAGATCAGCCGTACCAATACCAAAGCTCTTGAGCAAAAAGCATTAGAGAGAGTTGATACATCTTTCCTTGATGGTGACAGTCAGGATGGGGTTGAGTCTTATGAGTTATTCGATTTAGATGGAAGGGTGTTAAGACCTATTTCAAGATTAAATGAATATACAAGTGATCCTGTGTCTATCCAGATTAAAGAATGGTTCTCTAAAAATAAGAACATCAAAGATGCAAGAATTCTCATGCTCGAAGGTGGGAAGATCGGTATTGGAAAGCAGATTTTTATCTACGATCCAAAAACGGGAACTCAGGAATCAGTTGGTATCATTGCCATTAAGTTTGCACCGACCACTCTGACAGCTGAGGCATCAAAGAGTACAAGACTTTATCTTGAATCTTTAATCACATCACTCTTGGTGGGAATTCTATTCTTTGGAATTGTTTATTACTTGACGTTGAGACCAATTGAAGAATTGCGTTTTCAAATTGAAGAAGGCTTAAGAGGAAGAAGAAGAAGTGTGGAAAGTAAGCTTCTCTTTGAAGAGCTTGGGCCGGTAAGAAATGCAATCAATACAGGGTTACAGAGAATTCGTGAACTTCAACGTGATGAAAGTGACGTTGATCCAAATGATATTGAAGGTGATGACTCTTACGTCAATACACTTCTGGAATTTATGAATGGGGCACAAGGGCCGGTTATTGTTTTAAACTCATCAAAAAATCTGGTGAAGATTAACACTCCTGCTGAAGATGTTTGCGGGATCAGACAGAACATGTCGGCCGGCATGAACATTTTAGATATTACTAAAGAGCGCGGTTTCGCTGCAACGTTAATTGAATTATGTGACAACTCTGCAAATAACTCGGGGTCAGCACAATCAGGGAATTATGAACTTCAAGGGAAGGCATACATTATCTGGGTTAATTCAATGATGGGTAAAGATGGATTTGCTAAAGGGTTTTATATTTCATTCGTACTAGATAATTAATAGGAAAAGATGGCAGCAAACGTAAGAGTAACGACAGAGCTAAAGAGTCCAAGTGAAGTTGGCGTGCACTATCGTTTACTTTGCATGACAGGACCCAATAAAGGAAATGTTTATTACCTGACAGGTAAGCGTGTTGTTATCGGCCGTGGTGAGACTGCCGACATTCAGATTGTAGATGCTAAGATTTCTCGTGAGCATGGTGAATTATCGTTTTCAGAAAATGCTTATACGATCACTGATCTTGGAGCGCAAAACGGAATCATCGTTAACGATACTAAGATTAAGCAAAAGAAGCTTAATGATGGTGAGAAGATTGTTATTGGGCAGACAGTGTTTAAGTACAATGTCATCAATGTGGCCCAGTCAATGGAAATGCTGATTGCTGAGGCCACGCCTGATTCGGCCATGGCCAAAGAAATTAAAAGAGGAGTGAAGGTAAAAGTTCCTCTGAAGAATCTTAAAAATGAAGTTGAAGAAAATTATAAAATAGATAAACCGGTTAACGCGAATGCGACCAGCAAATCGAAATTTTTAATTTTTGGTATTATTTTGATCGCCATCGTTTTTATCTTCCTAGGCGGAGATGACAAGCCGGCAGCGACAGTGAAAGCAACTGGAAAGGTCAATCCGACAGATCTGGAAATTTTTAATGAATCAGTTATTGTGAAGGCCACGGCCGATGACCCTGAAACAAAGAAAAAACTGGACGCTTTAATTCACAGTGGAAGAAGAGAGTTCAGGGAAGGAAATTATTTTAGAGCAATGGAAGAGTTCCGTCTGGCACTTCTGATAAGCCCGAATAACGGACAAGCAAGTTTTTATTTATCTAAGGCAAAACAAAGATTAGATGACGAGATCAAAAAGAACTTTGAAAAAGGGGCGCAGGAGCAGGATGCAAAAAAATACCAATCTGCCATCGTTTCTTTTTGTAGTGTAGTACAATTAATTAAAGAGTATCCGGATGACGAAAGATACAAGACTGCGATGACTAATCTCAGTGCAATTGAGTCAGCTTTAGGAATGGAAAAAGGTGAAATTAAGTGTTTCGAAGAGAAATCAGCCAATTCAGGAAATTGATTTAGGCAAAGACGTTCTCGCGCATGACTATTCAGAAACCATTTTTTTGATCGGAAGATCAAAGGACTGCCATATTGTCCTCGATGATAAAAAAATCTCGAGAGAACACGCACGTATTATTCATAGAAGTGGGAAATGGTTTATTGAAAAAACCAACCCTGAAAATGCCTGCCAGATTAACGGTGAAGAGTTTACTCGCCATGAACTAGAAAAAAATGATGTGTTCACGGCCGAAGGCTTCAGTGTCACTGTTTTATCAGATGTATCAGAAGCCCCGGTGGAAAGTTCAATTTCTACAGATCAGGTTGTGGTACAACAATCAGCTGGTAACAAAACAAATACTGCCATTATTCCACCAGATCCGAAACCGGCGACGCGCTCAAACGCAACGTCGACAGATTTAAATATTTCAGCGGCCAATCTTGAAGAAAGTGTTGAAGATGACCAGAACGCCACGAAAGAAATCAATCTGGAAAATGTTCAAGGCGAGCAGGAATACTCAAATAATGATGACCTGAATTTTGCGGATTCTTCAGAGGTCGACTTATCATCAGGTGATTTATCAGAAGGTGAATCTCTTATTGATCAAAATACCGATGCTGATTTTGTTATCGATGGAGGCGAGCTTCCAGTCGAAGACGAAAATGCTTACTCTTTAGAAAATATTGATAGCGGCAATGATGATGAAAGCACAAAAGTCATGCAGTCGTTCGCCTCTGTTTACCTGGAACTTTTTGGTGATACGGCCCCATACGACAGATACATTATTGAAAAGGATCAAGTCTTTATCGGACGTGACCCGGCGAAATGCCAGATTGTTTTAAATGACTCTGAAGTTTCTACTGTCCATGCTGTTATTACAAAAAATAATATCATGCTGACTTTAGAAGATTTAAATTCTTCAAACGGAACCATCTTTAAAGGTGACCGTATCAATAAAGTTATGTTGGGCCACAATGACGAATTCGTTATTGGTGGAGTGACATTTACGATAAAAATTCGTTCTGAATTCTTAAAGGATGAAAGTTCGACTTTAATGGCCGTTGATGAAAATCAAACGGTGGAAGTTGAAGAAATTGTCGAAGTTCAAGCAGAAGAAGGCGAACACTTAGATGCTCTTGGTGGGACGGTTTCTGACGGGCCTCAAGAAAAATCTCTTATTAAAAGAATTTGGAAAGATGAAGCAAAAAGAAAGAGACTGATTATTGGTGCAGTCGTGCTTGTTGGTCTTTGGGTTTTCCTTGATGAAGGTGAAACGCCACAACCTAAAAAAGCTCCTACTAAAAAAGCATTAGTCAAAAAGCCTATTGGTAATCTTTCTCAAAAGAAATTAACAGATGAGCAAAGGCAATCGTTTTCGGCCTTATATGAAATTGGAAAAGATCATTATAACCACGGACGTTATAGAGAAGCTCTTAATGAACTTCAAAAGATTGCTGCCGTTGATCCGAATTTCAATTCAAACCTTCAGCCTTTAATTTCTTTTTCAAAAGAAGGATTAAAGAAGATCGAAGAGGAAGAAAAGAAACGTCAGGCAGATATCGCTTCAGCAGAGAGAAAAGCAAAAGTTAAAGCTTATATTGAAGAAGCACGCCAATATGTTAAAGACCGCAGGGTCGATATGGCCAATAAGACTTTTAACGAGATCACTCAGCTTGAACCGGAAAATCTTGAAGTTACCAGAATGAAAATGGAGCTTGAAGACTGGCAAAAAGAAAAACAAAGAAAAGAGCTGGAAGAAGCTCAGAAGAAAAAAGAACGTGAAGATAAGGTTGATAAATTAAAACCAGGAAGAACACTTTACCTTCAAAAAGAATGGTTTAGAGCTATCAGTAAACTGGAAGATTTCCTTCGTATCAAAGATATGGATGATGATCTTACGACTGAGGCCACTGAGATGTTGAAAGTTTCACGAGATGAATTGAATTCAGCCGTGGCCCCATTAATTGGAAAAGCGAAATCCCTTTTAGAAGGCCAGGACTTAAAAGGTGCTTATGAAGTTTACCAACAAATTTTAAGAATTGAGCCTTCAAATGCTGAATCTCTTAATCAGGTTGGGGATATCAGAGAGCAGTTGGCCAATAGAGCGAGAAAGATTTATCGCGAGGCCATCATTGCTGAGTCGTTGAGTTTATTCCAGGATGCCAAAGAGAAATTCCAGGAAGTTCAGCAGATTTCACCGGTGGATAGTGATTACTATAAAAAAGCATCTGAAAAACTTCGCGATTATTTGGATTAATTTATGATTGAACTAAAAAGTTATGGAATGCAATCGCACCAAGGCCCACATTTAAATTTAAATGAGGATCTGGTTGATGCTGACCTGGTTAATAATTTATTTATGCTGGTTGATGGTTTTGGTGGATCGAATATCGGTGACCGTGCGGCCATGATGATCAGAGATACTTTAAAGCGTTCATATACTAAAATCGCTGTAGACCCGGAAGCAACCCTTCCATTTTTTTATAGCCATAAATATCTGATCGAAGGAAATGCTTTGATCAATGCTTTTCAAACAGCTCACCAGAACGTGAACAGAGACAATGAGAAAAAGAGTTTGGATAACCGCGGAGGAGGCTCTGTCATTGCAGCAGCTGTGGCCGAGAATATACTTACTTTAGTTTCAACCGGGAACTGCGTAGCTTATCTTTATCGTAAAGGTCATATGAGCATTGAAGTCCTTCCGGATTCACTGGCCAGTCTGAGCCGAGATTCATATCAGTCTTATCTACATTCAGTTCCGATGAGTGGTATTGGTCTCTTTGAGGACCTTCACTACAATGTGAGAGAGTTAAAAGTCACTGAAGGTGATGTTTTGATCATGCTTACTGACGGAGCTTACTCAAGACTAAACATGGAAGAGATAAAATATATTGTAGAAACCAATCTTGAAAGTGAACTCGATGCAATTAAAGAGTTGTTTCGACTTTCAAATGATCGAGGCAATCTCGATAATCAATCAGCAGTCATCTTACAATTTTAATAAGAGACTAGATTAGTCTGGTAACTTATGAAATTTAACATTGATTAAGAAGCTGATTTAGTTGAGAATAGTTTAAAGAGGATGAAAATGACATCAAGAGTTTTAGTCGCAGACGACAGTTTAACGATTCAAAAAGTTATCGGGATTACACTTGCTAATAGTGGATACGAGCTGGTTGAGTGCGTGAATGAAGAAGAGCTGTTTAGAAAAATTGAGTCTAATCACTTTGATCTTATCCTTTTAGATTTTAATCTTTCAGATTCTAGATCTGGTTATGAATTATCAAAACAAATTAACAACGTTATGCCAGGAGCAGCGATCATCGTTATGCTTGGTACGTTTGATTCTATTGATGAAGGACAATTCGCTTCATGTGGTATTTCAGATAAAATCGTAAAGCCATTTGAAAGCAGCAAGTTCATTAAAAAGTGCCGCGACCTTCTTGAAGGAGTTCGCCCGACACCGGTTTCCTTATCAGAAAAGAAATCTTTCGATGAACCAGCAACTGATTTTTCTGCAACAAACTCAAGTGATGACCTGGACCTTTGGACAGTTGATGCTCCGGCCATGAAACATACAATGGATTATGAGCCAACTGAACCGGCCTATGGCCACGAAACAAAAAGCCTTGATCCGCTTTCAAGTGAAATTGAAGGATGGGGTTTTGCTCAGCCAAATAACCTTGAAGATAAATTCCAAAAATCTTTCCCACCAGTAATTGAAGAATCGGAAAATGTTCTTGATAGACTTCAGTCTTCTTCAACATTCATGCTTGAAGAAAACGAAACAGTGGATCACGATGAAACAGATCCATCGTTTGAAGTTCCTGTAGATTTAAAAAGAAATTTATTAACTGAAATTGACGAAGAGATTTCAGCAGAGGCCTTCTGGGCCGTAGATGAAATTGTTCCGGTTAAAGCAGAAGAGTACACAGACATTGTTGAAACAAACCTTGATGAAGTAACAGCTGACTTAACAGAAACAGTGCAAGCATTCAAAGAAAGTGAAAAAGCTGCAACGAAAGTTGTTCCAGCAACTCACCACGAAGACGCCGATACCATTATTCACATGGATCAGGACGAGCTTGTGGAAAAACTAAAAATATCTCTGCGTCCAATGATCGAAGAAATGGTGAGAGAGTTCTGTCGCCAGTCTGCTGAGAAAGTGGCGTGGGAAGTTATCCCTGATCTTGCAGAGAACTTGATTAGAAAAGAAATCAAAGATATCTCTGATTCAGTTCAACACTAATTTAAAATTTTAAGCGAGCTTGCGAGAAATGATCTGACTTCATTGTCGATTTCGACAAGGGCTTCGCCATTTTTTCCAATCCCCATGAATTTTCCAGTGTAATCATCACCGTCATCATCAACATTCACCATTTTTTCAATGTGAATGCAGGCATTGTAAAAGCGAGCTTGCAGGTCAGCTGTATCAGAAATACGATGTTTTAAAATGAATTGATAAAGTTTCGCAGGAATATCTTTTTGATCAGAGGCCTGTAATGAAATTGCATCGGAAACATTTCCCAGACCATGTTTGTAGTGGGCCGGAGCATCGGTGACTGGAAGGCTTCCCAGATTAAGTCCAAGTCCTGCAATAACAGTTTCAGTATTAATGTATTGAGCGATTATCCCACCACATTTTTTACCTTCAGTTGTTAATAAATCATTAGGCCATTTCAGTTTAATAGAAATGTTGTATTCAGATTTTAAAAATTCAATTGCAAGAACTCCAATTTCAATCGGAGTAAGAGTGGGAACAGGATTGGGCTTCATCGTGAAACTCATCGCTAAACTATTTGCGTATGAATCCCATTGACTGCCTTTTCTTCCAATACCAAGTGTTTGTTCAGATGTTGTAATCAGGATTTCATCATCATGAGTCTTTAATTCAACCAAATTATCGCGAAGATAAATTTGAGTAGAGTGAATGGTACTAAAATGCGTATGGTACATTGATATTTAATGTTTATTTCGCTTAAAATAGCGTAACTATAATTCTGAATTTCTAGCTAACCTAACTCAAAGGAAAAATAATGTCATCTTTTGCCCACATTATTGAACGTAACGAACCACGAAATATTAAGTACACAGTAAATCCTAACCCTTATGCCAAAGGCTCAGTTATTGTCGAGTGCGGTAATACTAAAGTTTACGTTACAGTAACTGTAGAAGAAGGCGTTCCTCCATTCTTAAAAGGAAAGGGAGAAGGCTGGTTGACTGCTGAATACTCAATGCTTCCATCGGCAACTCACTCAAGAAATAGAAGAGAGAGAAATGGAGCAAGTGGTAGAACTCAAGAAATTCAAAGACTCATTGGTCGCGCATTAAGATCAATTGTTGATATGAAAAAATTAGGTGAGCGCACAGTTCAAATCGACTGCGATGTTATCGTTGCTGATGGTGGAACTCGTACAACTTCAATCTCTGGAGCTTACGTTGCTTTAAGCCTCGCTGTTAAAAAATTAATGGCCGATGGATTACTGAAAGAAAGCCCGATCATCGAACAACTTGCTGCTATCAGTGTTGGTATCAACACGAATGGAAAAGCGATTGCTGATTTAAATTACGAAGAAGACTCTACTTGTGAAACAGATATGAACGTCGTGATGACTCGCTCTGGGAAATTCGTAGAAATCCAGGGAACAGCAGAGAAAAATCCATTCTCACACGATCAAATGATGGCCCTTATGGAATGTGCAAAAAACTCTCTTGATGTAGTTTTTGCAAAACAATCTGAGGTTTTAGCTTAATGATTGAATTAACCTTAGCTTCAAGTAATGCACACAAGGCCGAAGAGTTTTCTGAACTCTTCGATCCAAAATTAATTAGCGTGAAACCTGCTCCATCGAAAATCGATGTCGTAGAAGACGGTGAAACATATTTTGAAAACGCACTCCTTAAAGCAAAAGCTTATTACGATAAATTTAAAGTCCCGGTCATCGCTGATGATTCGGGATTAAATGTAGCTGCTCTTCCAGACGAATTAGGACTTCATTCAGCTCGCTTTGGTGGAGATGGTTTAACAGATCGCGACCGCGCTGAACTGCTTTTAAAGAAGCTCGATGGCGTCGCTAATCGCGAAGCTTACTTCAGCTGCGTTTTATGCGTGTACTTTAACGACAAAGAAATTTTCTATTTCGAAGGCCGCATGGCCGGCGTGGTTGGTTATACGTATCGCGGCTCAACAGGTTTTGGTTATGACCCGGTTTTCATCCCTACTGAAAAGATGGAAGAAGGGCTTACTGTCGCGGAACTACATGAATGGAAGCAAAAGAATTCACATAGATCAGTGGCCGTAGGTTTTGCTCAAAAATTCCTGGGTCAAAGAATTTAGAAAAAGTCTTTGCCAATTAGTCTTTCGTGCCATATATATTGTAGCCTATCTTTTATGATTTTCTTTATTGTCGGAGCGTAGCGCAGTTTGGTAGCGCATCTGCTTTGGGAGCAGAGGGTCGGAGGTTCGAATCCTCTCGCTCCGACCATTTAGAAATCATTATCTTAAAAAAATCTCATTACATTTAAAGAACAAAAAAATTAAGGCGAAATCTTAATTGGAAAAAATAATGTTCGTGAACTTTGATAGTCTGAAATGAAAACACTTTCTTCAAAACAACTTACGCCATAAGGCAGATTAAAATTTCCAGCATTCGCATTTTTTCCAGAGTAAGCAAGAATTCCCGTTAAACTATCTTGCCCGATAATTACATCGGGACTTGGATTATTTGATATAGGTATTTGATTAAAAACCAGTAGCCTACTATTTCCAGTATCGCTAACGATTAATCTTCCTGAGTCTGTGACACAAACTCCTCGGGCCAGGTTTAAAGCAGAAGCTGATCCACTAGTAAAATCATTATGACCAATAACTACATCGGCAGGGGCCTGATTCACAGAAGGAATTGAGTTCCAGATTAAAACGCGATTATTAAATTGATCTGCAATAATCAATTTCCCCAAGTGTATCTTAACAAAAAAGGGCATATACAATGAACAACGATTTATTCCCGCGACGTTGTCACATGTTGCAGTGTTTGGCCCATTGTTAGATGTATTTGAAATAAAATCAGGCTGCCCTAAAACAACATCGGCAGGAGCTTGATTCGTCGATGGGAATGAATTCCAAATAAGAACTCGTTGGTTTGAAAAGTCAGTGACAATTAGATTTGTTCCATCTGATGCCAGCCCTATCGGTTCAAAGAGACTACATTTATTAATTCCTAAACTACTTCCACATAGAGCGGTGTTAGGCCCATTGTTAGGGGTATTAGATGTGAAGTTAGGTTGCCCTAAAACAATATCCGCTGGCTGCTGATTATAAGCAGGAATAGAATTCCAGATGAGTACTCGATTATTTGAAAAATCTGCAACTGCTATCTTGTTACCAACTCGGATTGCACCCATTGGTGAACTTAAACTACAAGCGTTGGCTCCTATGACTCCTCCACAAGGAGCAGTGTTAGGTCCATTGTTGGGCAGACCAACAACTGAGTCAGGTTGACCTAGTGTAATTCTGTGAGAGTCATCATCGAGTGTAGTCGGGAGTCCTGTTTCAAGGAGAACGCGATTATTGTATCGATCGACGATTACAGTGTAAGTTCCATCGTAAAAAGCTTCTGATGTCCTAAAGAGATCATTGGATGCCGAACCAAATTTACCGGGCATTGTTTCTGAAAATGTTTTATGGCCTAAGATTAAATCAGCAGTTGAAAAGCTTGAGAGAGAGCTAAATCTTAAAACTCTGCTGTTGTAACGATCAGCTACCCATAATTTATTATTATAGAGTTGAACAGATTGAGGCAAATTTAACGATGAGTTTGATGGATATCTTGCACCTTTGTGAACAAGTTTAGCAGTAAAAGAATCTTGTCCTAGGACGATATCCGCTGGTGTTTGATTAGTTGTTGGAAATGAACTCCAACCTAAGATACGGTGATTTGTATAATCGGCGACAAATAAATTTGTACCATCTGTATCAATATCTAAAGGTGTATTGAAAGAGCAAGAATTGACTCCAGCAACTCCACCACAAGGGACTGTTGCCGGGCCTGAAGTAGATGCAGTTGTAAAACTGGCCTGTCCTAAAACAATATTAGCAGGAGTTCCATGAGTAAGTGGGATACTGTTAAAGATTAAAACACGATTGTTTCCGGCATCGGACATGAGTAGTTTTCCACCAGAATATGTAAAATATAGAGGCTTGGAGAATGAACAAGCATTTCTTCCCGCGGCTCCACAACCAGCACTTAATGGCCCATTGTTAGCAGTAGAGCTTACAAAATTTGGCTGACCAACAACACTATCGGCCGGTTGTTGATTAGAAGTCGGCCATCCATTCCAAATAAGTAGACGACTATTTTCTTGATCTAAAACTATAAATTTATCTTCGACGAAATGGACTTGAGAAGGTTTGTTCAATGAACATGCATTGGTACCAACGACATTTCCACAAGCAGGAGTATTGGGGCCATTATTAATAGCATTGGATGCAAAATCAGGCTGACCTAAGACTAAGTCTGCAGGTTGAGCGTTAGTTGTTGGAAACGTATTCCAAATTAAGACGCGGTTGTTGAAAGTATCACTGATAACAAGTTTTACTCCATCAGACCAAACGCTTCTTGCATTATTAAGGGATGATTTTGAAAGAGTTGGATAATTAATGGCCGTTGTAAATTCAGTTGGCTGACCTAAGATGATATCAGGAGAAGTATAGGGAGAAGTAGGGATAGTATTCCAGATGAGAACCCTATTATAGGAAAAATCACTGACGAAAAATTTTCCTCCCATAACTTTAACAAATGTAGGTTGAGAGAATGTTCGTGAGCGATACAGGTCTCCGCTTTTTGAGTCGGGTTGTCCTAAAACCAAAGAATATGTAAGAGCGTCTTTGGCAGTTAAGCTTGCTTTTTTTCCAATTAAATTTACATCGGCCAGCGCAGCTATTCCGCCGTTGGAAGGAGGTGTGCATGTGATTTCATTGTTAGAAATATGATTCAGATTTGAGCAGGTCTGATCATTGATTGTTATAGATTGAACATCATTGAGTTCTGTTCCAGTAATATTAATCGAGTCTCCGCCATTCGCATTTACATACTCAGGGAATATTTTAGTGACTGCTATCGCTGATTTATTTCTCAGAGAAGGAATGGTGATTTGTGATACGGGGATGCATGACTGTAAGCAGACAAAAATAAAAAGACTATAAACTATTTTTTGAGCGGAAATCATCATAATATCGTTCTCATGTACTCCAATCTCTATCGGGTTTCATTTGGAAAGTTTGAGTATTTGACTTAGATAAAAAACGATATTTTAGATGTTTGGCCCTAAAGTGGTTCAAAAATAAACAAGTTTTGCAAGAATTAAACAAGGACATAGTAAATGGCACAAAAAAAGATTCCAGGAACAGATTTAAACGTTCAAAACATTTTTTGTATTGGAAGAAATTACGTCGAACACGCTAAGGAATTAAATAATCCGGTTCCAGCGTCTCCTGTTGTTTTTACAAAACCTACATCATCAATTTGTTACGATGGTGAAAATCTTATTATTCCTGCTCAGTCTCAAAGAGTGGATCATGAAGTAGAAATTGTTGTTGTAATAGGTAAAACTGGAAAAAATATTCCAGAATCCAGTGCCGTTGATTATATTTCTCATATCGGAATTGGCCTGGATTTCACTGCTCGTGATCTTCAGGACAAAGCAAAAGAGAAGTCACTTCCATGGAGTATCGCCAAGGGATTTGATACTTTTGCGGCCATCAGCTCTTTTGTTCCTTTCAAGGGTGACGCGGAAACGTTAAAGAATCTCACTTTCCAGTTGGAAGTAAATGGCGAAATCAGACAAAAAGGTGATGCAAAGAACATGATCTTTCCTATACCTACGATCGTGTCATATCTGTCTTCAATTTTCACTCTCACAGAGGGAGATTTGATTTTTACCGGAACTCCTGAGGGGGTAGGGATAGTCAAAGCTGGTGAAATTTTAAAGGCGACTTTAACAAATGGGCCAACGCTTTCGCTGGGTGTCCAAAACGCTTAAGATTCCTGCAAAATTACGCTATGCTTTTTTAGCTTAAAAATACTCATTTTCCCTCTCAAAAATGGCTTCTTACATTGTCTTAACTTGGCATTTTTGTCGTGTACTAACTTATGCATTTATGACACATTAATTGCCACACACATAACAACACACAGCAAAGGATTACGCTAGTGAAGTTAAAGAGACTAATTCTCCAAGGTTTTAAATCATTTAAAGACCGTACGGTCATTCATTTCGATGAAGGTATTACAGGTATCGTTGGTCCCAACGGTTGCGGTAAGTCTAACGTCGTAGATGCATTGTTCTGGGTCATGGGTGAGCAGTCTGCAAAACACTTACGTGGTTCAACCATGAAAGATGTTATCTTTGCAGGATCATCAAAATACACTCCAGCATCATGGGCAGAAGTTTCTCTCGTTTTAGAAAACGATGAAGGGAAACATATTCACATTGGTAATCAAGTTTCTTCTCCATCTGAAATTCAGTTAACGAGAAAGCTTTATAGAAATGGTGAAACTGAATACAGAATCAACGATATTCCATGTCGTCTTCGCGATATTCAAGAAGTATTCATGGATACTGGTGCCGGTGCGAAGTCGTACTCGATTATCGCTCAGGGAGAGATCAACAGACTTGTTCAGGCAAAACCTGAAGAACGTCGTGTAATGATCGAAGAAGTTGCTGGGATTACAAAATTCAAAGTAAGAAAAAAAGAATCACTTAAAAAAATCGAAGCGACTGAGCAAAACTTAGCTCGTCTAAACGATCTTCAACAAGAAATTGAAAAGAACCTTAAGGCCCTTGAGAAACAAGCTGAAAAAGCTGAGCGCGCTCGCGACCTTAAAGAAAAAGTTCAACGTTACGATCTTGTTGTTCATTCACATAAAGAATTCGACCTTCTTAAAAATTACAAAGAAGGAAAAGCAATCGTTGATGAGCGTTCAGAAGAAATCGACTCAATGGCAGCTAGAAAGTCTGTTATCGAAATCGGTCTTGAAGAAGAGCGTTTCAGAAAAGATGAAGAAACTGAAAAAATCAATGAACTACAAAAAGAATACAACATCATTTCTAAAGAGCTAGCAGCTGCTGAAGAAAGATTGGTTTACCTATGTAAAACTCAATCTGAAAAAGAAAAGCTAATCGAAACTCGTGAAAAAGAAATTGATGGAATCAACCACGAGCTTGTAGGCCGTCTTGAAAAACTTGCTAACCTTACGACTGAGTTACACACTTGGGAGAAAAAAGGTGAAGAAGACAATGACTTCTCTCTACTTGAAGAAAAAGTTGAACACCTAAAAGAAGAAATGGAATTTAAGGTTCAAAGTTTTAATGACCTTAAAGACGAAATCGATTCTGAAAAAGACGCCTACAATAAAATTGATCAGGAACTTTTCAGAAACACATCTCGTCTTGAAGAATACTCAAATCAACTTCAGGATTTAACAAAAGAAATTGAAGCTCTTGAAGCTCAATACTCTGGAGTTAACACTCAGATCGTTGCTGAGAGAGACGCTGTTGCTGTTGCTGAGAAATCGGCATCAGAATTAAAAGAAAAAGAATTAGCACTTCGTGAGACTATCGATGCAGCTAACATTACTGTTCGTGAACTTGAAGTGAACTATGCAGCTAAGTCTAAAACTTTAATCCAAACAGATTCAAAGCTTCAGTCTCTAGTTGAAATCAACCGTTCACTTGAAGGTAAGAAAGATGGTATCTCTGCATTCCTAAAAGATCATGCAGAAGGATTCTCTCTTCTTGGAACACTTATTAAGTGTGACGAAAAATACACGAAAGCAGTTCAATCACTTCTTTCTGAATTCCTTGAAACTTTAGTTGCTACAGCTGATGCTGATAGTGATCTGTTTACATGGATTGAATCAAACTCAAAAAATCTTGATTACCTGAAAATGGTAAACTCAGAAAAATTATCTAGTGAAACAGTATCACGTTTAAAAATCTCTCTTGGAGACTCTCTGGTTTCTCTAAGTGAAGTTCTTGAACTTGAGCCATCACTAAAAAATAAAATGTCATCTTTCCTTGATGGATACTTTATTGCTGAATCAGTACCAACTGAAGTAATGGAGTCTTTATCTGCTGATATCCGCTTCAAAGCGATTGCAGATATCAATGGAACAAGAAAGCTTGCTAACATCGGTGGAGCTAAGCTTGTATCGATTCAAACAGCTACTGATGAAGCTCAAGGCTTCATTGCTAGAAACAATCAAATCGAAGAACTTAAAATCATCGTAGCAACTCTTCAGACTGAAGTTTCAGAACTTGAAACTAAATCAGTTACTGAAAGAGAAGCTCTTGAAGCTAAAAAAGGAGAGTTTGATACTCTTCGCGATCAGGCCGCTGAAGCTCGCGCTCAATACTCAGCTAAGAAATCATCTATTGATGCAAAATTAGCGAGCTTTGAATCAGGTTTCACACGTCTTGAAATCTTAAAAAATAGAAAGAACGAAATCTCAAAATCTCGTCTTGATATGATCGAGTCTGAAGAGACTTTATCTAAAAAGAAAGAAGACATGTCTTCTGAACTTGAAGATAAGATGGCGCGCTTTGATGAACTTCAAGAAGAAGTAGAAATCCAAAAATCTTCTTTTGAAGAAGAAAGATCAGCACTTCTAACGAAACAAGTTGAAGCAAGATCATTCGAATCAACACTTAAGAGCTTAAACTCTCAGATCGACGACTTAAACGGTCAGATCGAGCGTTTAAATCAACGTCTTGAATCAAGCAATGGTTTAGTTGCAACTTACAATACAGAAATCGATCAAATCATCTCTGAGCTTGAGCAGCTTGAAGCTTCTAACAAAGAAACTTCAACAACTCTAAGTGATAAAGAAGATGTTCTTAACTTAATCAAGGACAGCCTTGGTCAGCTTCTTCTTTCGATGAAAGACAGAGAAGATGAAGTTAAAGACATCAACACGAAGATGAACAAGAACCAAAAAGAAATTACTGAATACGAAGTACGTCTTTCTCAATACATTATTGAAGAAGAGCAAAACGTTCGTAACATTTTTGAAAAATACCAGATTGATCTTCGTCACGTACTTGGTAACTTCCTTTCTTATGAAGAAAATGACTACCAGGAACTTAAAGACATCAGTTCAATGTTCTGGATGGAAACTGAAGAAGGCCTTAAAGAAATCGACCGTAAAGACTTCGACTTCAGCCGTCGTTACGGACAAGATCTTAAAGAATGTGGTGAGAAACTTAAAAACTACAAACAAGAATTTGGCCGCTTAGGGGATATTAACTGGCAAGCAATTGAAGATTACGATCGTCAAAAGCTTCGTGCAGACTTCCTTAAAATTCAGGAAACTGAACTTAAGTCTTCTCTTGAAGACCTACAAAAAGCGATCGCACACATTGATGAAAAATCTAAAGCACGCTTCCAGGCAGCTTACGATGAAGTTAACGTTCGCTTCCAAAAAGTATTCCCGATTATTTTCGGTGGTGGATCTGCAGACCTTAAGATTGTTGGAGATATCAACGACGCTGAATGCGGTATTGATATCGTTGCTCAACCTCCTGGTAAGAAAATGCAGAACATTAACCTTATGTCAGGTGGTGAAAAGGCCATGACTGCCGTAAGTTTAATTTTCTCAATCTTCCTGGTTAAGCCATCTCCTTTCTGTCTTCTGGATGAGGTTGATGCTCCTCTTGATGATGCTAACGTTGGACGTTTCAACGAGCTTCTAAGAGAAATGAGTAGTGACTCTCAGTTCATTCTGATCACTCACAATAAGAAGACTATGGAACTTAACGACACTCTTTACGGGGTGACGATGCAAGAGCCAGGGGTTTCTAAAGCTGTTTCAGTACAACTTCACTAATCGACACAAAAACTATGAAAGGCCCCTTTATGGGGCCTTTTTTTTTGAGCCATTGTTAATGATCAAACATCGAAGAATCATTTAGTAATACATACGATCGACTTCAATTAATAAAATTAAAGGCCCAATAAGCATATCCCTTGGAGTTTTATGAAGAGACCAGATTTTATCGGAAACTATAAAGACCTGATGAACGAGAAGGATCCGAACTCTGAAATGAAGCAGAGTAGGGCCTCTATTGGTAAAAAGCTCGGTCTTACTAAGATTGGAATTCATATTGAGATTTTGGAACCAGGTGAAAGGACCTCGTGGCCACATGCAAAAAGTAGCGAAGAAGAATTCGCTTACGTCCTTGAAGGATATCCTGATGTCTGGATAAATGGATTTTTACATCCTCTAGTTACCGGAGACTTTGTTGCTTTTCCGTCAGGAACGGGGATTGCTCACACTTTTTTGAATAACACGGACAAAAATGTATTATTATTAGTTGGTGGAGAAGCGACTAAGAAAGAAAACCAATATAGCTACGCTCTTCATCAAGAAGAAAACGAAAAGAGAAAGGCGATTGGCGAGTACTGGGAAGAGTGTCCAAAACAAGAATTAGGACCTCACGATGGTCTGGCCCGCAAAAATACGAAGGTTATAGAATAAATGCATTTTCCATTCAAGGTAGAAGGGTTTATCTTTCTCCTTGGATATTTGTCATGAAGACAATATTTAAAATACGGAATTAGATCATGAAGAAAAATAAACTCTGGTTTAGAAGAAAGACATACGGATGGGGATGGACGCCAATTACCTGGGAAGGATGGCTAGTCACATTTATCGTTTTAGTAATCCCTCTATGTATCAGACTTACTGCTAAAGCTTTAGATGTTGAAAGAGCAACTCAATATTTTTACACATGGGCATCAGTTCCCATGTTGCTTATGGCCCTTGTCCTAATTTGCTTTCGTTACGGTGAAAAACCTAAGTGGCAATGGGGATTAAAAAGAACGAAGATTGCTCACATTGACCTGGTTGTTTCAAACTATAAAGATAGTGTGCGCTTTTACGACTTAATTTTAATTAGCCTTGGCTGGGAAAAATTAGTGAGTCGTCTTGAATACACTTCATACACAGATGGAACGCTAAAAATTATTATTATGCCAGCTCAAGGTGTAGAAAAATTTAAATCTCCAAAGACTTTAGCATTTTATGCTGAGACTAAAGAGATCGTGGATGATTTTTACCGTGAAGTTATGTTGAAAAATAATATGTCTGCTTTTAATGGGACGGGAGCAGTAGGAGATAATAACTATTACTCTGTTCAGCTTGCAGGCCCTGATCAAGTGATTATTGAAGTTATGTATTCGCCATTTTACTGCGATAAAGAATTCGCCTTAAACAATCTAGACAATAATTTTAATCCATATGCTTAAAAAAAAAGGCTCCTTAAAGGAGCCTTTTTTTTAATTTGTCTTCGTCACTTTCGAAAGATGGCGAGGCTCATCAGGGTTAAGCCCAAGAGACTTTGAAAGCTCTTCAATCATTAAATAAAACGACTGAGCTGCACTTAAAATATCTAATTCTTCAGAGTGAGCTGAATGAATCAATAAGTCTTTTTCTTTAACAAATGATGGTGCTGCCAAGATAACTTTAGCCCCTCTTGCTCTCATATCCTGAGCAAGTTCAAGCATCGAATGCAGAGCTGGTCCTCTGTTGGCAAATACAATTAAAGGATAACCATTTTCAATTAAGGCCTGAGGCCCATGCTTAATTTCAGCAGCACTAAAAGCTTCTGCTTGAATTGAACAAGTTTCTTTAAATTTAAGAGAGGCTTCAAGTGCCAGCGGCAATCCAAATCCACGACCTACAACCATAATGCGTTTTGCATTTTTTAGTGTCTCAATCGCTGAAGTCCAATCACATGCTTGTGCTTTTTTTAGATCTTCAGGGAGTCTATCAAGACCTTCAAGAAGAGCAGTATCGTTTTTCCAAGAAGCAACCAGATGAGCAGAGGCAGAAAGAGAAGCGATAAAACTTTTCGTTGCGGCCACTGATTTTTCTGCACCAGCATGTAGAGGCACAGTCCATTTCGCAGCACTTGCCAGCGGTGAAGAAGTATCATTCACCAAAGCTAAACTACCTAAGCTATGTTCAGTAAAATACTTTAGAGGATTCACCACATCCGGGCTTTGGCCCGATTGAGAAATAGCAATTCCAATAGAGCGTCTTACATCAAGTTCAGTTTTATAAAGAGTAAGAATTGACATTGAAAGCGACGTTGGAAGTTTACCCAATTTTGCCATCGTTAAATAATTTAAATATTGAGCAGCATGATCCGAGCTTCCACGAGCAATACTCACAATAGAGTAGGGATCAATCGCATTTAATTCTTTAGCAATGTTTTGAAGTAATGATTTGTTCTCTTGAACTTGTTTGTACATTACGTCCGCAGCTTCTAGAGCTTCTGTTCTCATTTTAGAAATCACATTCATCTCCTTCAATGATGACAGTTTTAATTTTATGTTCGCTATTGAGTATTACAAAGTCCGCAAATTTTCCGACAGCAATACTTCCACGTTCTTTCACACCAATTAGTTCAGCTGCGATAGTTGAAAGTTTTCTTGATATTTCTTCAGGAGCTAATCCTAAAGTTAAAAGATTTCTAAAAGCTTGATCCATCGTTAATGCACTTCCAGCAAGAGTTCCATCAGCAAGACGAACTCCACCTAAGCATTTATGCACGGTATGACTTCCCAATTTATAATCACCATCAGGCATACCTGTCGCGGCCGTTGAGTCAGTCACAAAATATAAATCAGGAATACATCGTAGTGCTGCTTTAATTGCCCCAGGATGAACGTGTTCTAAATCAGGAATAAGTTCAGCATACTGAGCGTGAGCAAGTGCCGCTCCGGCCATTCCTGGAGCTCTATGATGAAAGCTCGACATGGCATTAAAGAGGTGAGTAAAGCTCTTCGCCCCTTGGTTAAGTGCCGTCACTCCTTCTTCATATGTTCCATTCGTGTGACCAATCTGAACGACGATTCCCATTTTCTTTAATTCAGGAATTAATTCCAGGTGATTAAAAACTTCAGGAGCGAGTGTAATGACTTTTATCGGAACAATATTATTTAAATGATTAATCTCTTTTAAGGTAGCTTCTCTAGTGAAATTTGGTTGAGCACCAAGTTTTTCAGAGCTGATGAAAGGGCCTTCCAGGTGCACACCTAAAATACGAGATTGGTTTTTCCCTCTCGATGAATAAGTTTCTTTCATCGCCAAGAATGATTTTTCTAAATCTTCAAATGGAGCTGTCATTGTTGTAGCAAGAAAACTAGTTGTTCCAAAACGAGCATGAGTTGAAGCAATCGTTGTAATTGCTGAACCAGCTTCCATAATATCTGATCCACCACCACCATGAACATGCAGATCAATAAAGCCTGCAACTAAAAGTGGAAGAGATTTATCAGCAGGGCCCAATACATTAATCTTTTGAACTTTATCAGTATAAGAAATTTCAGCTGAGACAACTTTTGAATCAGAAAGAATATTAGCTTTGATTGTTTTCATGTTATGCATTCTTTGAAACAAGCAATAAGGCACCGATCGTAGAATCACCTTGAGCTGTTTGATTTCTTGATTTTGTACTCTCTGGGAGATAAGGAATAAGTGCTTCGCCTAATCGTCCGCAGATCGATAAAGGCAATTCACCATTGGGATCCAAGGCCTTTGCCATCATGTCAATTTCTAGACCAGCAGCGATTAATAAATTCTTAGCATCGATATCAGTAGCAGCAGATTGAAAAACTAAAGGAGCAAGTTGCGCAAAACTATTTTGACCAGCATTTCCCAGCCAGTTTAAAAATTGAGCAGGCTCTTTCCCGCAGAACTTTAAAACATGTTCGCTTAAAGTCGAAGGAGGTCTTCTTCCATCAATAGTTTTTTGAGTAATCGCCGCGGCCTTTAATCCAAGCCAGGCCCCACTTGCTTCATCTCCAGCGGGAAACCCCCAACCAGAAACATCTCTTCTTATACCATCCTTCGTTAAAACCATCCCCACGCTTCCAGTTCCAACAGCAACGATAGCACCAGGATTTCCTCCATGAGCGCCAAGCAGAGTTGTAAAACCATCAGTATCGACAATGATATTTTTGAATCCAGGATTTCTCATATAGAATTCGTTTTTCCAGATGATGTTGTTCGCACCTGATAAGCCAAATCCAATCGCACATTCAGAAAGCATCGGCACAGGAATATTTCCGTAATGAAAAGCACGTGCAAGAGTATCGAGAACCGCTCTCCATGCTTTTTCAATTCCCTGACCTAAGGCCGAAGGATCACCTTGAGCACTCGCTAGAATTTTTAATTTTTTATCTGTCACAATAATGCGAGTTCCGCTTCCACCACCATCAACACCGACAAGGTATTTAATAGTGTAGTCTTCAGCAATGGTTGCGCTCACGGGTGATTTTATATTCATGAATAAATTTTATGAGGAGTCTGCATTTGAGTCAATGAAGAGCAAAGCGGGAGAGTAAAAGCGGATTAGTTGAGAAAGACAGTCAGGAGATTGAAATAAACAATCTCCTGACGATATTAAAACTTATTCGTTAACAGTGATAGATTCGCTAGCAGACATTTTCGGAAGGCTTGGGTTGATTGAATTCTCTGTACTTGTAAGAACATTGATATCAACTTTCAACACATGCTTTCTTTTTGCGTTAATTCCGCCAAACAATTTTGCAAGGCTAATTCTTACTGTTCCGTATTCATCACTCGTCTTTTCAAATGTGTATTCACCCGGAGCAAGATTTCTGTTGATTAGAGTTTCATCACCTTTAAGGAGTTTTCTTCTTTCAACAAAAAGCTTCAATGAGAAGTTTGGATTCTTAGTTAAGTCACCAGTTCTAAAAACTAAAGTTTGACCTTCTAGTCTCATTTCACCAATACCACCTCTAACTGGAGCAGTAACAGTTTTAGTATCTAGAAGACTGATATTGAATTTACGATCCTGAATAACAGTTTGGTCTTCACGAGACTCAGTTGCAGAACGAGAAGCAATAACGATGAACTCAGAGCAGTTTGCATATGAGCTGAAGTTTCCGCCTTCAAGCCTGAAATCAATATTACAAGTTTGTTGTGGTAACGAAGATCCAGCTGGAACATTTGGAAGTTTTACATTTACTAACGCCTTTACGTAGTTGCTAAACACTTCGTAAGGAACAGCTACCGTTTGGTAACAAGTATAAGACTCTTGTCTGTACTGAGCTTCCTGGTAACACTGAGTGATCCAACGAGTGTCACAAATCTGTCTTCCGTTTGGTCCTGGCCAGCAGCTCGTGATTGGCTCTTGACGACAAACCTGACGGTATCCAGCGAACACTGTTCTCCAACATGTGTTAGCAACAGTTTCATTTCTGTATTCAGTTCTTGTTTGAACAGTGTTCAGTGTGAAATTTTCAACTGATTGTTGTCCATTGATTGGTAGTGAGTATCCATCGATAGTCGATGCGTGAGCATTGAATCCTGCGATTAGGGCCAGTGCAAGCATTAATGATTTCATGTGCGTCTCCTCGGGAGTTTGAATTGCTCCTCTTTATAGTAAAAAAGTAGGATTTAAGTCAATCCAAGAAGCGTAAGTATGAGCAATTTACATGATTTAAGCTTAGACGTGGGCCATATTTAAGCTAATTTGACCGTGAGAGAATTGAGCTTTGATGGATTTTACTGCATTATGTTTATGTAACCACGAAGGAGACTTTCAAAATGAAGAAAATTTTATTCCCGATCGCTATTATATTATTGAGTTCTACTGCGGCCTTTGCTGAGTTTTTACCACAATCTTTTTCATCGAAATTCGAACAAGAGTACATTAGTACCCTTAAAGGAAAAACGAAAAAAGGGAATGGAACGATTGAGTACAAATACCCAGGACAAATCCGCTTCGAAACAAACACTCCAAGCACAGTGATCTTCGTAAGTAACGGCGTAAAAGCTTGGTACTACCGTGCTCCTTTTATTGAAGGTGAGCAGGGGGAAGTGACAGAATCTTCTGCTAAAGAAGGTGCCACAATCTATATCAAATTTTTCGACTCACTAAAAAATGGATTAGTTTCTAACGAATATTATGATGTAAAAAAAGGTGAGCCAGCAACGATTGTGTTCAAACCAAAAACAGCAAAAGAATTGGGCATTAAAGAATCAATGTTATATTTCAAAAATAAGACAAGCCAGAAGTTTGAAGATTTGGAAGCTATCAATCTAGTTTTTGCAGATGGAAAGAACTCGAAATTGAAGTTTGTTGATTTAAAAGTTAATCCTGCAATGGCCGGCGACAGATTTAATTTTACTGCACCGGCAAACACTAAAAAAACGAATTAGTTATAAGGTCGTGCGAAGAAATCTTCAGGAATGAGGATTTCTTCCGTTGCCATGATTCTCTTATAAGTCATGTAATTTCTAAAAACCAGCTTGATGTAATTTCTAGTTTCTTCATAGGGAATCATCTCAATAAACTCTAAGTAATCACCATTAAATCTTTCTTTTTCCCACACTGCAATTGCCGCCGTACTTGCATTATAAGCAGCAACGTTCTGAGCAAATTTACCTTTATACATTTTATTAAGTTCAGCTAAAAGTGCTACACCCATCTCAACGTTTGGATCTGGGTTATAAAGATCATTAAAGTCTTTATAAGGAATTCCATACTTTTTAGAAAGCTCACTCGCTTTTTCTGGAATCATTTGCATTAGCCCAAAAGCATCGGCCCAAGATCTGACGTTCGGATTAAAAGCAGACTCTTGTCTCGTGATTGCGTATGGCAAAGCAGGAGGTAAGTGATACTTGTCCGAGTACTTCGTAAAAATACTTTGATAAGGAGTTGGGAAAACAACCGAGATATGTTTTTTCGTCAGTTCATCTCTCATTTTCATTGGGAAATTGTAAATCTGAACCATCCCACCTTGATACCATCCCGTCTGGGCATATAAAGACATAGCTCTTTCTCTTTCAGCAATTGTTTTAAATTGAGAGTTGATCTCTTTTAAAACTTTAGTTGAGAAAATCTTCTCATCCATTGCAATTAACCAATCAAGAATTAAGTTTCCGATAGGATCAGTGATGATGGCACTTGGAGGAATTGGAGTTAATGGAGTTTTACTTTCCATTGCAGAAACTAGTCCATAATAACCAAAAGTATCGTTAGCAGCTGTTGCTTCAAATAATTCTTTGGCTTCATCAGGTTTATCTAATTTAGTTAAAGCGCGAGCTTTCCAAAAGTTTAGTTTGTTAAAGAAGTTTGGATTAGATGACTTCTTTACGAAACGATCAACGTCAGACACAACATCAGCATATCTCTTAATAAGATATTTATTCCAAACCAATGCCCACTGAATATTTTCCTGTTGATCAAGGCTCGTTACTTTATACTGAGAAGCTTTTTCAAATTTAGCTAAAGCTTCAACATTTTCTTTACTCTCTACATGAAGAGACCCATAAACCCAATAAACTGTCGCCATTTGATTGGCATTTCCAATTTTTCTCTCAATGATATCTTCGAGAAGCAATCTTGCTTCAGCATTCATATGCTCCGTCCAAACTGCACGAGCGTAGTTCAATTTAGCATCAACCCAAGCTTCCTGAAGTTTAGTATCATCCGGTGCATCTTCTAATAATTGTCTTAAAAATAATTCCATCTCTCCCGTTTTTTCCAGGAAAGCTTTTAAGTTGCGAGC
Source organism: Bacteriovorax sp. PP10 (assembly GCF_035013165.1). Classification (NCBI taxonomy): domain Bacteria; kingdom Pseudomonadati; phylum Bdellovibrionota; class Bacteriovoracia; order Bacteriovoracales; family Bacteriovoracaceae; genus Bacteriovorax; species Bacteriovorax antarcticus. Next base: position 494,167 of record NZ_JAYGJQ010000001.1, read on the forward strand.
AACCTTAAAAGACATACGGTAAGAATTATAAGTTTTAATTTTTTCATCAAGAGTGAATTCCTCACTGTTGATAATATCAAGATACATATCGCGAGCTTTTTCAAACTGACGGTTCGTTTCGAAGTCACGGGCCACGCTGTACATATTTTCGCGAGTCACTTCTTTTGAATAAAGAGGTGAGACTTCAACTAACTTTAGAAAATACTTTGTTTCATCTATCGGAAGATTTAATCTCTGAGCAATCGCGATCGCATTTTGTAAAAGTTTAACCTTCTCTGATTGGACAGCTTTGTAAGCAACAAGCTCATACGAAAACTGTGCAATGAACTCATCCATCTTCAGCTTTTCAGCATGAACTAACGAAGATTCAAAATAAGACTCTTTTAAAAAATTCGCGATAATCGTTTCTTTCCAAATCGACTTCAATTGTCTTTCAGAGAACGTGCAATCATTCAAAGTGTGAACTAAAGCTGTTTGATTGAGTGGGAAATCGCGGTTGTCCGCCAGGTCACTAAAGAGTTTGCAGGCTTCCTTTTTATCTCCAAGGGACTCGGCCTTCATTGCTTTTAAGTAGTCTTTTGCGGCCTCTTCAGAGAGATCCACAGCCTCAATGTCGCGCGATCCTTGGCTTACCTGGCCCTTAATGGCACTTAAGCGCTCATAACTTGGCGTAGGGATAGGATGTATCGGTTTTGACGAGCATCCTGAGAGCAGGAGCATGATAAACAGTATTTTTTTCATAGGGCCCTTTAAGCTTTGATTATTTAACTAATTTGTACTATCTAGTCAGTCCTAGCTTTATTATTTTGCATTTAATTGGGACCACTGTGGAACTTACAACTAAACTTTTTAACGATAAAACAGTCTTCTTTACATCTCTTGGTTGTTCAAAAAACCTAGTAGATTCACAAGTAATGTTAGGATACTTAGGTCTTGATGGCTACTCTGTCGCAGAAGAGCCAAGCGACGCAGAAGTCATTATTGTTAACACTTGTTCATTCATTGAAGCATCGAAAAAAGAATCAGTAGATACAATCCTCGAAATGGCCGACTTTAAAGATCCAGAAATTGGTCGCTGCAAGGCACTTGTTATTTCTGGATGTATGGCACAAAGATACGCACAACAATTAGAAGAATCTATTCCAGAAGCAGATCTAATCATCGGAACAGGTGAGTACAACAAGATCACACTTCTTCTTCGCGCAATGGAAGACGGAAAACTAGAAAAAAAATCTTTCGTAGAAATCCCAATGTTCATTCACACTGAATATGACCCACGTTTAAACACTTCGCCGTTTTATACGGCGTGGTTGAAAATATCTGAAGGCTGCAATCGTAATTGTACTTTTTGTATTATTCCGAAGCTTAGAGGAAAACTGAGATCGAGATCGGTTGAGTCACTCGTAAATGAAGCTAAGAATTTAGCATCTACAGGGGTACGAGAGCTTAACCTCATCTCTCAGGATCTTTCAGACTACGGTGTAGATCTGGATGAGAATAACAAACTTGCTAATCTTCTTACTGGACTTGAACAAGTCGAAGGAATTGATTGGTTAAGATTATTCTACTTTTACCCAGATGAATTAACTGATGAAGTTATCGAGAAGATGGCGACGTCAGAAAAAATCTGTAAATATCTTGATATGCCAGTTCAACATTTTTCTACAAACGTTTTAAAACGTATGAACAGAAAAATCACTGGTGAAATTATCCACGAAAGAATTGCTCGTATAAGAAACAGAATTCCTGAGATCGTTCTTAGAACGTCTATCATCGTAGGTTTCCCTGGGGAAACTGAAGAAGACTTCGAAGCACTTCTAGAAGGAATCAAAACGGCGCGCTTTAATCACCTTGGTATCTTCAGATACTCAGATGAAGAAGGAACACCGGCATTCAAACTACAACCAAAAGTTCCTCAAGACATCATTGAAGAGCGCTTCGACAGACTGTATGAAACGCAAAGAGAGATCGTTAGAGAGCTTAACGGTGAGTTCTTAGGGAAAGTCATCCCAGTTCTAATTGAAGGTGAGCACGAAGAAACTGAGCTTCTAATCGAAGGTCGTCACTTTGGGCAAGCGCCGGATATCGACGGTAAGGTTATCATTAACGATTTAAACGGCAGAAAGATTGAAGTCGGTGATCTCGTTTATGTCGAGATCACCGAAGTTTTAGATTATGATTTAGTTGGTAAAGTGACTTCAATTAACTAGAGGCTACCCTCTGGGAATTGAAATTCTGCAGCATCAGGGTAGACCATTGTCGGCACAGCTGCTTTAGTTGCAGGTAGTGCGTAGACAGGTGCTGTGGCACAAGCACTATAATCTGGAGCATTTTCTGGTCTAAAATATGGAGCTGTAGATTCAGAAAAGTTATCATTCCAATCAGCAAAATCGTTAACAGGATTTACGACCGTTCCACCCGTTGCACGCATTAGTATTGGTGACAGTGCAAGGTCTGGCGATTCCTTATCAATTTCATGCTGTAATTTAAATTTCTGATTCCAGTCTCTCACAACGATGTTAGCAGTAGCGACAGATTCTTGGGCAGCATCAAGACAGCTTACTTGATAGTAAGGGAAGGCTCCGTCAAATGGCCCATACTTACTGTTAATCTTAACTACCTTATAAGGTTTAACAGTTCTGGCATTGTTCGCAGTTATAAAGCTTCCGCGTGGAAAACCGTTAATCATGAGGCGAGATGAACCATAGTAAGTTGTATCAGTTCCAGGAGTATAAAATGCTCCTCTTGTATCCAAAATCGTGAATAAAGTTGAGAGAGTTACATAGCTCAGACTGATGTTATCATCAACATCGGCTGCAGAGGCACTACATTTAGAACCTGATCCACCTGCTTCTGTAAAAAGGTTATTCACAATTCTTAGATTCGTAATATCACCTTTAGTAATCGGTGCTGTAAAATCCCAAGTCTTGCTAAACCCTGTGTCACTATTTGTAATAGTTCCTCTCATACCACTTTTAATAGCAGTATCTTCGAGAACATCTCTAATAGGTCCATCTAAGCAATTTGTAGCTTTACCACCACATGATATAACACTCGTACTGCTGAAAGATTCAATGGCCGTTGCCGTGGGATCGTATTTGTAAGTGTGAACAGTAATGCTTCCTTCATCACAGTTTGGACCACCTTCTAAAGAATAATTTCCATCACAATCTAGGTCTGCTGTAATCTCTCTATCAGAAGGAGTTACTACGTTTGAATTTTCCCATCTTACAACTGTCGCATTAGTCATTTTTGGTGACCATTTCCAAAATTGATAAGGAGTAATGGATACGAACTTACATACACCCGGTCCGATTGAAGCTTTAAGCTTCATACCAAAAGAGTGGATATCCTGTTCTTCTCCATCCATAAAACATCTAATGTCACGATGTCCGCGTTCGTTAAAAATATCAGCAGCATTAACTCGACATGAATTCGAGTTTTGGTAATCTCCAACTCTGTGAAGCTTGTATGAAGGTGCTCCTGATGTCTCAGATAAAGTAAAATAATCTCTAACTTCAAATCTTATATTTACCTTTGATTCGCTTAATAAGTTTTTAGCTGTGATGACATAGTCATCGTTAGCTGATCTTACAAGAGGTATACCAGAGAGAAGGCCAGTTGTTGGACTTAATGACATTCCCAGAGGTAGAGTTGGTTCTATTGAATAAGTTATCCCAGATCCAGTTACCAGGTTTGCCTTATATTCTGAGTACACACCTCTTTCAGCAGCATAATAGTTATCGTAAGCAATATCCCCAGCAGTAGACCCAATCGTAGCAGTTACACCTGCACCAGTTGAGCGCTCATCAAATTTTAAAACATCTGCATGGCGAAGATTTCTAGAAGCGATATCTGTAAGATTGATTGATCTAAAAAGATTACTTATGTAGATAGAAGTCGGGCTCGCTTGTTCGTAAACATACCCTGCAGCTCGTGCACCTGTAGATAAAGCGTCCAGACCTGCTAGGTTAGGAGTCCCGGCCAATAATCTCACTTTTAACGTTTCAGCATCAATTTCAACAATTGAATTACCTAAAATTAAATCACCTGTTTTAACGGCAGCTGTATCTGTAGCTGTCACATAAACTCGATCAGAAAAAATTGGAAGGGCCGTATTGTTATGAGCATACATAGTGCTAGTTGCAGCTAGTCCGCCAGCAGGAATACTCACAGGCGCAGATAATGTAACGGCTGCATTGAAATTAATTGGAGTAGTAAGTATTGTACCAATCATGGCATTAAACGTTTTACCAAGATCGATTTGATCATTTTTAGCGAAAGAGCCATCAATCGTTGCAATTTCTAATTGTAATGTCGATGGAATCATTTTTGTAATAATCCCATGTACTGATTTTGGTACAGGTGTTGCGCTAAGAGGTGAAACAATTGAATCACCTTCTCTTAAATAGCTATAAGTTAATGCTCCTACAGTGAGTACCTGTTTCTTAGTAAGGGACAGTTGAGCAGGAGGATCGATAATTTCTAATTGAAGTTGATAAGAAGCAGATCCGAGAGCATTCGATGCAGTGATTTGATAAGTTTTCATAGCAACTGGCACTGTCGAGTATCCTGAAATTTTACCAGTTATTGCATCTAAAGTAAGACCAGTTGGAAGTTTAGGTGAAACAGTAAACTCTAAATAATTTCTTTTAGATGTTACTTCGTTTACATTGACTCCTGTATTTGCAAAAGTTAATGGTTGCAACGAAGGTGCAACTGCAGGTGCTACGCTGTATGTTGGCAAAATATTTCTAACTTCTGTAATTCTCGCTAATGCTTGTGAGTAAGTAGTGTCGTTATCAATATCGTCATTAACTCTGAAATAGTATTTCGGGTTTGATGGATCTGTATCCGGTTGGTAGTCAAAGTTTGCATCAGTGAAATTTGTTACGTTTCCTTGATAATCATAATTTCTTTTATTATTCACCCCAACAATATTGTTAGTTAGATCAAGAGTTTCAACAGTTGCATAAATAGAATTTTTACCAATATAAGAAGGTGATTCTCCATCGTCAGTTCTTAGGTCTCCGCTAAGAGAACTAAATGCCGTTAAGCTACCTGTAACTTTTAAAAGTACTTTTGAGCTTTGACTGTATAATAACTTAGTAGGCTTCGCTAAAATTTGAAGTTTAATAGCTCTAGTGAGAGTAGTAATGCCAGAGTCTTTATTCAAAAATTTTACAGTGACGACAAAATCTTTTTTTGCTTTTTGGACAAGGTTAAGTTTCGTTGTATCAATATAAACCTGACTTGGTGTCCCTGCAATCGCACAAGTCTTAGTATCAATACTAAGACCAGGAGGAAGTGTAGGAGTAACAGTACACGTTTGAATTAAACTTTCTCTTGTTATCTGACTCGCAAATGAGTTGTCTCCGAATATTTCAAATCCACCAGCAACACCAGCTTCAAGAACGAGATCGTTTGATCCGGGATAGCTGAAGCTTGTCGCATCTACAAGATCAGGAAGTGAAATGACACCGCCAGAACCATCGGGAACTCCCGTAGGTATTTCTTCACCATCGTCAGACGCTACTATGGCCTTCTTCGGTGGATCTTTTTTGAACTTGGTTAAGCTGTCAGGCATACAACCCGTCAAAACTAGAGTGGTAAAAAGTGCGACTATGAGTTTTGTATTAAACGTTTTCATACTTCTATTATCGTTAGAATTTGATAAATATTTAGTAATAGCGAATAACAAAATGATTTCCATCGGTTACTCAATTCCGACGATAAAAATCAACCATTTGAGTGTGTACTTTTAGAGGCAGTAGGGAATATTTATAGGACTTCCCGAGAGTTATTGAACCGTACACTGATTTTATCTATCATGACCCTATGAAAGACAAAAAACTCAATATATTGCTGGTGGAAGACGATCTGTTATCGAGGCTTAGCTTAAAAAGCCGGCTTGAAAACTATGCAGTCGTAACGGAAGCAGTGACTTCTTTAGAAGCTATTTCTCTTTCAGAGGCCTTAAGCTTTGATTTAGCTTTTGTTGACTTAGATCTTGAAGCGGAACTTGCAGGACTAAATGTCGTTCGTGCCTTAAAATCAAAAAATATTCATACGATTGTTCTTAGTGGTAGAGAAGATGATGCTGTCATTGAAGAGGCCTATACTTTAGGTTGTCACGATTTCTTATCTAAGCCATTTACCAAATCAGCAATCGATGCGGTTTTAGGTAAATTTAAAAATACAAAACATGACCTGACAAAAAGATTGCAGGAAGTTTTATTAACTGAAGATCAAAGTTTGAATTCTCAGTTGAAAGTAATCGAGCAAGCTCTGTATGGAGATCACCCGGTTTTAATTACAGGGGAGACGGGAACGGGAAAAACTTTTTTAGCAAAATTTATTCATGAGCTAGTGGGAAGTGAAAAACCATTTATTCATTTAAATTGTTCTGAAGTTTCGGAAAGCTTAATTGAGTCTGAGTTATTCGGACATGAAAAAGGTGCTTTTACGGGAGCGCTTAAGAGCAAAAAAGGTCTTTTAGAACTAGCTGACGGCGGAGTTTTATTTCTTGATGAGGTCGCAACTTTAACTTTACCTGTTCAAAAGAAATTACTAAAAGCGATCGAAGAAAAAACATTTTATCCAGTGGGATCTGAAAAGAGTATCTCGTCAAATTTCAGACTGGTAAGTGCGACTTGTGAAAATTTAAAAGCAAAAGTGAAGAACGGAGAGTTCAGAGAAGACTTCTTATACAGACTAGAAGGATTCAATGTTCATTTGAAATCATTAAGAGAAAGAAAAGGGGACATCAATAACCTGATTAACTTTTTCTTGAAGAAAAACAAGAGAAGAATCGTTTTAACTGGTGAAGCTCGTCAGGAGCTTTTGACTTACAGCTGGCCGGGAAATATTCGTGAACTACAAAAAGTTATCGAAGTTCTAAGAAGCAGTGAAAAAGGTATTGTTGAGAAATCAGATTTAGCTGATTTATTAAAGAAGACTGAAGCTTCAGAAGAAATTTCAGCGATCAATTTTGATAAAGTGAAGAGCATGGGACTAAACGCTTACCTGGAAATGATTGAATCTCATATCCTTGAGCAGGTTCTTAGTGAAAATAACGATAAAGTTAGAAAGACCATGGCCGACTTGAAGCTTTCTAATAATGCTTTTTATAGAATCGTGACTAATATTAAGGCCAGAGGGATGAATAATGTCGAAGTTCGATAATACGACTGAGGCCAACCTCACTCACGACATTAATGCCACTCTTTCATCGCTTTTGAGTGCGCTTGAACTGGTAAACGACGAATGGAAAACAAATCCGGAATTAGTTGATAAAATCCTTCCACTAACGACGCAAAAATTAGACTTATTGAGAGAGCAATTGCTCCTTTATCGTAACTCCCAGAACTAAATTTCCATCTATTAAAAATCCTAATCACAGCTAGACTAGATTCATCCAATACTTCCCGGAGGAGTCTTTTTGAGATTAGCAGCGATTTTTATTTTAGCACTTTCCATTCACCTGGCCTTTGCTCAAGAAGCAAAATCTCAGACTGCTGCTCATGAAAAATCTCTGATTGAAAAGATGCGCCCGCAGTTAATGAGCATTTTAGGGGAAGAGTGGACTGTTAAGTTGATTGGTGTGGATAAATCTATTCCAGTAGATGAAGTGCCAATGCCTAAAATTCCAAAAGTGGAAGACGATGCGAAGTCGGTTGCTATCTATGATAAAAAGGCAGACAAAATTGTTTTAAAATTAACACCAGAACAAGATCAAAAATACAACTACGCTTACATCAAAGAAGTGTACGAAGCGACGAGACAGACAAAACCAAATGATGATGAAATTGGAAAGATGATGAACGTACTTGCGCAAGGTGGGACGCGCGAAGGTGTTTATCGTTCGATGGTGCTAGATTCAGTTTATGGTGGAATGGAAAACTGGGATAAGCCGGTTAAGAGTGTAACCGCTGACTTCGCTGTGTATTTCTACGGAAAATATTTTGATAAAAAAATCGTAAAGAAAAGTTTTGAAGGGATGAGTATCTATACACTAAAAAGATTAGTGGCAGAGAAAGCTTTAGAAGTGGCGGATGCTTTTGGTGACGATCGTGATGGATTAGAGAGATGGTATGCCATCATGTCAGCTGATCTTGCGACGAGATTCCCGCAAATCTGGACGAATGCTACTAGACGTAAAACTTCTGCTCTTGAGCATAAAACTTGGGCCAGCAAAGTGCCGGTTCAACATATTAAATCAGAATTAGTGATTAAGATTCACTCTGCTTTAAACTCGATGATCTAATCCCAGAAAGGATTTTCAATTCCCGTTAAAACTTTTAGGAGTCTTTCAACTCCCAGAGCAATTCCAGATGATTCTGGGAGACCTTTTTCTAAGGCATTGTAGAGAACTGTTGGTTCTGGAAGTTTATATCCGTAAAGTTTTTCTTTTTCTTCTACTTGAAAGGCAAATCGTTCTTTTTGAATTTTCAAATCGCGAAGTTCGTTAAAGCAGTTACAAAGCTCAACACCTTTTGCATAAATTTCAAAACGCTCGCACACTCTTGGATCACTTTCTTTTAAAGTAGAAAGAGCGCTTAGGTGATTTGGGAATTCATATAAAAGTAAATAAGGATAATGAGCAAGATGAGGCTCGATCTTATTCAGGAATAATAAAAAGTAATAATCGTCCCATGAGAGTTCTTCACCCATCGTCGGAAGTGGAACGTCTTTAAAATCTTTTTCAATTAATTCTTTCAAATCCTTCTTATCTAGAAAGTTTAAAATATCAACATTGAGCATGTCAGAGAAAATTTCTTGAATCGTTGCTCTTTGAAAATTTGTTTTTAGTAAGTCTTGATCAACGGGAAGATTTTTTTCATTAAGAGAGTTTAGTGAAAATTTAAATAACTCTTCACAGTCATCCATGATTTTTGTGTAATGAGCTTTTGTTCTATACCACTCCAGCATTAAAAACTGTGGGCGGTGGTTAGAGGCATAAGGCTCATCTCTAAAAGCGTAACCAATGGTGAAGATGTCTTCAAAGCCCATCGAAAGTAATTCTTTCATGTGAAATTCAGGCGAAGTGTTTAAGTACCACGGACTAAACCTTAAAGTGTTAGCGTGACCGACCTGAAATGGGTGGATGTGAGTTTCCATTCCCGGGTTCTGCACCATCGGAGGTGGCATAACGTCGAGAAATCCCTGTCTGGAAAAAAATTGTCTTATCGCCCAAAGAAGTTGGAATTGGGCCTGTAATTTAACCTTACGCATATAATGCTTTTATATGCCAAATCCCTTGCTGTGCAAATTGAAAATATTGTAATTTTCATCTATCTTTTGGGCTCTCGAAGACTTAAACGCAATATTGCAAGGATTCTCATGGATTGGTTATATATTTTAGTTCCGCTTGTTATTATCATCGTCGCTTTTTTAGCTTTCAAAAAGAAGCCCAAAGCAGCACCTCCAAAAATCGAAACAGCAGAAAAAGTAGAAGTTGCTCACCGTCCAGAACTTCAAGAAGTTGTAAAAGAAGCAGTCGCTCCAGTTAAAAAAGAAGTTTCTTTTAGCGAGAGATTAAAACTTGGTTTAAGTAGATCGCGCTCAGAAGTTTGGGGAAAATTATCTGGATTATTCTCAGGGCCAGGCCTTGATGAAAATACAATCGATTCAATTGAAGAGCTTCTTTACAGTGCCGATATCGGGACTGCTACAGTGGGAGAATTGATTGAAGAAGTAAAAAAGAAAACCAAAGAAGGGAACTTAACTGAGAACTCTTTTAAAACTTTCTTATTCGATTTCTTAAAAAATAAAATGGCACCAGTTCAGGAAAAAGTTGATCACTCACTTTATACTTTCGATAGCTCGGCTCCAAAAACTACAAAAGTAATCATGGTTGTTGGAGTTAACGGGGCCGGAAAAACGACGACGATTGGTAAGCTGGCAACTAAGCTTCGCGCTCAAGGTGCGACAGTGGTTGTTGGTGCATGTGATACTTTTAGAGCAGCGGCCGTTGATCAACTTCAGGTTTGGTGTGACCGTGCTGGGGCAACAATGATCAGAGCGAAGGAAGGGGCGAACCCATCTGGAGTAGGTTATGACGCTCTTCAAGCAGCAGTAAATGCCAATGCGGACTATTGTATTCTCGACACAGCAGGACGTTTACATACTAAAGAAAACTTAATGGATGAGCTTGCTAAGAGTAAAAACGTACTAAAGAAAATTGATCCAACAGCACCTCATCAAATTCTGTTGGTGATTGACGCTATCACTGGGCAAAATGCTCTTCGTCAGGCCGAAGAATTCCATAAAACACTTGGCCTAACTGGCTTAATCTTCACAAAATGTGATGGGTCTTCGAAAGCTGGTAGTGCGGTTACTATTGTAGAGCAACTCAAACTTCCTATCGCTTACATTGGCGTTGGTGAAAGTGCTGAGGACTTAGATGTGTTCAACGTTGATGATTACCTGCACGCTCTATTGGGAAGCTAGTCGGTTCTTACACTATCGTGCAAGGCATTTTGTTTGACGAAAATTCGTCTATCGTTTACTCTTAATACAATGAATAACGAAAGAGAAATTCAAGAAGTTTTTGAAGTATTAGGCTATAAAATCAAGCTCAAACAAGATGAGAAGCTTGAAGGGATTAGTCCTACTGATATCGTCGGATTTGTCCAATCTGAGGCAGCTAAAATATTTAGACAGTCACCGCAGTTAGCACCACACCAGGTTGCTGTTCTGCTTGCCTTGCAATTTGCAGGTGAAAAACTGGCCATGGAAAAAGAGTATCGCGAAAATATCAATCAACTGAGGTCTACCGCAGTTGATGCTCTTCAATACATCGAAGAAGTTTCTCCCACGACCCGTTAAGAGTTTTTTTGGGAACGAAAGCAGATCTGAGAAAAAATTTGAAGTCGAGGTTGGCTTCATTATCGGATCAAGATTACTTAGAGCTAAGTCTCAAGGTGTCTGTGCTTCTCAAACATCTCTTAAACGATCTACACGTTATTCAACAACATTTAGTGATTGGAGTTTTTGCTCCCATTGAAAAAGAGCCCAAGTGGTTTTTAGACATGGAAGATGAATTAGAAAAACTCACAGCGTATCCCGCATACGCGAAAGATAGAATGGTTTTTCGTTTAGCTCCGCGAGCTGAACTTGAAATCACTCAAGACTTTGGAGTGGGGATTCTTGGACCGAAACTATCGGCGAAAGAAATGACTCCGAAGATTATAATTGTTCCCGGACTTGGATTTACTTCAGACGGAAAACGGTTAGGAAGAGGAAAAGGGTTTTACGACAGATACCTGGAAGAGGCTTCCGTTATTAAAATCGGGATTGGTTTTGAGATGCAAATCGAACAAGACATTCCAACTGATCCTCATGATGTAAAAATGGATTTCGTGGTCACTGACCATCGGATATTGAAAATAAATAGGTAAGTTAAAGGAGTTTTACATATGAACATGTTAGTAATCTTGGCAGCCGTTCTGTTTGCCATCATCGGAGTCGTAATCGGCTACGTGGTAAAGAACGCCCAAGTACAAAAAGATATTAAAGAGAAAGAAGGTAAGGGAAACGACATCGTCGAAAAAGCTAAGAAGCATGCTGACGAAGTTAAGTACAAGGCCCGTCAGGAAGCAAAAGAGATCGCTCGCGAAGAAAAAGAAAAGTCTGACCGTGAAATCGCTAACCGCACTAACGAAATCAAAAATCAAGAACGTGAAATGGCGAAAAAAGACGCCACTCTAGATCGCAAGATTGAAGAGCACGAAAAAGAAGTAAAGGTTCTTAAAGAAAAAGAAATCCAATATGAAGTTGCAAAAAAACTTCACGAAGAAGAATCACAAAGAATCAAAAATAAACAAAATGAATTCAATGAAAAATTAGCTCAGGTTGCTCAGTTAACAAAAGAAGAAGCAAAGAATGAACTTCTTCGCGCTATGGAAGAAGAAGCTCGCGTAGACTTCGGAAAAATCCTAAGACGTATTGAAGAAGAAACGAAAGAAGACGCTGAAGCTAAATCAAAAAGAATCATCGGTATCGCTATCCAGAGATTTGCTGGAGAGTACGTTGGTGAAAAAACTATTGGTTCAGTTGAGCTTCCAAGTGACGACGTTAAAGGTCGCTTAATTGGTCGTGAAGGTCGTAACATTCGTGCATTCGAGCAAATCTGCGGTGTCGATTTAATTATCGATGACACTCCGGAAGTTGTAGTTATCTCTTCATTCAACGTAGTAAGAAAAGAAATCGCAAGAATGGTAATCCAGAAGCTAATCGCCGATGGTCGTATTCACCCAGCTAAGATCGAAGAATTCCATGACAAGTCAAAAGCTGAAATGGAAAGACAGTTAAGAGACCTAGGTGAAAAAGCTCAGATGGAAATCGGAGTTCACGGTATCCACCCTGAAGTATTGAAACTTGTTGGAGCTCTTCAGTGGAGAACTTCATACACTCAAAACCAATATCAACATGCTATTGAGGCCGCATTCGTTTGTGGAGCTATGGCAGCTGAACTTGGACTAAACGTAAAACAAGCTCGTCGTGCAGCACTTCTTCACGATGTAGGTAAAGTAATCGACGCTTCTGCTGAAGGATCACACGCAGTTGTTGGTGCAGACTTCCTGAAAAAATACGGAGAGTCTCCTGATATCGTTCACGCGGTTCGTGCTCACCATGATGATGAAAAACCAGAATCAGTTCTTGCTCACTTAGTAGCAGCTTCAGATGCGCTTTCAGGAGCTCGTCCAGGTGCTAGAAAAGCAATGATGGAATCATACGTATCTCGTCTTACTGATATTGAAGATATCGTAAACTCTTTCGAAGGTGTTTCGAAGTCATACGCAATCTCTGGTGGACGTGAAGTTAGAGTATTCGTAGAAAACGATCGTGTAACGGATGAAGAAACAGTTATGCTATCTCGTGATATCGCTAAGAAGATCGAGGAAGAGATGTCGTACCCAGGTACAATTAAGATTACAGTTCTTCGTGAAACGAAAGCTGTAGGTATTGCAAAATAATTTTAAACATTGAAACGCAACTTCGGTTGCGTTTCTTTTTTCTCTTGAAAATGTAAAAGGCGAACATGGAAGATAAATTCGCACTAATCACCGGCACCTCTTCAGGTCTCGGTTTTGAAATGGCCCAATTCTTATTGGAAGAAGGCTACACTGTGATCGGCGTATCTCGCCGTGGTACTCCTCTTGATCACCCTCAATTCATCGACATTCTTTGTGATATTAAAGACGAAGCTTCAGTCGAAGAAATGTATGAGTTGATCGCTGAACACACAGAAAAACTTCATATGATCGTTTTAAACGCCGGTATTTTTGAAATGTCTCCGTTAGTAGAAACATCAACAAAAGAATTCACGGATCACCTTATGACAAACGTTGTAGGTGCTTTCCACGTTTTAAAACATTCAAATGATTTCTTAGAAGAAGATGAAACACATATCGTCTCAATCTCATCGAGTGCTTCTAAAAAAGGTCTGGCCAACATTTCAGCATTTAGTGCTTCGAAGTTTGCTTTAAATGGAATGATTGAATCATTAAGAGAAGAGTGGGCCCATCTTGGAGTTCGCTTCTCAACACTTATGCCTGGAGCAATCGCTACACCTATTTGGGATGAAGGCGATATGGAATTAGCTCGCGACCAAATGATGAGCACGGATGACTTCATGGAAGTTTTCCAAATGGTCACAAGAAGTCCAAAGCATGTTCAATTTCCGGAAATAGTTTTTCTTCATAAGAAGGGAATTGTTAAATGAAGGTCTGGAATAAACTTTCAGTTTTATCAAAGTACTACATAATTTCATTTGCTAACTTAGCAGTCTGTTTCGGAATCGTTTCTCTAATCGATAGCAATTTTGTTGATCAGATTTTCTTTTTAACAGCTTTTGTCTGGCACTTTGCACTTCAGACACCAGGATTAAGAGAAAAAGTTATGACTAATCATCATAAACTTTCATTCCTGGCCGTGATCGTAAGACTTAATCACTATCTTCAGATCTTCATTAACATCAAACGCCTGCCGTACGCTTCGTCGTTTATCAGAGCGATCTCGCCAGTCTTGTTCACACTTTTATTATTCCTTCTGGGTGGACACGGAAACGTGCTCTTTACGCTCATTGGATCGTTTTGTTTTGAAGTCGTATATGTTTACGTGAAGAAGAAAACAGATTTCTTTGGAGTTAGCCCTTTAGCGCATACAAGCGGTCTAAATACTCCGCCAGTGATTCCGAACGTAGAAAAGACCCACGAATAGTTTCGAAATCATCATAATCATCATAAAGATTACGAGAGAAAGATTTAAATCTTTTTAAGATTAAATTATCCTGCCATCCCACTTCACGGTACTCAGCTAGTAGTGCTTCAAAGTAGATTTCAAGGTGATGCTTTCTTTGATACAGCCAATAGGTGTCATCAATGTGGCCGCCTTCATTCACATATTCTTTATAAATTTTAGCAAGCCATGGAGTCTTCATTGCACTTCGACCAAACATAACAGAGTGGCATTTAGTCTCTTTGAAAATCTTTTCGATATCTTCAGCAATCCAGATATCACCATTACCAATCAGAGGAATTTTAACTTCTTCCACAGCTCTTTTAATGTAGCTCCAGTCAGCGACACCCTTATAAAGTTGATCGCGAGTGCGAGCATGCAACGTAATTGCTTCAACACCTTCATCTTGAATCAATTTTAGTGAATCACTAAAGTTAACATCGTCACGATAACCAATTCTCATCTTCACCGTGAAGTGACCTGTGAAGTTTTCACGAATTGTTTTTAAAACAAATTTCAAAGCAGTGTGATTGGATAATAAGTAAGCACCACCATGATGTGAGTTTACTTTTTTAGAAGGACAGCCAAGATTTAAATCCAGGTGATCCATTTTTAATGATTCTAATATTTCTACGACGGCCTTAGTTTGAGCGCGCTCAGTTGTGAGAATTTGAAAAGAGTTCTTCTTTCTCCATTCTTCGCGTTTTAGAATTCTTTCACCGTAATGCTCAATAATCATCTTCTCAGTAATTTTCCCGACCGTCGGCACGCGCAAAAAGTCCGTGAAGAACTGATCCCATTCAGGGAATGTCTTCATCAGAGCGATACGATACGGCTCGTCAGTAATGCCTTCCATGGGTGCGAAGAGCAGCGATTTTTTGGGAAACACGTCGAAATTATTCATTGAGCATGTTAGTATCAGGATCTCATACAAAGGAAAAGTGACTTGAAAAAAAATCTCATCGTTTCTATTGCGATTTTTATAAAAGATATCGGAGCTGAAAGCTTTAAGATGTGGACTCAAGTGCGTCTGGAAGAAGGGCCTTTGTACGGAATGCTGGAATTCCCTGGTGGGAAGATCGAAGTAGGCGAAACTCCAGAAGAGGCCTGCAGAAGAGAAGTCCATGAGGAAGTCGGAGTTCTGCTTCCGACCGATGAAAAATTGGTTTTATTTAAATACCAGGATTACTCAGTCGAGAATAAGAATATTTGTTTATTCGTGTTCCTATCAAAATTCGCTGACTTCGAAGCGGAAAAAGGTGACTGGCACGTCATTAATTACGCAGAGAAATCTGATTATTTACAGGGTAAAATTCCACCGATTAATCATGTTATTATCGACGAATTAGCGGTATATATTAAAAATCAATTTGATGCAGGACTTACAGACTTATTATGGCAACAGCAGCTTCCATGAAAATCATTGCAGACTTTTTTCTTTTATCAGTGGCCTGGTCTTTGGTTTTATTTTCACCAATCGCTTCAGCAAAATTAACAGGTGCTGGATTAATCAAACTTTTAACTAACACAGCAATCGGTGCTTTAGTGATCTCGATGGTTGTTCAAGGAATTTCTGCAGAAGGAATGGGAAGCCTTACTTTTGGTTTAAAAGCAATCGGACTTCTAGGATTCATCTTAATCACAACATTTCACACTGACGATAAATCTCCACTGATGTGGGTGATCTATGGGATTTTATCAGTACTGTTTGCATACTTAATTTGCGGACTGGTAAGCTTCCAGTTAATCCCATCTTTATTTATTATTTCAGCAAGTTTACTTTTAGGCGTGATCACATACGCGATGCTGCTTGGGCATTGGTACCTTGTTGTTCCAAAGCTAAGTGCACATCCATTAAAGATCGCAGCGATCATTACATGGGTTATCCTTGCCATTAAAATTATCTGGAGTGGTTACACTCTTTACTCTCACTACGACTTCTTCGAAGAGCAGACTCAATTAGGTGCAGGATATGCATTTAACTGGATGCTTTTAACAATGAGAGTTTCATTTGGTTATTTAGTGATTCTTGGAATGAGTATCTTCAACTGGAAACTTTTACAGTTAAGATCAATTCAAAGTTCTACTGGTATTTTATACGCGATGACTTTCTTTGTTTTTATTGGCGAGATGGTTTCAACTTATATTTATTTTAATTACGGACTTTTCATATGATGACAGTACTCTTCACATGTAAAAATTGTGGTTCAGCTATTCACGTTTACCCTTCAGTCGACGCTCACAAAATTCAGTGTGATGTTTGTCAGGCCGAGCAGGAAGTGAAATTCGACCACAACCATGAGCAAAGCATTTTAAAAGACTGCCCATCATGCGAACGTAAAGACTTTTACTCTCAAAAAGATTTCAACCGTAAATTAGGTGTAATGCTTTTCGTAGCAGCAGCAGTGATTTCAACAATCATGCTTTATTACGGAATCAATCCGATTTGGTACCTAAGTACGTTCATCGTTTTATACGCACTAGACTTCGTATTGTTCAGAAGGCTGAAGCAGATCGCTATCTGCTACAAATGTCAGACGATTTTCAAAGAAGTAGCGAACATTGACGAAATTCCAGGGTTTAATCACGAAATGAATGATCGCATCATTTATTCGGACCATAACTTCCATGGTAAGCCGCTAGATCATTGATAATTGGTGGGCGTTAGACTTGATCGGAACATTCCTGTATAATAGATAAATTAGATTTTGTTTAATCTTTTACTAACTTAACCAGGACTTCTCCATAAATCCCCCGCTTGAACTCTTTACGTCTTCTTACGAAATCCTTGCTCTATTAATATGTTTCATTGCGGCCGCATTTTTCTCAGCAGCTGAAGCCGCTCTGTTATCAATTGGGGTCGATCGCGCTCGCCAGTTGATCGAGGAAGGTGGATCTAAAGGAAAGGCCATGGCCTTCATGATCCTAAGACCGTCGGAGCTTCTAGCAACCATCCTGGTTGGTAACACTATCGCAAACATTCTGGCAGGTTCGATTACGACTGCTATCACGGCTTCTTATACTGGAAGCAATATCGCTGGTATCGCCCTTGGGGTGACAACAGTTATCATTTTAATTTTCGGAGAGATCATTCCAAAAACTATTGGAAGAAATCACGCTGAAAAATTCTCTGTCATTGTTATTCGTACACTTCAAGTCATGTTCTATTTAATTTATCCGGTGATTAAATCTATCGTATGGTTTATTGGGACAATTCTGGGAGACAACGCTGAAGTCTCAGGAAGAATGGTTACGAAAAACGATATTGAATTCATGATTTCGAAAGCAGAAAAAGAAAGAACGATGGATTCAAAACAAATCGATCTTCTGTCTTCAATTCTTGAATTTCCAATGATCAAAGTTAAAGACATCATGATTTCAAGAGTGAGAGTGAACTATGGACAAGTCCATTGGTCATTCGATGAAATGATGAAATACGCCCGCGAAACTGAAAACTCTAGATACCCTGTGGTTGATGGAGAGTTAGAAAACATCGTAGGGTTTCTTCACGTGAAAGATTTAGCTTTCGTGACTGATGAAGAAAAAAAGAACTTCAAATTAGAGAAACTTTTAAAGCCACCATTCTTCGTTTACGAACACATGAAGATTCAATCGGTCTTCGATCACATGAACAGGAAGAAGGTTCACTTAGCATTAGTTAAGGATGAAAACGGAACTGTGGTAGGAATTGTGACATTAGAAGATATTATCGAAGAAATTTTCGGTGAGATCCATGATGAGCATGATGATGTTGAAGAGATTGAAAAAGGGCTGGAAGAAGCTAATCTTACTGATGGTATCGTTGTAGACGGTGATATCTCTTTAAGAGAACTTTATAACGACTATGATATTAAAGTTCCTCTGAACGATAACTATTCGACGCTAGCTGGCTTTCTTTTAGATATGCTAGGGAATACATTTCCAGAACCAGAACAAATTATTGTCTGGGAAGGTTTATCGTTTAACTTGGAAATCGTAGAAGACAGTGTGATTAAACAAGTTCGTATCAAAGATGTCGGTGGAGAAAAACATATTTTCTCTAAGAAAGAACATGCTGAACGAGTTGAAAAAAATGACATTGAAGCTTCATTGCATCTTCACGAAAAAGACTAGGCAATCAAAATGAAAATTCACGACGTAGCTGTTATAGGTGGTGGTTCTGCTGGGGCCATGGCCGCTTTACGAGTTGTTTTAAACAATGACGAATGTCTTTTTTTCCCCGGTTCACCGAAAGATAAAAAACGCTCACGTGCTTTTTGGGTATCTAAAGTTGAAAATATGCCAGGGCATCTTCAATACAAAAAAGGGATCGAAGAACCAAACAAAGAAAATCTTGATTGGTTAACTACCGGCCCGTTCAAAGAAAAATTCATCTGGAAAAAGAATACTGGTGTAACGAGTATATCAAAAAACGAAGATGGAACTTTCACCCTTGTTGATAATAAAAATGAAACTTACCAAGCTAGATACGTTATCCTTTGCACTGGTGTAATGGACGTTCAGCCCATCATTAACGGAACGATTGAGACAATCTATCCGTACGCCAATATTCAATTAGCAGACTATTGTATGCGTTGTGATGGACATCATGTTCTCGATAAAAAAGTCGCGATCTTTGGTCACAACTCAGCAGCCGTTTGGGTTGGAATTATTTTACATGAACGCTACAACAGTCCGGTTACGATTTTAACGAATGGTGAAATACCTGTGTTTGATGAAGAAGTCACAACACTCATGAAGAGATATAATTTTACAGTGGTAACCGAACCAATCACACAGATTATTGGTGAACCAAAGAATAAAATTTTAAATGGATTTATTTGCGGCGATAAAAAAGTTGAAGCTGATTTTGCTTTCATTTCACTAGGCATGATTGTCTATAACGAATTGGCCAAAATGGTTAACGCAAATCTTGATCAAAGAGGTTTTGTTACCACTGACAACAAGGGAAAATCATCTGTAGAGGGTCTGTATGTTGCCGGCGATCTGCGCGCAAACATGAAGAAACAGATATATACAGCATGGGATATGGCCGTTGATTCAGCGGATGAAATAAATCTATTGATACGTCGAAAAAAGCGAACTGAAACAACACTATTATAGTGGTTCGGTAAACGCATGAAGGGTGTATGGTTAAAGAGTAGAGAGAGTCATTAATAAAAATTCTTTCTATTTGTATAAACAGGGAACTTAAAAAATTCCAGTCAGCCACGGAGGATGACAACATGAAGCCTTTCAATACTGAAGACATGGTTCAAGAAGCGGCATCGGAAATCCAGAGAATCGCTCCTAAAAATTCACAAGTAGACATCGACGTAATTGAAGATCCCGCTGGACACTTTAGTACGCACATCAAGCTCATCACAAAAACTAAAACTTATTTTGCAAAAAAGGATGACATGTTTTTGTATAAAAGTTTTTCAAAAGCAATCAGAGCTATTAAAACTCAAATTGCAAAAAAACGTCATAATCATATTCATAAACAAGTGGGTCTGAAGAGAACTAAGTTCTCAATGCCTTAATCAAAAATTCACCTTTTATCTATAACAAGAGGGTCCCACTGGGGCCCTTTTTTTATTCTCCATATTTTTTATTGACATCATTTGACCTCCTAAGAAATACTTAATGAAATTTAATTCCAGGGAACAAATGAAACTCTTTCTAATATCTATTTTGATAATGGGTCTTTTTGGTTGTGGCGGCGAAATTAAATCAAGCCTTTCGAAAAACACTCCAGGTGCACAACAAGATAAATTAAAAATTAATGTTTTCGAATTAACCTTTCATAGACTGTTAGGATCATGTACTTCTCTGCCGATTTCTCATCGCATGCTTTCATTTGCACCAATCATGATAACTCCAGTTGCTGGAGAGTACTTTATTGGAGCGATGGAAGTTATTCTTGATGAACAAAGTGGAACATATAAGGCCCTTTATCGTGAGTATCCAAACTTAAACAATACTGATCAATCACAATTTCAAATCACACTAAATGGTCATTTTGAAATTATCAAAGCACCTACAGATGCGACTAACGATAAATTGATTATGGAAAACGTTGGAATGATCACACCAACGATACAAGGAAAGACTGTCACTTTTATTTTAGAGTTAGACCAAGAGATCAATAAATCGCTTAGTCAGAACGATGTTCCGGGAAGAGTTGCTCTTGGGAGCACTCCGCTTATAGATGATAATTGTTTACTTTAAAGGAGTGATTTCGACATCACCCAAAACTTTCGCACGACAAGATAATCGTACTGTTTTTCCGGGGTATTCGGCCTGAAGGTGAGTAACCGTATCAGTTTCCACTACGCCCATTGGAGATAAGTTTTCGATTCCTTTAACAACATGGATACGGCAAGAGCCGCATGAGCCCGCTAAACAGCCGTGAGGCAACTGTAAACCCTGACGGTCAAGCTCGTCATAGAGTATCTGACTTAAATTAACTTTATATTCCCTGGGCGCTGATGAACCTTTTTCATTGGCAGGATCTAAATGTACTAACACGGTGGGCATATTTTTTTTATCCTTCAGCGAATAATATCTCCTCAATTGTAAAACACGATGCAAAATTATCCAACTCAAAAGTGAGGAATGAAATGTTTACCTTCGAAAAATTATACTCAATGGGCCATGAGCAAGTTGTCTTCTTCTCAGACCCTTCATGTAACCTAAAAGCAATTATTGCTATTCACAACACAACACTAGGACCTGCTCTTGGTGGAACGAGAATGTGGAATTACGCAACTATTGATGAAGCTATTGAAGATGCTCTACGTTTATCACGTGGAATGACTTACAAAAACGCAATCTCTGGTCTTCACCTTGGTGGTGGTAAAGCGGTTATCATTGGAGATCCTGCAAAGGATAAGTCAGAAGCGCTTTTTAGATCATACGGAAGATTCGTTGAATCACTTAACGGCCGTTACATTACAGCTGAAGACGTGAACACAACTGTTGATGATATGGAATATATCTTCTCTGAAACAAACAACGTAACTGGTGTTGCCGAAATTAACGGTGGATCAGGAAACCCATCTCCTTGGACAGCACGTGGTGTATTCCGTGGAATGGAAGCAAGCTGTTTAAAAGTTTTCGGTGACAGATCTCTTAAAGGAAAAGTTGTTGCTCTTCAAGGTGCTGGTTCTGTAGGAACTCACTTGGGAAGACACCTTTACGAATCAGGAGCGAAAGTTCTTTTCACTGACATGAACGAAGCAAACATTGCTCGTTTTAAAGAAGCAGTACCAAACGCTGAATTCGTAGCTCTTAACGACATCTATGACGTTAAAGCTGATATCTATGCTCCATGTGCTCTTGGTGCAACTATTAACGACCAAACAATCGATAGACTAAAAGTTAAAATCGTTTGTGGTGCTGCTAACAACCAACTTGCAGAAAACCGTCACGGAGATATGTTAAAAGAAAAAAATATTCTTTACGCTCCAGACTACCTAATCAACGCTGGTGGAGTAATGAACGTATCAATCGAATTCGAAGGTTGGAACGCAGAAAAAGCAACGAAGATGGTAGACAAGATTTACGATACAACTCTTAAAATCTTCAAATTATCAGAAGAGCAAAACATTCCAGTTTATAAAGCAACTGACTTAATGGCAGAGCAAAGAATTCAATCGATCAAGAACATCAGAGGTAAATACCTAGGAAATCTTGCTCATAGATTCCCAGGACGTAAATCTAACTAATTTTCTTTTAAATATGGACACCAAACTAACTGTTTTGGTGTCCATTTTTTCCTCTTCCTTCCGCCCTTTGAGAATTCCGACTAATTCCCGCTATAATGATAATTGAGGTCAGATGATCCCGATTAAGTCGTTTATTAAAACATTTTTATTCCTAACTGTTCTGCTTGTAGTGGGATGTGTGGGTAAAACCCAAAGTGATCCTCCTGCAGGATCTCCTGAAGTCGTAAATCGTTTGATCGCCAACAATATCACGCCACCTGATTTTCAATCCCGTAGTCAATCAATCATCACGTTAAGCTATACAAGCGTTGATAATGATCTCGCGACAAGTTGTACGCTTTCACACTTAAGCAACGTCACAGTGACTCAAGCATGCAGCTGTGATGGACTGGGTGTGTGTAATGTTGGTGTGACGGGGATTGCAGCTAATACAGGTGCAGGAAGTTTTTCTTATAACCTGGTTGCTGGTGGTAAAACATCAACTACTGGTAAAGCGAATTTCAATATCACGGCACCTCCGGCCGGAAGTAATGTTCCGCCGACGATTAAGTCAATTGATCCTCAGAGAACATATGAAAATATTCCAACATCGGCCATCTCATTTACCATAGGAGATACTGATTCAGTTGTGGCCTGTTCAGATGTAACAGCAACATCGACAAATACAACTTTGATTCCAGTTGCGAATATTGTGATTACTGGGAGTGCGCCAACTTGTTATGTGACGATTACGCCGGTAGTACACCTGTTAGGGTCAAGTAATATTGTCCTAACGTTAACAGATAAAGGAGCTCCACTTCCAGCGAAGACAGCAACTTCTTCATTTACATTAACTGTCGATCCAGTGAATGATGCTCCAACTATTAGTACAATTACTCCCAAGAACACAGCAGAAGATACCACTCTTTCAGGAGTTGCTTTTACAATTGCAGATATCGATTCAACACTGTCATGTTCGAGTGTCACTGCGGTTTCTTCAAATACGAGTTTAGTTTCTAATAACAATATTACAATTACTGGAACTGCTCCGAACTGTTTCATTGCAATGTCTCCGACTTTAAACCAATCAGGAACAACGAACATTACACTGACAGTAACTGATACTGCTAAAACAGCATCGACAGTTCTGGCATTAACGGTGGATGCTGTAAATGATCCTCCGGTTGTCGCAACGATTGCGACTCAAAACACTATTGAAAATATTGCTAAGGCAGTGAACTTTACTATCACTGATGTAGATTCAAATTTAACTTGTAACGGGAGTGTCGTGGTCACATCTTCTAATACAACATTAGTTCCAAATACCAATGTTGTTTTAACAGGGATTGCACCAAATTGTACGGCAACGATCACACCGGCCAATAACCAATATGGATCAGCAACTTTAACAGTCACTGCTTCGGATAATGGTTTTCCTATGCCGATTCAGACTGCCAGTACATCTTTTAGCTTCTTAGTGGCCCAGGTTAATAAAGCACCAACAATTTCCAGCATCACTAATAAAACGACTAATGAAGACACGGCCATTTCAGGAATTGCCTTTACGATTGCCGACACGGATTCAACAATTTATTGCAATAACGTAACTGGAACCTCATCAAATACTGCAGTTGTTCCCAATGGAAATATTGTTGTGACAGGAACGGCACCCAATTGTACAGCGACGATTACTCCAACGGCGAATGCCTATGGATCAAGCACGATTACTCTGACGTTAAATGATAATGGAACACCAATGCCAGCGATGACAGCGACGTCTGTTTTCAATTTAACGGTGAGTGCAGTCAACGATGTACCGACCATTTCAAGTATTACAAATAAAACAACGAGTGAAGGGGCAGCGATTACGGCAGTGGCCTTTACGATTAACGACAGTGATTCAACTCTTTCTTGTACCAGCAGTGTGACAGTGAGTTCATCAAATACAGCTTTAATTCCCAACGCAAATGTCACTTTTGCGGGAACTGCTCCTAATTGTACTTTAAACATTACTCCGGCAGCAGCTCTAAATGGAAATGCAACATTAACTCTGACTCTGACGGATAATGGAACTCCACTGCCAGCACTGACAGCGACAACTTCATTTGGCGTGACAGTTACACAGGTGAATCATGCTCCGACAATCTCGGCCATCACGACTAAAACAACAAATGAAGATACGGCCTTGACTGGCATTGCCTTTACGATTGCTGACTCTGATTCAACAGTGGCCTGCAGTAACGTAGTAGGGACATCGACCAACACAACACTCGTTCCCAATGTTAATATCGTTATTACTGGAACAGCACCAAACTGTTTAGCGGCGATTACACCAGTTGCCAATGGCAATGGATCATCTGCAATTACACTAACACTGACGGATAATGGAACTCCATTACCAGCACAAACAGCGACTTCTATTTTTACTTTTAATGTAACGGCGGTTAACGACACTCCAACTATTTCAGCCATTACTTCTAAGTCGACTGATGAAGACGTAGCCACTAATGCTATCGCATTTACGATTACAGATATTGATTCAACACTTAACTGTAGTGGTAGTGTTGCGGGAACTTCAACGAACACGACTTTAATTCCCAATGCTAATATCGTCATCAGTGGTACTGCTCCAAACTGTTCAGCAGTCATCACTCCTGACTTAAATCAAAGTGGATCAGCTACGATCACTTTGACATTAACAGATAATGGAACGCCAATGCCTGGACTGACAGCGACAACAGCATTCAGTGTAACAGTGGCAGCAGTTCCGGATCTTTCAGGGACTTTAACTCTTGCTAATAATTTAATTGGAATTGCTTCATCGTATTCAACAAACACTTACGCGCGAACTTTAAAATTCGACGGGCTTTCTTCTGATGAAAGCTTCAGCTCAATTGAAGTATGTCTAGGAACTGCAGCTGGATCTTGTGATGTAAGTTCATGGGTGGAAGCAACTGGAGTGACGCCAGGTGGATCAGCTCCATCAATTACCTATACGGGAAATTACAGAATGAAGAGTGGAGTCGGGGGAGCGCAGACTTTCTCTTTAACTCCATCTTGCGGATCAACGACTAATTATTACTATTCCATCAGAGGAACAAATGCCTCAGCAAAAATATCGAATGTCGTGAGCACTCCGGCCTGGTCTTTCTGGGAACCGACATGTATGGGAACTGGACTTGCGATGTGGTTGGATGCAATGGAGACAAGTACGATCACGGTCGCAACAGGTGTTTCGAATTGGACGGATAAATCTACTAACGGAAGAACTGTGACTCAACCTACAGCTGGAAGACAGCCGGCCTACTCATTAACAGCATTCGGAACTGGCCTTCCAGGTGTCACATTCGATGGTGTTCAAAATACAACCAACGGAGACACTCTTACTCGTGCTTCTTTTATCTACGCTCAAGGTGGAGCAACGGTATTTTCAGTTTTAAAAGCAGCAAGTAATCCTGCCAGTAGATTTGTTTTTGGAGAAGGTGGAACTTCAGCAAATACAACTTATGCTCCTTTTGCCACCACAACTTCTAATACACTTTCAGGTCAAATTATTAATACGGCAGGAGCAACTGAACTTCCTCTTCCTGCAAGTACTGGAACATTATTTGATGGCTCTATTAAGATTGGAGCGATTGAAGATGCAGGGAATTCTTATGCATCTTATGTGAATGGATTATCTGCAGTCGCAGCGACAGGCTATACAAGAGGAGCTTCAACAATCACTCAATTTCGTTTAGGTGCCAGATATAGAAATGCTGATGTGGGATGGATGAGCGGAACGCTGGGAGAGTTTATTGTCACCAATGGTGTTGCGAGCACGCTCAATAGACAGCGCCTTGAAGGATACTCTGCTCACAAGTGGGGAGTAAGTACTAACTTACCGGCAGGACATCCTTATCTTACGACTCCTCCTTAATCTTACCCGACTAAAACATTTGTCCAAGAGGTTATCCTTACCGCATAGGAAGTCGTCTCGTATTAAGCTAAAATTGTCCTATGAAAAAGATCCTATTCACTCTGACATTTTTCATTTTCTCTCAAAATTCATTTGCCATTGATTTTGAAGATGCCATATTTCCTGAACTCGCAACAAGCGGGCGTGCACTTGCTATGGGAAATGCTTTCATCTCTAAAGTCGATGATTCATCGGCCGTGTTTTACAATCCAGCAGGATTGGGAACAGTCAGAAACACTCACTTTCATATTTCAAATTTTCAACTAGAAGCGAATAAAGGAATTTTATCATCAGGTGCTGGTGGAAAAGTTACAGACGCTTTTGGAAATATCACTAAGATGTTTTCTCTTGATGGAACCAGAGAAGTTTTAAATAAACACGTTGGAACCATTGCTCATTCTCGCTTTCAAATGTTACCAAACTTTACAACAAGATATTTCAGCGCTGGTTATTTACTGGCAAAACGCACTCGCGCCGTAGTGGAAGATGAGTCGGTTACAGGTTTTGAATACGCTGACAGATTAGATCACGGTCCATACGCAGCTCTGAATATTTCACTTTTTGGTGGTGTATTTAAAGCGGGAATTTCTACAATCTTTTTAAATAGAAGTGAAATTATCGGCGTAGCAGATCCGGCCGCAACACTGACAGTGAGTGATAGCTCATATAAAAAAGGTCGCGCTTTTATTTCAACGGTTGGAGGAAAAATCACTCTACCAATAGTCTTCCTTCCAACATTTTCAGCGACTATGCACAATGCTTTCGACCAAGAGTTTGGTAGTGGAAGAGGAGCAGGGGCACCGGATAAAATCAAACGAAGTGTCGATATTGGTTTTTCAGTGACTCCACAAATGGGAAATGCGAGCAGAATCCATTTTGAAGTTAACTATAAAGATTTATCAAAAGAATTTGAAAACGTTTCTTCGAAAAGAAGAATTCTTGTTGGTGCTGAAATCGATTTATCACGTGTCTTTTTTATCCGCGCTGGATATGGAGATGCATTCGGATCATTCGGTTTGGGTGTGAAAACAAAAAAACTAGAATTCGATATGACGACCTACGCAGTTGATACGACAACTGACAAGATCAGAGGTTCTGAGGATCGTCGTTTTGTCTTAGGTGTATCGAGCGGTTTCTAATCCAAATTTTCAGTACTTACTCATGCGCTCTGCGTATAAAAACACCCCCAAATTTAGACATTCAGGACAGTTTTAGGTACAGTCGTAAGACTTATTTTATAATTATTAGGAAGGACAGAATGTTGGGAAAAACATCTAAATCAAAGGGACCAGAAAAAGCAAAAGGATCATCTACAAATCCGATTGCAAAAAAACTGGAACTCGCAAAGAAATACAATTTAGGTAAAAAAGAAATGCTTGAGATGCTCTCAAACATTTATACATCAAGAAAAACTGACGACGCCGAAATTTCAATGAAGAAGCAATCAAAAGCATTCTTCCAAATTTCTGGTGCTGGCCATGAAGGAATTTTAACTGCAGCGGCAATGGTATTAAAACCAAAGCACGACTGGTTCTTACCTTACTACCGTGACCGCGCTCTATGCTTAGGTCTTGGAGTCACTCCATATGAAATGTTATGTCAGGCCAATGGAAACATGGGAGATACAGCTTCATACGGACGTATGATGCCAGCTCACTGGGGTAACAAGCCACTAAACATCGTGAACAAATCATCTTGTACTGGAACTCAGTTCCTACAAGCTTGTGGTCTTGCTGAAGCGGGTATCTGGTTTAAGAAACTAAGAGACGAGCATAAAGTAGACGTATCTGGAATGGACTTTCATGATGACGAAATCGTTTACGTTTCTACTGGAGACGGGACAATCGCTCAAGGTGAATTCTGGGAAGGGATGACTACTGCATGTGTAAATAATCTTCCAGTTCTATTCATGGTTGAAGATAACGGATTTGCGATTTCAACTCCGACTTCTGTTCAATACCCTGAAGGATCAATTTCAAAAACTCTGGCAAACTTTCCGGGTTTAAAAATCTTTAACTGTGATGGATGCTGCCCGATCGATTCGTATGCAACGATGACAGAAGCTGCAAAATATATTCGTACGACTAGAAAGCCTGCTCTTGTTCACGCAACTGTAACAAGACCATACTCTCACTCACTGTCTGACGATCATGGTATGTACAGAACGAAAGCTGAACTTGCTGAAGAAGGATTAAGAGATGTTTTCAATGCATTCCCAAAATTCTTAATTGAAGCAGGAGTCATTACTGAAACTGAGCGAGCAGACTTACTTAAAAAAGTATCTGCTGATCTTAAAACAGCAATGGATAAAGCGATCACAACTGAATGGCCGGCACTAGATACGGTTATGGATCACCTATATTCTGAAGAAGTAGACATGACTGGATCTAACTTTGAAACAGCGGCTGACTTCACTGGAAAAGATGACGTTCCAATGGCCTCTTCAATTAACAAAGTTCTTCGTACTGAATTTCATAAGAACCCACTTCTAAGAATGTGGGGAGAAGACGTTGCAGACTTTTTTGATAAAGCAAGACTGGATAACCCTGAACTAAAAGGGAAGGGCGGAGTTTTCAAACTTACAGCAAACGTTCAACGTGAATCAAAAGACGGACAAGTATTCAACTCACCACTTGCTGAAGCCAACATCATTGGTCGCGCAATCGGTATGGCCATTCGTGGAATCAAGCCAGTTGTTGAAATCCAATTCTTCGATTACATCTGGACAGCTTATATGCAACTTAAAAACGAAATGGCGACACTTCGTTATAGATCAGGTGGAGACTTCAAGTGTCCGATGGTCGTTCGTGTTCCAATCGGTGGTTATTTAAAAGGTGGAGCGATTTATCACTCTCAGTCTGGTGAATCACTATTTACTCACGTTCCAGGTATCCGCGTAGCATTCCCATCTAACTCAGCAGACGCTGCTGGATTATTAAGAACAGCTATTAAGGGTGATGACCCGGTTATGTTCTTAGAACACAAACATTTATACTACCAAGGTTACAACCGTGCCGCTGATCCAGGGGATGAGTACATGATTCCTTTTGGTAAAGCTCGCATTGCTCGTGAAGGGAAAGATGCAACGATTGTTGCTTGGGGAGCTCTTGTTCAGAAATCTATTGAAGCCGCTAAGAAATTAGAAGCTCAAACTGGAAAAACTGTAGAAGTTATCGACCTAAGAACTCTTGCACCATACGATTTCGAAGCGATCAAAAAATCGATTTCAAAAACATCTCGCCTGATGATTGCTCATGAAGAACACAAAACTTCAGGGTTTGGTGGAGAGATCACTGCTAGAGTTAACGAAGAGTGCTTCGAGCTTTTAGACGCTCCAATCTTAAGAGTAGGGGCCCTGGACGTTCACTGTGCTTATAACCCGGCCCTTGAAGACTTGATTTTACCTCAGGTAAGTCATGTGGAAGAAGTTCTGGCCAAGTTATTAAGCTACTAATTTCTGCTAATTCGCTATTTAAAAGTTAGATAAGATTAAGGTCCTCGAAAGAGGGCCTTTTTTTTTGCTTTAACTCGAAAAAGATTATAGTTTGACCCCAATTATCCAACGGACTATGGGAGTCTCTATGATCGTTAAATGTTTAAGTATTCTTGCTGCTGTCTTTGCTATGAGCACATCTCACGCAACAGTTACACCGAGTGATGGAAGAGTAGATATCTGGCCGACAATTCCTTTTACAAGAGGTGCTGATCTTTGCCGTTACACTGATGCTTACGGGCAGACTCGCATGCAAAATTTAAATCAAATGATGAAGCTTGCTAGCGGACGTGATTCAGCTGGTGCTGGAGCTTTAATTGCTTTCAATGAGCTTTACGAAAAGAATATGGCCCTTGCAACTCAGACTTCTTTTGAAGTGACTCTCGAGGCCACTCTAAAATCATACACTGACAGCTACTTCAGAAATCTTCAACCAAAAGTTAAAAAGCTTAGTTTCACTGGAACAAATGATATTTTATCAGTCATTCGTACTGCCCAAGCGGGAACAATTCCAGAGCTTGATAGAGCAACTCTTAATCGTATCGACTATGTTGCTTACGGAACATATGCCTTAGCTCCAAATTGCCAGGGTGATGTGCAAGTGACTCTTCAATTAGTTGGTCTTGATGGCCAGACTGAATCATTCGTAGCAACTGGAAGGGTTGATACGGTCATGAGTCAGATCGCTTCAGAAATTTTTGTTCGTTTTCAACGTACTCAATTCCCTTCAGCTGTTAAGGTTGGAGCTAATTGGTTAACTCTAGTTGGTGGATTCAATAATTCTGTTGATCACGCACCAACAAGTAAGATTGCCGAAGAAGCGTGCTCGACTTTAGATGCTCGTCTTCCTACTTCAAGTGAACTTGAAATCTTAAATGTGTACGGTGACTGGTCAGGTGGAGTAAGTCTGAATAATAAAGTGTGGGCATTAAGCGATGGTTACGTATATGTTCCTTACATGAGAAATCCTTCGCCGGTAAGAAGACAAACTGAAATGACTCTTTCAGATGATGTCCTTTACTATTGTGTAAAATAATTTTAAGTCACAGATTTTTTTTAATGGGGTCTTAATCATGACCCCATTTTTTTGCCACAACTCGAATCACTTTTCATAGGTAATCACATTTTTTCTAGATGATATTTTTTAGATAAGAAAAAAATTATTTTAGTGTTTTTTGAAATAAAATATTCAAATAAACTTTTCAAAAGTTAAGATATTTCCATCAATGTAAATACTAAATATTTAGTTCGAGAATCTCTTATTTCTCCAATGAGAATCGTTATTCTGCAACACGAGCATGTTTGCAACAAAATCACACGTGAGTATTCATAATTTGTATTCAAGACATGCTCAAATCTTTTGCAAATCTTAACCTTAAGACTCTTCAAGTGAGCTTAATATAATATTAATTTTGTATTCGCCTATGAATAAGTTAATATTTGCGTACATTGAATTAGTTTATTGGAGTTTTCCTTGGGTCACATTCTCATCATCGAAGACGAAGAAAATGCTAGAAGCTTTCTTCGTGATAACATTTCTTGCTACGGCAACGTTTCTACTATCAGCACACATGAAGAAGTGGATAGCGAAATCTTAAAACGCAAATACGATTTAATCATTGCTGATTATTATTTAAGAGATAAGAACTGCTTTCAGTTTCTTTCAGAGTACCGCTACCACCTTGGCCCGGTTCCACTTATTTTAGTTTCAGGAAGACCATCTGTAGAAATGCTTTCGGAAGCTCTAGAAGAAAAAATCTATGCTTTTATTCAAAAGCCGATTGATATCCAAAAACTAAAACGCAAGATAGAAACATTTTATACATTCAATCCTGATTTCGAATTAAGCGGACACAAGTTCGTTTTATTCCAAGATGAATGGAGTGTGAAAGTTGATGAAGAGTTAATCGAGTTGACTGAAACAGAATTTAAAATTCTAAGATACTGCCTTGAAAGAGAGAATCAGGTTATTGATCGTCAGGAGCTGATTCTTTATCTATGGGGGAATTCAAAATCTTCCCGTAATAAATTAGATACACATTTAACAAACCTAAAAAACAAAGTGCAGTTCGTTAAAGAACATTTGCAAACAATCCCCAGAGTCGGGTTCAAGCTCAAATAATGGAAGCCAACTTTAAGTACCGTAAGGCATTTTTAATCATTGCCTACGGTGTTCTCCTACAGTCTTTAATTCTTCCTTACATCGAAATTTCTGCTCTCGATGACGCTCAATTTAGACAGTACATTGTATGTAAAGGCTTGATCATGGCCTTCTATATTTTTTCAATTTTTTGTCTGCACACGAAAAGACTGCCTCGTTACTGGGTGGCATTTTTTCACATTGGTTGTTTCAGTTACACGCTTATTGGCCAGTATTTTAATCCAGGTTATCACTACGCTGTTATGCAGTTTATGTTTGTGACAGCTATTATCTTTGAAGGGTTTCCAGTCATGGCAACACTCCTGATGGTTGCTTATATTGTCGAATATGCCATGCTGCCGTTTTCTCATTCAATATTTCCGGCCTATCAGTTCTTTCATGTGAATGTTTATAATGCGCTTATTTCAACATGGATTGCTTGCGTAGCTCTTGAGCGTTATGTGAATCGTGTGAAGTATAAAAAGGGGTTTTTAGACCGCAAGCTACGTTATAAAGGGATCAAGACCGATCTTTTTTTACATGACCTTAAAAACAATCTACAGCCGCTTGTATCGCTTTATCCGGACCAGGAAGACTTTAGAAAAATCGTTAAAACGATTCAGGACTTTAACTCGTTTAACGATGAGGAAGATATTTTGTTTTCTGAAGTAGTAAACAGGACGAAAGAAAAATTTAATATCCAGGGTGAAGTGACTTTTACTGGTAGCGAAGATTTTTTTATTGATCAATTGGACCTGCAGACTATTCTTTGCAACCTGATGACAAACTCTCATAAAGCAGCAGCTGCAAAAAAAATAGAACTTGAAATGCATATTAGAAATAAGTTCAGTGGCTTTAGTTATGAAGATAATGCCGGTGGAATGACTGATGAGCAGTATAAATTTTTTAGTCAGAAAGACTTTAAGCCTTATTCGGGTCATGAGAAAAATGGTCTGGGGCTTTTATTGATTAAGAAGCTTGTGGAACATCAGGAAGGAAAATTTTTTATTAAAAAAATTCCCAATGGGACGCGCTTTGAAATTACTTATTAGAAACAGTTGATCGAATGAAACTCGTTACCGTCCTGAACATAACTCAATAAACAATTCTCTTTCGTTTTCTTTCCGTTATTCACATTGCGGATTCTCGTTTTAGCAGAAACTAAAATGTACTCAGCACTTTCAGAGTGCACAAATTCCATTCTATCGATTTTTGTAAGCTCCCACTCACCACCAGCCTGGTAGTAGCTTGCGATATCTTCTTCGACGCTAGAGTAAAGTTCTTTTCCAGCAGTAGCAGCGGCTTCAGCATCAGTTGTATTGCTAAGAATGAGAAGACACGCAAGAAAGTAAGCTAATAATTTCATAAGATCTCTCTAGGACTAGTGGAGTTTGTGACGTCGTATTTGTACTGAGTTTCGGCCTACCGGTCAAGGTAGATTGGTGAAATTGTGTATTAATTTTATAAGCACTGTTTAGTTCGGAGAGTAAATGACCGGATTCATGGCCGTGTTGGTGTGCAGAAACAATAGCAGGCAAAATCCAATATATTTTCTAGTAGAGGCCTTGTGAAACATGAGCATCCAGATGGCCAGAATTAGAAAGATTGAGGAGCTGGTGAAGCTGCCGTTTAGAAGCTTTGAGGTGACCTGGATACTACTTATATAGAGCTTTAAAATAGGTTCGACCCAGTTGATTGGGATGAGCCAAAAAGTAAGAAGAAACAAAACAAAAACAGGGAAGAGAAACGTAAAAAGAAAACTTCCAAAAAGACCACATGGAATAGATAGTAATGAAACTTTGTCTCCCATAAAAAGAGCGAGAATAAGTTGAGTAGAAAATAGTCCTAAAATTAAAATGATCTTAGAGTTATGTCTCAATGAAAAAAAAGTTCCTAAAAAAGCGAAGCTGAAAATAAATCCTAATGGTGAAGCTTTGTATTGCCCGAAAATAAAAGACAAAATAAAAGTTAAAAAAAAGATGATCTCCAATGAGATTTTCATTTTTGATAAGAATTTAATTTGAAATAAAAGTCGCAAAATTCCCAGTCTTTTTAAGGCCTCAAAATTTGGAAAAAAGAAGACAGAAGAAACGATACCGGCCTTCGTGAAATAACGAATCCATTTAATTTTGATCTTCTTCAAAAAGAAAGCGACAAAAACAAAGAGCGCAGAAAAGTGAATTCCAGAAGGGGATAAAAGAAAACTAAGGTTGAGTTTCTTAAAAGCTTTTTTAGTATATGGAGAAATTCCATTTTTATTTCCCGTAATGAAACTAAAAAGAATATTAGCATTTTCAGGTTTTTTGAAATGATCTTTGATGGTTGATTTATACCTGGCCAGGAAAAGGGGAGTTGCCTTGGGTGCAACAGGCGTCTTTTGAAGACCAAGCTGCATGGTTATTCCCAGTAAAAAGGCCGTAATAAAGCTGACAAAAAGGAAGAATTTCATACTCTAACTACTTGAAAACTAAGATGCCTTACAAAAGACTTAACTCTTTGAGACTACAGGGGTAAAAGGGTTACGATGAGTTAAATTTGAAGGGACTATCGTCACTTTTTGAAAGGTATTTATGAGTTTACAGACACTAGGTTTTGAATCGGACTACGCACGTTTTTTTGCAGAAGATGATTTGCAAGGAAACGCTTTTTACTTAAATCAGCTCCCAACAGATGAAGTTGAGTGCATTTTAAAAATTAAAAGTGATGTGCGCTTATCTGGCCTTCCATATTTCGTTGGTGCCTTTAATTATCTTGGTGCCAAATTAGATTACAAAAATTTCGAACAATACGAAGGAAAGAATTATAAAAAAGGTGAAGTGATTACTTTCAAACTTCCTTTTGCCATTGCTTTAAGTGGGGAGCGCATTGCTCTTAACCTTCTTCAGCAATCAACACGCATTTCAACTTTCACAGAAAAGTTCGTGGCGATCGCTGCTAACAAAAATACAAAAATCCTAGATACAAGAAAAACAACTCCAGGGCTTCGCCAACTGGAGAAATATGCAGTGAGAGTAGGTGGGGCACATAATCACCGTTTCTCTCAGTCAGATGCATGGATGATTAAAGACAACCACAAAACATTTTTTGGTGGTTTAGAAGGTGCATGGAAGTATTTTCAGTCAATGCAGACATTTTATCAAAACATCATTGTTGAGATTCATTCACTTGAAGAATTGAAACTTGCTTTTGATTTAGGTGTGAAGAACATTATGCTGGATAATTTTTCACAAGATGATCTTCGTAGTGCCATTGCTATGAAAAAACCTGGCGTGACTTATGAAGTTTCAGGTGGCGTAAAGCTGGAAACATTAAACGACTTTTTACTAGATGGTATTGATGTCATCAGTATCGGGGCCCTGACTCATAGTGCGCCTCATATCGATCTCTCGATGAAAATCAGGCCGGTGGGATAAAATGAACTTTGAATTTGATGTATTAATTATTGGAACGGGAATCGCAGGACTTTCGGCCGCAGCAGGCCTTGCTGAGCGCGGACTAAAAGTTGGTATCGTCACTCGTGAAAAAGATCCATCAACAACTAATACTGTGTGGGCGCAGGGTGGAATCATCTACGCTAAAGGTTCTGAAGAATCTTTGGTAGAAGATATTATGAAAGCAAGTTCGGGAACATCTTCACGTGAGGCCGCAAAACTTGTTGCCTACGAATCAAGTTCTATCCTGGAAGATTTATTAATTCACAAAGCGCATTCAAACTTTGAGCGCGATGAAAGTGGAGAACTTCTTTTCACTAAAGAAGCTGCTCACTCGATGCCAAGAATTCTTTACCGTGGAGACTACACAGGTAAAGATATTCAGATCACTCTTCTAAATTATTTAAGAGACAATTTTAAGAATGTCACATTTTTTACCTCTCATACAGCAATCGATCTTCTGACAGCTCTTCACCATGGTGTGACGATTCAGCAGAGATACGAAGAAAATAAAGTTTTAGGTGCCTACGTTTTCAATCAAGAAACTCATTCAGTTGAAAAAATCCTGGCGAAATATACTATTTTAGCTACAGGTGGAATCGGTGCTCTTTATCTTCACCATACAAACTCTGAAGGAGCTCGTGGTGATGGTCATGCAATGGCAAAGAGAGCTGGAGCTGTTTTAACAGATCTAGAATTTATTCAATTTCACCCGACAAGTTTTTACGGTGGAGCGACTCATAGACGCTTCCTTGTTAGTGAAGCTGTTCGTGGAGAAGGTGGATTACTGATTAACTCTCAAGGTGTTCGTTTCATGGCGAAGTACCATCCGGATATGGAGCTTGCTCCTCGTGATGTTGTGGCCCGCGCGATTGCTGAAGAAATTATTGAAACAAGAAGTGACTGCGTTTATCTAGATATCACTCATAAAGACCCAGAGTGGATTAAAAATCGTTTCCCGACAATTTACAAACACTGCCTAGAGCATGGTGTAGATATGTCGAAAGAGCGCATTCCTGTCGTACCTGCTGCTCATTATACATGTGGTGGAGTGAAGACTGATCTTAAAGGGCAAACGACGCTTAAAAATCTTTACGCTGTTGGGGAAGTTGCTTGTACGGGACTTCACGGTGCCAACCGTCTGGCATCTACATCTCTTCTGGAAGGAATGACATTCGGTCACTTTGCCGCTTTAGATATTTTGAAAAATGTGGATAAAGAGACAATATATTCAAGTGATAAAATTAAAGACTGGATTGATGGAACTGAAGAAGTTGATAACGCTTTAATTCACCAGGATTGGATGACATTAAAACAAACAATGTGGAACTATGTGGGATTAACGAGATCAAAAGATCGCCTATCTCGCGCAGAGGCCATGTTCAATGAATTATCTGATGAGATTAACCGCTTCTATAAAGATGCTAAGTTAGTTGATAGTTTAATTGGTTTAAGGAATGCTGTTGAAGTTGGGCATCAGGTGCTTTTAGCTTCGAGAAGAAATACTCAATCAGTTGGATGTTTTTACAGAAAGTCGTAAGTGTAAAAAAAGAATGAGCTCCGGTAAACCAGAGCTCAGTGGTAGGGTTGTGACCCTTATAATCTCGCAATCCTTTGCAAAATTAAAAGTATAAAGATATTTCCCTCTGCAATTCATTGATGAAAGTAGAGATCCGTGAGGGAGGTCCGTGATAGCTCTCTCTTATATAAAATCATTATTTAAAATTTTAATTAAAGGCTGCTTAGAGATAAAAACTCAGCTAAGCATGTAATCGTGTGGCTTCCAGTCCCAGATGATTCGAAAGCCACGTTATCTTTGATGTCGTTCGAGCTTAAGTCTGAATCCTTCATACTGCTCATTCCCCAAATGCAATTTTCCCAAGATGTCTGTTCAAAATTGCAATCTGTAAATCGTGAGAATTTGAACTTGCAATTAATAAACAGGCAGTTAATAAAGATGCAATTCTCGATTTCAGTCCCGAAAAAAGTACAGTTATCGAAGATAACGTCTTCGTAAACCATTTCCGAAAGCTTGCTTCCTGAGATCGTTGCATCTTGATAAGTTACTGAAAGAACAGTCTTATTTTCAAGTGTCTGATATGACGTCTCACCTAATTTTTCTTCAAGCTCTGTGTACAAGTCGTTGATAAAATAAGTAAGTGTTTGCATATTGGACCCTTTGTTTAAAGACTTCCCCGTGCTCTTTCCTGGTCTCAGAATAGCTTAGTTGACCATTTGCGTCAAGGAATAAAATTGCATCAAGATATTTTTTTGCAATCCGATAATGCTTTTAGGGATTTACGACAAAGGAAAATTGCATGGCAGAATTCAGAAGATCGAAAGTTGAGATGTTTCTAGGGGTTACACGAAAGTACATGCAAGTGCGAGGTGCAATGTCGCAAAAAGAGCTGGCAGAACAGACCGACGTAGGGATCTCTACAATGAGCCGTTTCCTCTCGCAGAAGTCGACCGAGTTAAACCCTCAGCTCATTGCTAAAATCACTGCAAAACTCAATATACCTCTCCATGAAATGATTGATTTTGTCGAAGAGGACTTTGCTGACCGTTTTATTAGATTGGTGAAGTTCTATAAAGACGAGTTGAATGAAGATGAAGTGACTCCCGAAGAGATCACCGATTCAGCACCTGATGTGGCCACGCAAAAGAGTGAGAACAAAACGACCACTACTGAGAGAAGGCTTACAGCAGAAGAGCGCAGAGAAGAAACCAGAGAGATCATTAAAGAAGAAAAAACTTCTTCTAAAGATCGAGCAGATAAAAGTATTAGAGAAAAACTTGAAAGCCTTACTCCAAGACAGAGAGCTTTTATGACAGAGTTTTTAAATTTAAAATTAGAAGAGCGAGACTTGATCGTCGATCTTGGGAACAATATGTTTCAGTACTTCAAAATGAAAGGTATGGATTTATGATTAAACTCACGACAGCGTTTTTAACTCTATGTTTGATTCCAACGCTGACGTGGGCGACTCCGCAAAAAATTGAAATGATTTTTTTATCTCCCGCAAAAGTTTCAATGCTCCTTGAGCAGTTAGATAAAATGGATACAACGAAGATGTCGAAGTATGTTGCTCAGGCAGATATGGAGCATTGTGTGCCGATGGGAGATGGATGTTTCCATCCGCAGTACGGTTATATGGAAAAGAAACCCGATAAAAAACCAGATGCAAAAGAAATTGCAGAACGCAATGAAGAAAAAGCAGTAGAGCTTAAGAACTTTAATGCGCTTGAAACGAACATGGTTAATTGTGATAAGAACAATTACTTTGATATTTTTTGTGGCAAAGAAAAACCAAATGCAGCTCCAGCTGAAATCGAAGTCTGGTTTGATGTTTCATCATCACTGAAGACGGTTGATTACAATAAAGACCCGGATCATTGTGCAAGAAGATCGTTTATCGAGAAAGTGCAATTGGCGTGTAAGAGTAAAGTGAATGTTTCCGTTTACAATACTTCTATTAAACAAGTCGGGGAGAACTCGAGTGTTTGTATGGCCTATGGGATGAATGATCAGGCGAGAATTTTGCGTTGGATGAAAGATTCGAAAGCTAAACATTTATTGATTGTGACAGATATTGATGAAATGTCGGCGGAAATGAGAACTTTCTTGGAAAGCAATGGCGCAAAGATGATAGGCGATGGCGTTAAAGCATTTACTGCGAATGATCTGATTGACTATGCGAAGGAATTTACTAAAATGTGCAGATAATGGCACATACACTTTTTTCAAATCTCATTACGTGGTCCGAGTCTCAATATTCTCATCTACCATGGCGAGAGAAGAGAACTCTTTATAAAACTCTAGTTTCAGAAATCATGCTTCAGCAGACAACTGTTGGAACGGTGTTAAATCACTTTGAAAGATTTCTCGTTGAGTATCCAACTATTTTTGATCTGGCGAAATCTACTGAAGAGCAGGTTTGCATTTCATGGAAAGGCCTGGGGTATTATAGACGAGCAAGAAGTTTAAGAAATGTTGCTATTCAAGTTGTCGAAGAATTCAAAGGACAAATTCCAACTAACATTGATGACCTGCAAACTCTAAAAGGTATCGGGCCTTATACGGCCAATGCTATTGTCGCAATTGGTGCTGATAAAAAAGCTTTAGCAGTGGATGCGAATTTAGAAAGAGTGTTGGCACGCTTTTATGGTGTGGATGTAGAGAAAGGTCCGAAACTTCAAAAGAGATTGTGGAGTGACTTTGCTCATAAGAAAATTATGGCCGAGATGGATGGGCTCTCAGCTCGAGCGATTAACGAAGCCATGATGGATCTGGGAAGAATTATTTGTCAGGCGAGAAAGGCCTCATGTGTTCTTTGTCCGCTTGCTCCTAAGTGTAAAGCAAAAGCGAGTGGTGATCCGCTTCAGTATCCAGTTGAAGGGGCCAAAAAAGAGTCAGAAGAACTATTCATTAGGACTCTAAGAGTTGTCGTGAAAGAAAAAAAGAAAATTCTGGTTTATCAAAAAGGTGCAAAGGAATGGCTTTCCGGACAATGGGAATTGCCCACATTCATTCTTGAGACCAATGATGAGAAGTTAAAGCAGTACCCCCATATCAAAATTAAACAAAATTATGAGAAACTACCGTATGTAAAAACGGGAATCACTAAATACGATATTCATAACTACATTCTGGAAATGTCTTTGGAAGAATTTGAAAAGATGACTAAAAAGATCGAGATTGTGTATGAGTTCAAAACTAATGATGAAAAGCTCAATATGTCGACGGCCACACAGAAAGTTTTCAAAATACTCAATAAAGCAAAATAACTTTTTACAATACTTCGAACTTACATCAACTGTGGACTTATCTGATTTTGTATTGTGCCGATAAGCAGATATGACTCAAATTCTAATCATTGAAAATGATGAAACATTAAGAAAGATCATTAAGTTGAACTTAGCCAAAACTCTTGGTTCAGACGTTGTTGAAATGAGTTCTTCGAAAGAAGCTATCGAGCTTTTAAAGATCTTGCCGGAAATGGATTTAATTATCTGTCGCGAGATCATTAAAAACGATAGTGCCGGATTTAATCTTGCTCAGTATCTCATCAGCGAAAAATTAAAAACTCCATTGTTAGTTGTTGGAAATAACGTTTCAATTTATAAGCACTCATTCCAGGTCGAAGGGAATGCAGATTGGAGAGCTATTGTTGAAAAAGTGAATCAGATTTTGAAAGTCGGAGGATCGGACGCTTTTGCCAAGCTTCCAGAATATGTCCCTGTCAGTATTTATTACTTCATGAACATTAATACGATTATGTCTGGCTGTGATGTGTTCATCAGAGTTAAGAAAAATGACAATGAATTTCAATATGTAAAACGTCTTCATGCCGGGGACCACTTTAGCAGAGAAGATATTCTTAGGTATTATGAAACAGGACTTCATGAGTTCTTTATCGCTAAAGAAAATTTCACACAGTTTGTAAATTTTGTTACGAAAGATTTAATAAAAAAATTAAGTGATCAAACGATCTCTGGCAGCAAGAGAATCATTCTTTCTTCTGATGCTTATAGAGTCACTCAAGAACGTATCAATTCCATTGGTGTTGATGAGCATACAGTAAAGCTGGTAGAGGAGAGTATTGCTTCAATGACAGCTCTTCTAAAAGAGCAGAATATTCTGGCGACATTTCTAAAAGCACTTAAGGCAAACGAGTGTTCGTACGCTTATGCTCATTCTTATTTGTGTTGCTTGATTCTTCATCGAATCATTTCTAAGTTTGATTGGCAGTCACCTCAAATTAGAGAGAAGCTGGCCTACATTGCTTACTTTCATGATATTTCACTTAACGGATCGGATCTGACAGAAATAAATGCGCTGGAAGATTTTAATAAAACTGAATTAAGAGATGAAGAAAGAAAAAGAGTTGAAAGTCATGCGCTGGAGTCTGCAAAAGTGGTGAGTAAGTTTGATAACATCCCTCCTGGGGTTGATACGATTATTAAAGAACATCATGGATCTAGAACAGGGATAGGGTTTGTCGAGAACTATAGCGCGACTCTGATGCCTTTAAGTATGATGTTTATTGTGACTGAGAGTTTTGTGGATGAACTTCTAAAAGTAGGAGGGAGCCCGAATTCTGCTGATATGAAAAATATCTTTTCTAAACTTCAATTGCGATTTAATAAATCGACTTATGGGCAGACATTAACCGCACTTCAAAACATGGTCACGGCGACGAAGAAGACTTAAAGGAAAAAACCGAGAAGAGGTTTAAGCCGGATCCTGTATTAAATCATCATTCATCTAGGCCATTAGTTACCCAATGGCTCGAGCACTCTACCCGCTTAGCATCGGAAGTGGTCCTTCCTAGTCGACCGTGTTACCGGGAAACGCCTAAGCCTATTTGAGCTTGCACCACGTAGAGTTTACCTGGTTTCACTACAGCATTACCTGTACATACTTTCTGTTGCACTTGTCCTCACCTCGCGATGGGCGGACGTTATCCGCTACGTTACCATGTGGTGTCCGGACTTTCCTCCCGTCTCGATATTGCTATCAAGGCCAGCGATGATCTCCTCTTCTCGGAATAGCGGTTATCTATTTTTATGGAAGTTTCGTCAAGAGATGTGAAATTTTAATCTGCCAGAAATGGGAAATTAACTTTATTCGGGTAGAAACCCTGAAGGTTTTTGAAGACATTTTTAGCGTAATTCACTTTAGCTTCGCCCTCTTCACCATTATAGATTTGAAGTGCTCTGAAATAGATTTCGCTCGTAGGAAGATTAACTTCTTCACCATCGGCGCGATTATTTTTAGTGTCTACGAAGGCCACATATGTTTTTAAAAGAATGGCCCCGTAAGTAATGGCCGTAGGAATGTCTCT
Organism: Bacteriovorax sp. PP10; assembly: GCF_035013165.1. NCBI lineage: Bacteria > Pseudomonadati > Bdellovibrionota > Bacteriovoracia > Bacteriovoracales > Bacteriovoracaceae > Bacteriovorax > Bacteriovorax antarcticus. The sequence continues at coordinate 535,969 of NZ_JAYGJQ010000001.1, forward strand.
TTTAATTTCTTCTTTAAGTTGTCTGTAAAATTCAGGATCTGTTTCCGGCAATTCAACTCGAACCCATAAATCTACCCAGCTAGGATCGATGCAGCTTCTGATTTTTGAATTGAAATAAAGTATAGCGTTTTCAGTCGCAGCTTCGCGCCCGCGGAAACCAAGTTGATCGTTAACTTCTTTGAGTCCACTTGACGTGAATTGAGTTAATCCCGCAGCGTTTGTCTGGCTGACAGCATCTTTGTTGAATGAAGATTCTTTTTGAATCAGACCTGTAAGAATCCATGGATCAATTTTAAAACAATCTGAGACTTTTAAAATATGGTGAGCGATTTCTAAGGCCTGGGCCTTTGGAATTTTGTAATTGATTTTTACAATGTGAGAGGCCAGAGAGTGTTTTTCTGGAGTGAGTTTCATTAAAGTGAAATCTTTAATAACCGTTTCACCAGGAAGGCGATAACCCTTATCAATACTCTCTTCAGCAAAAGCTGAAAGAGTGACTAGGGAAAACATAAATAGGGCTACTTTGGCGTAAATCATTCAGGCTATCTACAGAAAAACGCAGCCTAGTACTAGAGGGTGTATAATTTATACTTAATAAATACGGGCCGTATCGGGGATAAGCAGGCGAGAGCACGATGGGCAGGTCTCCAGACTTCTTCCTTCGTCCAGAGAATGGGCCAGAACGGAATCCACCTGCATGTGGCAGGCCGTGCATTTGCGGTCGATTAAAAAGCTTACAGCGGCCTTAGGAGCGAAGCGCTTTTCCAGGTCGAGATAAAGAGTTTTTAAACTGGGATGACATAAGTCAGTCAGAGAATCGATACGCTTTTTACGGTTTTCGATGATGACTTCTTCTTTGGCGATATTTTCTTTTACTTCTTTTTTTATTTCTTCAAGCGTGTTCACTGAGCCTTTCATGAACTCATTATTTTCTTGAATGAGAGCAAGAAACTCTTCGCTTTTTTCTAAGTTTTCGAAGTATAGCATTTCTAATCTTTCAATTTCATCTTTAACAATTTTTATTTGATTCTCGAAGGCAATTTGCTCTTTTTCGGTAACTGCAAGAGACAATTGTGAAGTTAATTTCGAAAGACGCAGCTGCAAATCTTCAATTTGATTTTGTGACTCGGTAAGCTTTAAACTTTTTTCTTCTAAGGTTAAATTTTCATTCAGCACCAGGGTCTTTTTACGACGCTCTTCTAAGTCGGATATTCTCTTGTTTTCACTGGAGATTCGCAGGGAATTTTGCTGATTTTCCTTCTTAAGGGCTTCAATTTCGATTAAATGCCTAAAGCTGTCGAGGAACATGACCGATCCTTCCTTGTTAATGCCTAGTGCTTTTGAGTATAATGGTGATCATATGCGTGGAAATAGCTTTGGTAAAATGTTTTCTTTAACGAGCTTTGGTGAGTCTCACGGACCTGCCATGGGTGTTGTTATTGACGGAGTTCCCGGAGGACTAAGTGTCTCTCTTGAAGATCTTCAAAGAGAACTCGACCGACGTGCACCTGGAAAAATTGCTGGAACTACTTCAAGAAATGAAGATGATAAAGCAGTGATTCTCTCAGGGGTGTTTGAAGGGAAGAGCTTGGGCACACCAATCGCAATTATAGTTCATAATACAAATCAAAAAAGTTCTGATTATGACAAAATAAAAACTGAATCTCGTCCCGGACATGCCGATAAAACCACGATCCTGAAATACGGGATTCGTGATCATCGTGGAGGCGGACGCTCTTCAGGAAGAGAAACACTTTCTCGAGTTGTGGCCGGATACTTCGCAGGATTAATTATCCCGCAGGTAAAAGTTAAAGCTTATGTAAGTTTACTCGGACCGTTCGAGTATAAAAATATTTTACAAGACTTGGATTCTGATTTATCACCATATTCTTTTCCTGAGGTGAAAAGAAATGATGAGATCAAAACTTACCTTGAAGATTTAAAAACTCAAGGGGAGTCAGTTGGTGGAAGAGTTCGCATTGTTGTGGATAATTCTCCAGTGGGATTAGGTGAGCCGGCCTTTGATAAATTGAAAGCTGATTTTGCAAAAGCTCTTCTTTCAATTGGTGCAGTGGTTTCTTTTTCATATGGGCTAGGTGAAGACATGGCCACGATGAAGGGAAGTGAGGTTTCAAGCACTCCAAACGCTTTTGGCGGAATGGAAGGTGGGATTTCAAACGGTGAGCGCATGGTGATGACTATCACTTTTAAGCCAACATCTACTGTTGGTGATAAAGCAAAAGAGGGTCGTCATGATCCGTGTATTATCCCGAGAGCAATTCCTGTCGTGGAAGCGATGGTGAAAGTTGTTTTAGCGGATCATTTTTTAAGACAAAACGCATATCAAGTTAAATAAAAATATAAAGAGAAAAAAAGAGTGGGCATGAAGACAGAAATTAAGCACGTAGAGCTAGAGAACATTATTTCAGAAATCAACAAGCTTCAAACTGATACGGTATTAGTGATTGCTGATCACCAGGTATGGAGTCTTTACTCAAAAGATTTACTGTTAGAGCAAATCGAAAACAAGAAAGTCCTTTTCTGGAAAGCTGCTGATGGTGAGAAAGTAAAAAATATTACTGACTTCCAGAATGCAATGGAGTTTTTCTTAGATAAGGGTATTCATAGAAATGCTCATTTAGTTGTTATCGGTGGTGGAGCTACATCTGACTTCGGTGGATTTGTTGCTTCAACAATTCTTCGTGGTATTCCTTGGAGTATCGTTCCGACAACTCTGTTATCGATGGTAGACGCTAGTATCGGTGGTAAAGTTGCCATCAACTCTAAGTCTGGAAAAAACCTGATTGGTGCTTTCCACCTTCCAACAAATGTTTGGATCTGTCCTAAATTTATTGAAACACTTCCTGCTGTTGAAAAAAACAGTGGTATGGGTGAAGTTTTAAAATACAGTTTCCTTGATTATTCAATCTACGATCTGGTTATCAGAAAAGCAGAAATGTCTCAGATCATCGATGCCTGTGCAAAGTTCAAAGAGAAACTTGTTACTGAAGACTTAAAAGAAATAGGGATCAGAAAGATTTTAAATCTTGGTCACTCTTTTGGTCACGCAGTTGAGTTCATCTACAATATCCCTCACGGTGAAGCTGTGATGTGGGGAACGGCCCTTCTGTTTAAACTTTTTGGTACAGAAAAAAACCTGAACGATATTGCTGCTCTTAAAAAAGCATTAGAAATCCCAGGGGATCACGCACCATGGTTCAATAAGGAATTCCCAATTGATAAAATCATGATGTACTTATCAAAAGATAAAAAAATCAGTGCGCTAAGCTCACTTGATATGGTTATCATCAAAGACATCGGTAATGCTGAAATTGAAACGAAGTCTTTCGATGAAATTCAAGCGACATTGGAAGCAAATAAAGATGAACTTAGAAAATTCACCATTTAAGGTTCAGCCTCTTTTAACTTTCGATAAAGAAATTACTATTCCTACCAGTAAGTCTCACTCTAATCGCGCTCTTATTTTAGGCGCGGTTAGAGGAGAGAATTTCAAAGTCCGCAATCTTTCTGATTCTACTGACGTTACAAATCTTTTAAATGCTTTTAAAAAAATTGGATTGAAAATTGAGCAATCAGGTTCAACTGTAACTTTTTTAAATTCGTTTCCTGATTGTGAAAAAGACTCTGTTGGCAATGTGATCGAGCTTCACACTGGTGACGGTGGAACGACAAATAGATTCCTGATCGCACTTTTATCTCGTGGAAAAAAAGAATACCAAATTTTTCCGACAGAGAAGATGAGTGAGAGGCCAATAGAAGATCTTATTAACCCTTTAAAGAAGTTAAGTGTGAACATTGTTCACAACGTGTCGGGGGATTCTAAAACCCCTTGGATTACGCTAAAAGGGCCCGCTTCAATGTACAATACAACGAAGCTGGAGATTGACTGCAAAAAGAGTACGCAGTTTGCTTCGGCCATGATGCTGGCGTTTTCTAAAATTCCACTGCAGTTTGAGTTCATTAATCTGCATGCTTCAGAAGCTTATTTAAAAATGACTTCGATGGTGATTAAAAAATCCCTGGAAAGTAATTCATATACTATTCCTGTTGATTTCAGCTCTCTTGGTTATCCTGCTGCTCTTGCCGCTTTAATGGGACGAGTGCTTATTACCAATTGTCATGAACTTGATATGTATCAGGCCGATTCTGTTTTTATTGAAGTATTAAAAACAAGTGGAGCAACGTGTTCGTTTACAGCAAATGGATTGGAAATAAAAAAAGGTGATAAGTTAAACCCGGTTACTTTTGATGTCTCAACTGCGCCTGATTTATTCCCAACACTGGCATTTTTTGCAGCCCATGTAGATGGTGTGAACCATTTTTCTAATATGGAGATTCTGAAATTTAAAGAAAGTGATCGCCTTCAAGAAATGACGAATTTAATGAAGACGTTTGGTGTAGAAATGCACTATTCCCCAATAGAAGACGTATTAACTATCACTGGATCGAGTCAAAAGAAATACCAACAGAGTACTATTAAACCAGCTCGTGATCATCGAATTGTCATGGCCGCAGCGCTTTTTATGACAAAAAATGCCGGGGGCGAACTCTTCGAAACTGACTGTGTTGAAAAGTCCTTTCCAAAATTTTTTACGTTGTTAAAATAGACCTAAGAGGTCTATATGAAAAAATTAATCCTTATTGCTACTCTTCTCATTTCATCAAATATTTTTGCCAAAGAAGTTGTGACCAACTGGTACGACATGGAAGTCTATCAACGCTATACACTTAGACAAGATATCGTATTTGAAAATGGAATGAGTTTTAAGGCCGGTGAACAGTTTGATATGTTCGATTTTATTTCAGGTGGTGTTCCTAATGCTTATTTTGGATTACACCAGGTCAACTGTAAGGATCCATACCTAACAGCAGGGTTATCGATTGTTGAAGTTCCGACAAAACCGAAAATTCAAAAAATTGGAGCTGAATTAGTTGAAGGATGTAACCTTGAGCTTTACGTCGAGCTAAGAGACTTTTTCAAAGACAGCATCTTCACTGTAAACGAATAAATTATTTTTGGATTTGAGCTTTCATTAAACGTGCGAGCTCAAATACATCCGTACATCTGAAATAATCATTGCCCACGCCACGACCGATTGGTTTTAACTTCGAAGTGATGATTCTTCCACCTTCTAAAACATCTTCAGAAATATGCACGCGGACAACTTCACCGGTAATGATCTGGCCAGAACCTGGTTGGTCTCCATAGTTAAGTCTGTCGCGGAAAATGCATTCGAAGTGAATGCGGCTTTCTTTCACTCTTTTTGCTTTAATTTTATCTGAAGCAATAGGAGTCAGTCCTGAAAGAACAAACTCATCTTCACCGTATGGAAGCTCAGTTGAGCACATGTTAACTTGCTCAAGAATGTCTTCACTCAAAATATTAATAACAAATTCTTTTTCGCGTAAGATATTGCGGGTTGTATCTTTGATTTCACCAGTACTTGATCTAATCATTGGAGAAAAAGCGATGATCATAGGACTTGCTGAAACGGCAGTAAAAAATGAGAAAGGTGCAAGATTGTTTGATCCGTCTTCATTTAAAGTTGACACAACTGCTATTGGGCGAGGCAGGATTGATCCAATTAGAATTTTATAGTTGTCGGCAAACGCACCATCAGTATCAAACGATTTCATTGTCACTCTAAACCTCAATTTTTAAATAATCCTAATACAACTCTAACAAAGTTCTACCAGATATATAACAGTCAATTGTGAAATCCTTGTGATTTAATCTTATTAATATCTTACAAGGGATGTTCAGTTGTTGGATCTAGAAACAAAGTTTCTTTCGTCTTACGTTAATCAGATTCGATTAGAGGGTCTTGATTTTCTCGAGCAACTAGTCGAAATCGACTCTCAAACTCAAAATATTGAAGGTGTGAACCGCGTTCAGAAATTACTGGCCGCGAGACTCTCGCATTTGGGCTTTGAATGCACTTTTGTACCAAATCTTGAGATGCAGACAGGGGATTTACTTTACGCCGTTAAAAAAGGAATGAGCTCCGATCAGATCAGCTTTATTGGCCATGCTGATACAGTTTGCTCACCGGGAAAAGAGCTGCGATTTGAAATTAATTTTAATTCTCAGACTGTGACAGGACCTGGAATTGGAGATGATAAAGGCAGTCTGGTCATGGCGCTTCAGTCATTGGAAGCATTCTTAACAAAAAATCCAGAACATCATTTCACTTATGTTTTTATTTCATCGCCATGTGAAGAGACAGGATCAATTGGTTTTCATCCACTTTTTAAAGAAGTTGGTGAGAAGTCGGTTGCTGTTTTAGGACTGGAGCCTGCTTTATACAATGGATCGCTGATCACTTCGAGAAACGGCAACCGCTGGTACAAAATAAATATCATTGGAAAATCAAGTCATGCTGGAAGATTTGGTGAGCCATTTATCAATGCTGCTCACCATGCAGCGGAGTTTATTTATAAACTCAATCCACTAAACGACATTCAAAATAAAGTGAAAGTGAATGTTGGTTCAATGACTGGTGGAATGGACCGCTATAACGTTATTTGTGAATCAGTAGAAATCAAATTAGACGCAAGATTTCCTACTTTAGAAAAGAGAGAAGACATTGATCAGGCAATTAAGAGTTTGATTGATAATTCTTCGGTTAATTGTTTTTATACGGGCGATTCATGTAAGACAACGATTGAAATTGTCGATGATTGCCCGCCTCTTCCATTGCAAGATCAACTTCATCCTTTAGTCGGTCGTTACCTGAATATCATTTCTCAACTTGAGGAAACAGAATGTCTTGCTGAGCACTCTGGTGGAGCAGCAGATATTAATTACTTTTCTCGTCCGGGACTTATTTACATTGATGGATTGGGGCCAAAGACAAAAGGGATGCATACTTCGAATGAAGTGATGGATCTTAAGAGTTTTTACTCCCGCCAATACGCTTTAACAGAAGTCTTAGAATTCTTAAATAAAGAACCAACATTCTTAACAGGGGCCGTATATGACTGCTAGTTATCAGATTGCTTGTATTAATTCTGACCACAAGTTACATGATGAATGGATGCTTTATATTTCTCCAAGATTCTTAACTTACACACCCAAACATCCACTTTTCATCAAGACTCAAAATTACACTTTAAAAACGGCCAATCATATTTCTGAACTCGTTGAGTTGTTCAGAATGAGGCACCATATTTTCTTTAATGAAACTGGAATCACTGATGACCATAATCTTGACCTGGATCAATTTGATTCTCTTTGTGACCATTTGGTTATCCGCTCAAATGAGACGGGAGAGATCTGTGGAACTTACAGAATGCTCTCAAGTGAGCATACTTCAAAATTTTACTCACAAGGTGAATTTAGTCTTGATACATTTTTAAATGCTCCAGGTGTGAAATTAGAGCTTGGAAGAGCGTGCATTCATCCTCAACATAGAAATGGTGCGGTGATTGATCTTCTTTGGAAGGGAATCGGCGAGTATGCAAAGAAAACAAATGCTTCATATTTATTCGGTTGTAGCAGCATTATGACAGTCTCTCCTGTTATGGCCAAGGCCATCTTTAAAACAATGACAAATAACCAAATGACGTCGGAAGAGTTTGGAATCAGACCGAGATCAAAATATAAGATGAGTTTCTCTAAGGTAACTGGTGAAGATCTTTTCGAAGAGAAGTTCCTGATGGGGCAAATTCCATCGTTGTTACGCAGCTATATTAATGCAGGTGCAAGAGTTTTTGGGAAACCGGCCTTAGATAAAGAGTTTCAATGTATCGATTTTTTTACTATACTTAATCTCAAAGAACTTAGTTCTTCTTATGAGAAGAGATATTTTAAAAAACTGGATACTTAATGTCCCAAGTCCGACTATTGATTCGAACGTTCATTTTTGGAGCAGCTATTGTCTGCTACTTAATCGTATCTAGTTTGGTACTGCTGTTTTGTGGATTTAATTTCAATCGTGCGCGTCCATTTTTGACTCAATTAATTTCTGTAACATGTAAATTAGGTCTAAAGATTTTTAATATTAAAGTTAGAAAGAATTTTGCTCCAATTGATTTTGATTCTAATTATTTGATTGTTTCAAATCATCTTTCTTATCTGGATATTTTAATTATCAGCTCATACATGCCAACGTGTTTTGTCACTTCTAAAGAAATGAAAGAAACTCCATTTCTAGGACAACTATGTCTGTTAGGTGGATGTTTATTTGTTGAGAGAAGAAGCAAAGCGGGGATTATGGGAGAAGTCAAAGAGCTCTCAGACGCTCTTGATGATGGTCTTAACATTGTGATCTTTCCTGAGGCCACAAGTACCAATGGTGAGTCGGTTATTCGCTTTAGACGTCCACTTTTTCAAGCGGCCATTAACTCACACTCAAAAGTCCTTCCGGTTTGCCTGAACTACAGAACCCTTGATGGTGAAAAGTTAACTATAAAAAATCGCGATAAAGTTTTCTGGTATGGAGATATGGGATTTTTAGGTCATGCACTCGCATTGTTTAAACATAAAAACATTGTGGCCGAGTTTACGATTATGCAGAGTTTGAAAGCGACAGATTATGCAGATAAAAATGAATTAAGCGATGCCTGTTACAAACTGGTGAGTGATGAGTTTGAAGTCATCACTCACGCCGTCTAAATTATAGCCAAGATTTCCAGTAGTTTTTATTTTCGTTATTGCTGAACCATTCACTTGGGATCAGTGGTCTTTTAGCATCAATCATCACCGCAAATTCATCGGTACGAGTCTTGGCTACGCTGTTTTTAAAAGCTTTCGGGTGTGGCCCGTGGTGAATCCCTTGTGGGTGGAAAGTAAGAGCTCCTGCATCGATATTATCGCGCGAGAAGAAGTTTCCTTGGTGATAGAAAAGCACTTCATCAAAATCAATATTTGAATGATAGAAAGGAACTTTAAGAGCGCCAGTTTCATGTTCTTCTAATGGTCTTTCAACAAATGAGCAGATAACAAAGTTCTTCGCGACATAAGTCGTGTGCACACTTGGTGGCATATGGTAGCGATGGCTTGTCACCGGACAGAAATCATAAATTGAAAGTTTAGTCGGGTAGACTGAACCTTTCCATCCTGAAACCGTTAGCGGGTTATGTGGATAAGTCACAGTTGTGATTTTTCCCAGGCGCTTGATTTCAACTTTGTATTCTTTTTTATCTTGTTCACTTCCATGAGCAGCTTCTGGAGTGACGATTGCTGTTTGATCGTAAAGAGCGTTTGGCCCAAGCATTCCACGATCAGGTTGCTCAAATTCAGATCTTGATTCAACTTTTAGAATTTTTGTTTCAGTCGTCAGGTACAATTTATAAGTTGTCCCGCGAGGGATGATAATATAGTCACCTTTAGTGTATTCAAGTGGGCCGTATGATGTTTCAATTCGTCCTGTCCCATCGTGAATAAAGAACAACTCGTCAAAGTCTGCACTTCTATAAAAATTCTCAAATGATTTAGTGTAAAAACCAATATTGATAACAAGGTCATCGTTAGAAAGAATTGGCTCGAACTTGTTTCTTTTTAAATTGTCGTTAAACATCGGAGGTTGGCACTGAGGTTTCAGGTCGCCTTCAATATTCGTCCATGTCACAGGCGCGATGGCGTGATATAAATGAGAAACTCTACCGAAGAACCCATTTCTTCCATGCTCTTCTTCGAAGTGACCTTCGGGAATTTTTACGTGAGCTTGTTTTGTAAAAAGTCCTGATGATTTAAAACTTTCCATATAAATCCTCTTTTATGATTTAGCTTTGTTTCCAACTTTATTAATTAACTTTCCGATCTGTTCAATTTCCAGCTCGATGATGTCACCTGACTTAATCCACTGATCAAGTTCAAGTCCACAACCAGTTCCAACAGTTCCTGACCCGAAGAAGTCCCCAGCTAAAACCCATTCATCGCGAGAAGTATGCTCAAGCATTTGTCCCCAAGTGAAGTGTGCATCTCCAGAGCGTCCTCTCGACCATTCTTTGCCGTTAATTTTTGCTGTCATTAGTAGATCAGGATCAACAGAATCAAATTCATCAGCAGTCACGATCACAGGCCCCATGACAGAGCAGAAGTCTTTTGCTTTTGCAGGCCCCAGGCGAACAGTCATTTCTTTTCTTTGAATGTCGCGAGCTGAAACATCATTTAAAATAGTGAAACCAAAAATATGTTTATGAGCGTCTTTAGCTTTGATGTTGTATCCATCAAGACCAACAACCATTCCCAATTCTAATTCATAATCTAATTGATCAGTGTATGACGGCCAAAGAATTTCTTCTTCGTGTCCGATAAATCCAGCAGTCGCTCCTTTGTAATACACAGGAAACTCAAACCAAGCTGGAGGAATAGGCTCATTTCTTTTTTTGAATCCCGTTGCCACATGTTTTTCATGAACAAAGAAATCGCGGTATGTTTCGATTTTATCAAGTGGTGTCGTCAGGGAAATGTGTTTTGATCTCTCGATTAAATAGCGAGTGCCATCCTTCATTTCAAAAGTTCCGCACTTCTCTAAAAACAACATTAATCCCCAGGCTTCGTGAAGAATCTCTAATGGATTTTCTCTTAAGCGAAGAAGTTGATGAAGTGAAGAAGGGCAGTGAGCATTAGCACGTTCGCGAGCATTGAAGCGGCCTTCTCTTTCGAAGTCGCAAGCAAAGGCAAAGTTAGGATCTAAGATAGAATTGTCACTTACGAGAATCCCTAAACGTTTTTCAGTTCCAAGAGCGTGACGGTGTAAGTAGGTTACGATCTTCATGACTTTGGTCTCCCGAAACGTTTGTTGTATTCAGGAAGAATATCTTCCATTGCTTTGAAGAAGTGACTCATTTCACTTTTCTTACCAAGAGACACGCGAACATAATCCGGCATTTCATTAGCTTTAAGCTGGCGAATAATCACTCCGTGATCAAGAAGTTTATCAAACATATATGTTGAAGCTTCATTTGATCCGGTTTTAAAAGCGATAAAATTTGCAACCGATTTAATTGGATTGAATTCATGTTTCGTTAAGAACTCAAAAGTTTCTTTATAGCGGCGTTGATTGTTAAGAATCGTTCTTCTTAAATGTGGTTTATCGTGAATAGCACCTGCTGCTCCCATTTGAGCAATCAGCCCTGGCTCGAAAGGAAGTTTTACTTTGGAAAGGTTGGCAATTAAGTCTTCATGTCCAAATCCATAACCAATGCGAATTCCAGCAAGGCCATAAGCTTTAGAAAAAGTTCTAAGAGTTAAAACGTTGTCGTAACGATAGTCCATTGAGTTTGGATAATCTTCTTTACCTGCAGCGAATTCAAAATACGCTTCATCAAGAATAACGAGAACGTGATTCGGAACATGGGCCATTAAAACATCAAATTCTTTTTTAGTGATGTAAGTCCCAGTTGGATTATTTGGATTGCAGATATAAATAACTTTCGTCTTTTCAGTGATGCTGTTTTTCAGTCCTTCAACATCAAAGCGGTAGTCTTTTGTTAGTGGGACAGTTTTTAGAGTGGCCCCCACACTGCGGATAATAATGCTAAACCCGATAAAAGAGTTCTGGCATGTTAAAACTTCTTGCCCTGGTTGGATAAAGGCACGGGCAATATAGGCCATGATTCCTTCAGAGCCATTTCCAAGAATAATGTTTTCATGCTTAAGTTTATAGAGTTTTGAAAGAGACTTCTTTAACATGTAAGCGTTCATATCAGGGTAGCGATGCACATCCCATAGGGCATTAGTCATTGCTTTAATAGCAAATGGTGATGGCCCAAGTGGATTTTCATTACTCGCGAGCTTAGAAACACGAGTTAAACCCTTTTCACGAGTTAACTCATCAATAGGCTTTCCAGCTTGATAGACGGTTAGGTTACGAACATAGTCAGGTACTAGCGTTTGAATTTGATCAGAAATTTCCGACATAACAATATTTCCATAAAAATGTAGAATAGATTCTTAAGAAGATTAAGATAACAACTTTCTCACACACAGGCAAAAAATGAGTCAATTTGATCAGTCCCATTTGGAAGTTATAGAGCAGGGGATCCTTCTCTTTAATGTCCAGAAATACTGGGAATGTCACGAAGACTTAGAGCACCATTGGCTGGAAGAGCCGGGACCCTTACGAAATGTATATTGGGCAGTGATTCAAGTGGCCGCAGCGATGATTCATTTTCGCGAAAGTAACCTCGTGGGTGCCCGTGGTCTGATCTATAAAGCAAAACAAAAATTCGATCGTTGTGAGCAATTCAATGTTGAAAGTGATCTTCTGCGCTCCGAGCTTTCATGGACAGAATTGAAGGCGCTAGTGAGAGCTGTTCCCGCTGAGCCCGTATTAAGTGATTTTGAAAAATTATATGCGTTTCGTTTTAAGGACCCAAGTTTATGGACATGGAAGTTAAAAAACTCTTAGTTAAATTCCCTAGAGTCAAAGAAGATGTGATGCAGTGTCTGCCTTTCATCGTCACTCTGAGTGAAGAATTTCCCAAAGCGGAAATCAATATTATTGTCGAAGAGGGCTGCTCTTTGATTTTAACTTTTTTACCTTTCAAGGTGAAAGTGTTCGAGCGCCCTGCAACCAAACTTAGTTTAATTGAAACTCATCACTACTGTGCGAATATGCACGATATTTTTAACATAGATTTATTTTTAGATTTAGAAGGCTCGCTTAATTCTGCTTTTATGGGATTTAACTTCAGAGCAAAAGAACGAGTTGGTTTTGAAATTAAGTGGAATAAATACCTACTTACGAAAAAATTTCCAGAGCCAACGAATCTTTCAGTGGAAAAGAAAGCGATGAGACTTTTAGAACTTTTTTTAGGCAAAGACCTAAAAGATGTTCGTATCGCAAAAAATAGAGAAACAGGACAGCCCATTTCAAATATTGAAAAACTTTTCCAAGAACCAGAGCCACCAAAATTTATCATGATTATGTTGGATAATTTCGCCAACGTTTCAAAGCAAATTGATACATGGAAATACTTCTTCGATAGTTTCCAGAAACAAAAATTCGTTATCTGGAGCTTAGAAGACGAAGACGTTATTTCTGATTTGTTCGCTAGCATTGACTTAGGTCACAATGATTTATTCATGCAGCGAGGATCGAATATCAAAGAGATGATTTATCTTTTTACAAAAGTAAAAGGAGTGATCGTGAATAACATATGGGCCGAAGGTCTATGCAACTATGTTGCAGTAGACACTTTGTCTTTCTTTGATAAAAAAGACAAATGGCCGAGTTACGATTTTTTTAAATACCGCCCACAAAGAATACTCTTCACACATGAAGCACCAATAAAATACTTTGTCATGGATGAAGTAAGAGAGATGTATGAGATGAATCAGGTCGTCGATCAGATCCACCTCAACTTTAAGTTATAGGAGTTACTATGAAAAAGTTATTATTAATTTCTGCGATTTTACCAATGAGTGTTTTTGCTGTTGATACAAAAGACCGCTTGAGCATTACACCAATCATCGGATTAGAGCGTGTTCAGAAATTTCAACCTACAACTTCTATGAAGACTCGTGCCATTTATGGTGTGACTGTTATTTATAAATTTCCTATCAGTGCACTTGAGACTGAATACACTCATGCTCAGGATACGAGCTCTGATAGCGTTAATAATACTGAATATAAAGACAGTGAAGATAAACTGCGTTTAGGTTTACGTGGATCTTTTACGATGACCAATTTTATGAGTTCATATCTTCGTGGAGGAGCTCAGTATAGAAAAAATAAAACGACTAAGACGGTGAACGCGACGACGACAACTGAAGATACTCAAAGTAAGGTTCAGCCCTATGTCGGAACAGGTGTGAGTTTAAGTTTAGGAAGATTTCTGTCAGTGTCTGCCAACATTCTTGTGACTTACACACCAACAGATGATCCTAATTTAAAAGATTATGAACTTCAGCCTTCTTTAGGATTGAATCTAAAATTCTAAGCATCCTTTTTAATCTCTTCTTCCTGGGATTCACGCATCCCTTGCTTGAAATTTTTGATGGCCTCTCCCATGCCTTTACCAAGCTCGGGAAGTTTTTTACCACCGAAAAACAAGATTGCTACACCAGCGATAAGAAGAGCTTCTGTAAAACCGATTCCCATATTCATTCTCCGGTTAAATTAATTAAGGAATTTGCCATTCTGGAGTGATACATAAAGTGAGGAATACATTCCTCCACTGATCTATAGCAGATGTTTCAGCATCGGCGACACAAATTAAAGCATTGGTTGTGTCTTCAGAAATGGGATCAGTTGGATAAAATAAATTATGAGCATTTATGAAATCCTGTTTGAATGGGTAAGGGATACTGGCCGTAGAGATGCTTTGATCTCCAGTAGCATTTCTGATCGCATTTAAAATGAAGGTATTGGATTTAGCAATGTCTTCACACACGCGGATTGTTGTGGCCAATCGTATTGGGTTCAAAGGCCCTATGACATCGGTATTTGGAGTCGTATTGGCCGCTATGAGCGCATAACCCTCAGGAGAAGTATTGATGACTTTAGAACTTGTAAGATCATCTCTAACCAAATCGTAATTATCGAAATTCCCACCGAATACAGTATTAAGGGAATTTATAGAGTAGGCCGTTCCCAGGACTGATGATCCAAAAACTTTGCTTAAAACAGAAAGAACGTAATACCTCTCTGCAAAACGAATATTGACATTTTTAGAGGCAAGCCATCTTCCATTCGCAGTTGAAGATTTTGCTTCAATATTTTTTTCAAGAGTCGCAATGTCACAAGTTCTAGTTGGACGTATTGTTTTGTTAGTGATTAATGGAATTGAAATATATGAAAAATTATTTCCATCTATTTCACTTGTAGTTGTACTGCTTCCGACAACTGAGAGACCACTATAGACTCCATCGACTAAAGAGCCATCGGCCAGAGTTTTAACCACTTTCTTTTCAATGTAAGTCTTTCCTGCTTTAAGGTAAGCATTCACTGTAATTTCAGACCTGATTCCATTTGAAAAAGAGATAGAGCTCTTTGGCCCAAAATCACTAATGGCTTCGGTAAAGACAAGTTTGTTGGCATCTATCACATAGGTACGGTCTTTGACTGCGAATGTATTATCGGCCTTTGAAAGTGTTTTTGTTTTTTGAACGATCGTTGAAACACCATCTTTATACGCACCCGTTGTTGTTATTGTCGTTTCAATTTTATTGATCTCAGTTGTTTTAGACACCGGTAAATCGGTTAAAGCAATGGCACCTTTTGTATTAACACCTGTATTTAAATTCAGATTATGAATCTGATTTAAATTGAAAGTCAGCCCATCAACGCCTGTGAATAAAACTTTCTCTTCTAATTTTAAAATCTTATTTTTTACTGACGCAATAAAAGTAGTGCTTGCTTTGTATTTATCCTTGGCCATTTCTGTTGTTAAATTTTTTATCGAGTCAATTGATTCAGCAGTAATGTTCTTGGAGTCTTTCTCCGCAATTGTTAAATTTGATTCAACTTTACCTGGCATTAAGACTTTAAGAGAAGTTGCACTTCTAGTCGTCGTAGTTGTTGTATACGTTGTAATCTTTTGATCAATCGTTGCATCAGCAGTTTTTATTTGTTTACTTGCTTCTTTCACGATTTCTTTTTCAGCAAGACATTCATAATCAATCGACTTGATCCATTCTTTTAACGTGGCAAGATCAGTTTCAGAAACTGCTGGCATTGAGCCACCATAATTAGATAATTTAGTTAAAATCAAAGATTTTTTTAATTCCAGTGGATTAATAAGATTGCCTTCATTCATGACTCCCTTTTTTTCTAACATTTCTTCAGTCGAAGAATAATTTAAAAGAGCGTACCCTTTCGATGAAGAGTTATGACAACTTAAACACGAGTTGCTATTTAGAACTTCTTTTGCTTTTTTAAAATGTTCGTTGATGACAGTAGGATTCTTGAGCTGCCAGCCATTTCCGCAAGTGGCAGGATTGATTTTTACAACTTGTTCTGATTCGAGAGCATCGGGTGACTCCACATCCGGAGAAACTCCAGAAGCAGGGGTTCTGTTTGTGCTTTCATTGACCTTGAATGCAAGATCACTCTCTTTTTGAGACTGCATACATCCAACAAGTAGAAAACAAATCAGAATAGAATGTGTGAAAAATATATTTTTCATTTTCAATTCCCTAAGCTGCATTTTTAGGTTTATCTTTTGGGATCATAACTGTTTTGTTTGCCCCAAGTGTAACAAGAGATGAATCGTTTTGCGCAGGTGTAGGCAAATCAAAAATAGAGCAAATGGTAGAGGCCACATTTCCTAAATTAATTTTTCGATTACCAAGGGCACTATTGTCAGCTGCATCCCCCCAGGTCCCACGTGAGGATGAGTTCTGAGAGATGTTTCCTACAACCAGAGTCTGCTTAATTCTTCCGGAAAAAATACTAGTCGCACATCCGCTGAAACCATGGTCAGCTCCACTACCATCAACTCTTGGAATGCGATTAAAATCAGTCGTTGTGTGAATTAAGGTCTGGTCATAAATATTTTTAGCTTTCAAGACAGTCATAAATTCATGAAGGCATGTTGCATAGGCATGAAAATGGCGTGTGAACAAAATAAGTGCAGGGAAAGCTCCAGTTGTGTGAGCGTCTGAACTTAAAGCTCTAGGCTTAGATGCACTTTCAAACAGGTCATACTTTTGAGTTGCTGGATTGAATGAATTGTAATTCATAATATCGAAATTATTCCAAAAACCAAGATTGGCGACAACGGATGAACTTAAATTTTTTGTAATTAAAAATTCGGCCAGAGCAAATGCGTGGGCAAATGCCGGGTTTGGTAAAATATTCTCAAAACCAATGCGGATGTCCCCGGTTTGTGCTGTCGCTTGTACTCCTGGATTATTCTCACTAATCAGAACATTAAAGCGACTATCACCGGCCTTTGCATAGATCGGTGCTGTCGTTACGCCAGGAAGAGGCATCTTTGATGCTGCGATGATGAGGGCCTGGTACTTATCATAAAGAACCTGATAGTCAGCATCAATCGTGGCAAAGTCACTTGATAAAAGCTCCATCGCATTATCACGGTTGGCCTTAATCGCACTCATGTAAGGTGAGTTTGTCCCTTGAGTTTTTTGAATTGATTTTATAGCAGCTTCAATAGTTCTTTGGGCCATATCGCGGCGATTGAAACTTTTTGGATTTGTTGTTTTAAATGAGTTGAAAGAAGAACTTAATACCTTTAAATCTGTTCGATAATTAAATGGTATGATGGCCTTGTTTTTAGCTGAACGGTGCTCAAAATTATTAGCACTTGTAGCAGCTGGAATTGGAGTTTCACCAGTGTCAGCAAAGAGACCGCTATAAGTCAGTCCTCCAGGAACCGGACTATTTTGTCTTAACAAATTAAATTCGTGCCCATCAAGACCCTGGTCTACGCCTCTAATAAAAAGACCACTGGATGCAAGTTCATTTAATTTTCCCACTCCACCATTACTAAGAGGAATAGAGTAGCTCCATAAAAGAGGCAGATAAAAATCTCCCATTTTTGTATGAGCATATTCTCCAATTGGATTATTATCGCTTCCCATTCTCATGGATGTAATAACTTGCTTATTGGCCACATAAGGATCATTTCCATTCGGTGCAATGGGAAGATCAAAATACCATCTGGGAATTCCACCTGAAGTTGTAAAATTCACGTAGCGAAAGTCAGAGAGCATGCCTGGAGCGGCCTGGGCCGAGCCAACAAAACTTTCGACAATTTGATCAACCATACGCTCTTGCACTAAGCTCATTGCACAGACCGCACCTAGCCCCTTAAGGAGATCTCTTCGCGAAAATAAATCTTTTTTATCACTCATAAAAGCATGCCTTGTTAATCTAGTTTTCCTGGTGTTATGTAGAGCGGAGAAGCAATGATTTCTTCAATTAGTTTATTTAAACTCTGGTGCTTCTTTAAATTTTTTCCTAACTTGATAACTAAATTTCTATACTGAATTTCATCTGCAGAGTCAGTGACAGGAGACATCGGATCGTTGTAATCACGAATGTCAACGTTGACTCCGGTTAAGAATCGATAATATCTGCTGGCAGCGCAAACATAGAGATCGTCTAGTTCACTGATGGCCTGTCCAACTTCTTCGGTACCTGTATACTGCTTATTTATAAAAGCACCTTCAAATGTTCTAAAAACTAAGTTAGCAGTTGCTGGGCGCTTGTAAAAATTTAAGTCACTGTCACTTTTTTCCAGAAATGTTTCAGGAGCTTCAGTGGCAGGATAATTATAAGTGAGTATCGTGTGTACGTTTGTTGCTCCAGTTTGAAGATCAGTTCCAGTTCTAAGAACACTCTTATTTCTTACGGCACCGGCCAGTCCATCAATTGAAAAATGGCATTGCAAACATGAGTTTCCATTTCTAAAAGGTAAATCAGATGAAGGCATCTTTTGTCTTAAAAAAGCGACATCGGAACTGCGAATAACCGGTATCTCTCTGCAAAGTACATCTTTGTAAATATATTTACTCCATCTTCTATAAGTGGCCGCACCACCATTTGTTTTTACACGCAGGTTGCGTCCCTGATTAAGCATAAAAAATGGATTAGATCCGAGAACTCCACCACCACTTGGAAGTTTGTATTCAATATTGCTTTGTTTTAAATCTACAAGATAAGGAATTTCGTCAGAGTTCATTGGCCTGATACCAATTATATTTCCAACTTCAATTCTTTCAGAAGGTGTCCACGGCAAGCGTTCCTGAGCAGGTCCGAGATACTCATATTTAGAAAAAACTGAACGGGAGTAAACATTGTTACTAGGATTTGATCTGATGGCCTCAAAAGCATTTTCAGATGTAACAATTGTTGAATAAGGAACATTCGTATTGAATAAGGCATTAGTCATTAACAATGCAGGTTCACCAGAATAGAATAAGTCATATGTTCCACGATAAGATCCGTTCAGATTGGTAGCGGCATCTGCCCAGTTATGATTTGAAAACCAGCTCATGTGAAATTTTTGAAACGTACTTAGGATTTGCATTCCTTCAAGATCATTATCACCACTTGCATTTGTCTTGATACGTCCTGATGTATTAAGCGCCGCTTTTTTTAGAAGATCCATACAGGCCTGCACACCAGTCATTTTTTTAGTTTTGATTAGTGCAATTCTAGGATCGTTGTAAGGGATAGCAGCTCTTGTGAATTGAGCGTAACAACGGTTATAACGTTTTAATTCGACATCGAAAGAGTAAGTAGGAGCTGAGCAAGAAACTAATTTTTTATTAGCATCTCTCTGTTCTACATAACCAGTAATACAACCACAGCCATCGGTCATCGCTGGATTGACTTGAGAAAAATTTGCAGTACATGTAATCACGACTTGCTTGCGACATTCAGTAAGAGCTCCGGCCGTCGTTCTAATATCATCATATCCAGTTGAGCAGTTGCAGCCGTCACTTTTTGTATAATCAATTTTAGAATTTGTCAGAGGACAGCTTAACTTAACCTGATCGATCCATAGCTTTAAAGCAGACAGATCTTTTTCGGATAATTTAATTGAGGCCATTGCGGTTGGTGTATTAGAAGTGAATACCGTTAATAAACGTGAATTCGCACTGTTTCCTGGAACGATCAGAGTTGAATTAATCCATCCAAGAGTTGTTGTATGATTAAGCTTTGTATTTGATGGAGATGAGTGACATGCAAGACAGCTATTATTAATAATGGGAGCTACTGTTGGAAGTTTAGAGTCTGTTACAGTTGCTGTTACTTCTGACAATAATAGAAACATAAAACTCAAAGTTAAGAAAAAGTAGCGAGTCTGTCGTTTCATAAAAACCAATCCCATTTTGAAGCATTCCGTAGAGTTATCGGTTATGTCTAACTATAATAAAGTAAAACGCTGTATTTTTTTTGGAATAATGGATAGTTGAATACTTAGGTCAGACTCTCGAGATTTTCAGTGCCGTATCTTTGTGGATGATAAAAAAATCAGATAAAAACTATTTCTTTTTGTTTAAAAAATAACTATCGGCTATCATAAAAGTGTATACAAATTAGCCACTTAATTAAGGAAATCCATGAAGATAGGAAACCGCCGAAAGGTCTTTCTCATTAATCCACGACTGCAATATAGTTTCTTAGGATTTTCGCTATTAATGTCCTTAGTAAGTATTGCCGTTTTTTACCTGGCAACACTTTATCTTTTTTGGAATTTTGAACAAACAGGTTATTCCGTAGGGATACCTGAAGGACATATTTTCTTTAGATTCATTGCTGATCAAAGATCGCTGATGAATACAATCTTATTAATTGCTGCTCCTATTATCACTCTGGTGACTTGCTATATTGGAATCAAACTTTCACATCGTGTGGCAGGGCCGATTTATAGAATGACAAAACATCTCGAAGAATTAAATGAGAAGGGTGAGATTAAAGAAGTAAAATTCCGAGAGAATGATTATTTTCTAGAGCTGCAAAATGAATTTAATAAATTTATTAAGGGTAGTGAAAAATAATGAAAATAATATTCTTATTTATTTTCAGCTTAACTTTAGTTTCTTGCGTGAAGAAAAAGATGGTCCAGAGAACTACCAATGAATATACAAAAGAAGAATTGGTAGTCATTGAATTCGCCACCAGAATGGAAGAGCAGGAACACAAATATGAAGACTATCACAAAACTGAAAAATGAAAAGGCCGACGTAATGTCGGCCTTTTTTTTGGTGTGTGCTATGAGGAGACTTCTTATCTGAAGTTGATAGCTATTCTATCAATATCAATCATCCCCATTCTAACTGATAAACTTAGTTCAATTAATTTTGCGTAATTTAGTGAGCTCAATCTGATCACTTGCATACCTGGAGTTACCATTGAGTTCGCTCCACAGTTAACAGTTGGGTATGGCCCTGAGTTCAGTACTTGCTGACATAATTTTAAATTTACTCCGTAGTCACTTCCTCTTAAAAAGATTTCAACTGAATCAACAATTCTATCTTCATGTCTTCTATCGATTCTCATTAGTGCTGTTAAGTTAACTCCACTTGTATCGTAAATTCTTTGGTTGATTGATTGTTCAATTCTTCTTTCTAATATTGGCCCTGGTCCTGGACCTGGGATTGATCCACCTTTTTCAAATTCAAGAGTCACTTCTTCAACGACCAGGTATCCTCTGAATTGAAGTCTTAGACCTTGGATTTCTCTTCCAATTCTTTGTCCGCTTAAATCAAAAGTTAGGCGAGTCGAAGATGTTCCAATTGATTGCGCTTGCCCTGAACCTTGATCGTTAATTAAAAGTTGCCCTTGTGCGTATCCGCTTTGAGATCTTGCTAGTACAGAAATTCTTCTAACAGCTTGCCCTTGTCTTTCTATTCCAAGATTAAAATTTCTAAAAAGATTTAACCCACCTTCTTGATTGATAACTTCATTGAACTGTTGTCTAACAACTTCAGTTTGTGGCTGAGATGGTATCCCAGGGCCAGGGTTAACAGGACCGCTATTTTGAACAAGACCAAAGACAACTTTCTCAACATAAAATCTTCCTCTCATCTCAAGTTCTAATGTTCTTAAACCTTGATTGATTGAGTTTGCAAATGGATCAACTGCAAAAGTGTAGCGGGCCATTTGGCGTGCGATGATTCTTGGTTGTTCTGAGGATTGTTGATTAACTAGTAGTCTTGCTTGTCCATTTCCTGCTTCTGTTGAAGCCGTGATTGTGACTTCTTTTATGCGTTGACCTTGAAGTTGAGAGCGAGTGTAGGCGTCTTGTAAAAGATCTAAGCGTGCTTGTCCTTCGAAGTAGCGGCCAACTTGAAGTTCTACGTCACGGATGCTGCCTTGATTTCCCCAAGGGTCTTGTTGATCGCGTGGAGTTGTTGGGCGTGTATTCCAGGGATCGCGTTCAGGAGCTCTTTCTCCGCGTGCATGTAATGATGTTGAAAGAACGAGCAGTGTTGAAAGCACTAGTCTTTTGAAATTCATTTTTCCCCCTCAGAAAAAAGCCGGAAGAACACCAGCATAAACTGAGTTGCAAAGGGGATGCCTAGTGATTTGGTCGGAATTGGAATCGGATTGACACTTTTTATCGGGTTTTCGAATAAAATGGTGTCATTATGGCAATAGCATTTTTAAGGATTTCGATACTCCGCAATCCCAAACAATAAATTCTGAGCATAAGAAAAAATAACAGAATTTCTTCCTTCATGATAATAAAGAGAGCTTCCAGCACAAGTCATACTCGCTAGCGGAAGAGGTAAGTTTGTTTCAACCCCAGAAGTCACATTCTTCTTATACAGCTTCCCATCAGTCCCGCAGTAATAAATCATCGGGTTGATACCATCATTGAAAATATCAAATGAAGTGATGGTACTTGAAGTCGTTGTTGCATAAAGTGACAATGTACTACTGCCACTGGCCGGCATTGAGTAAATCTTATTAGTACTTTTCGTTGTCACTTTCCAAGTAGAGTCATGCGTATCAAATGGAACTCTTGTTAACATAAGATTGCTTTGAATAACTCTCAAGTTAAAAGATAAACCGTCACAAGTATTTAACTGGGTTGCAGTAACAGGATCCCAGCACAAGCGTAAATCTGATGCCGGTGTTGAAGTATCACTTGGTGGGCCATAAATACGAGACGTAGCTAAAGCGCTAGTGTCGTATAATACAAAGATTGCAGAAGAGACGAATGGAGTCGTGGTGTATCCTCTGTATCCAAAGATCTTATTATCAGCAGGATTAATTCCCAGAAGATTTGCTGAAACTCCGCCCCCGCTAATTACATTTTGTTGCCATAGTCCTGTATTTAAATCGACATAGGCCGGAGCCGCAGCTTGTCGCCCGAAATATAAACGATTGTTTAAATCATCGACTTGGATCATGCATGAGTTACTCCATCCGCAAGAATCTGTTAGTGGTTGAGTTGTTGCTGCTGAACCGAAGGCAAAAGTACCAGCAGCTGAGTTTCCTGCAACATGAGTTACACTTCCACCATTTAAAGAAAACTTAGTGATTTTTCTTTCGTTCGTATTCATAACGTAAACATCGTCACCATTAAGAGCGAATGAATTTAAGAGTGAGAAGCGAGAAGATAGCGGCGAATACCCAGTACCAAAATCTCTTCTTTGACCGAATAGAGTTTGTATCTTTCCGTTTGCATCGACATAACGGACGACACCCATATCCATTACATATAAAGTTCCGAATGAATTTACGAAGGCACTCATGAAAATACCATTGCAAGAAAGAGCTGGAGTACCATCTGCACATCGGCCAGGGTTTCCTGATCCCAAAACTGTCACCCAAGCATTGGTGGCCTTGTCATATTTTTTGATGGTTGTTCGACCATGCCACAAACCATAGATTTGACCATTTAATCCTGAGAAAAGGTCAGTTCCCCAGTTCGTCGTTGGGGGATGAGGAGATGTGCTTGTACCTGTGGCAGGGTTAAGACTGGCAACAGCTGATGCGGCACTGACTTGGCTTCCGCAAGCAGCATTTGTTGTCTGACCAAAGCGTGAAATGATTTTTTCAACGACACTCGTTGAAATATTAAATGCAATAGCACGTTCTCGGACAGCACAATAGGTAACATCAAAATTAGGATCTTCTGAGCCAACACTTGTAGCACCAAGTCCGTTAAAAGTTGAAACATAATGAACTAGGTTGTCTGAGTAGTCGTAATAGGAAAGAACTCTACCGTTAAAGAAATATAATCTTCCGTTTGGTGTTGCTACTGCTGGCGACAATCCACCACTTAGAGTAACAGCAGTCGGGCTAAGAGTGTGGTTCGTTGCACTACTTAAAGTTGCTCCTCCACCCAGTAATGTCGTTATTTTCCATGGAGTTGAGTGCAGATCAACTTTTCTTATTCTGTCGCTATTAAAAATAAGTAAATTGTCTTGATGATCAAGACTCAAATAACTTTTACTTTTTATTGTTGCATTAAAAACTGATCCACCATCACCAGTGTCAGCTCCCGTTTTTTTCACTAAGAAATTAACAGCTCCACTTATTGGATCAACATAGAGAATTGAATCATCGAAAGCAGAACGAATAAAAGCAAAACCATTTTTTGTGACAGCTAATTGTCTGTCGTCAAAATAATCATTGTAGCCAGCTTCTTCATATGAGGTAAAGATAGCAGAAACCGCCGATCCGCCAATTCCATGATTTGTATTTCCTGCGAGGAAATTAACAGCATTGGTATTAAGAGGATTTGAAACTGATGATGAATCATTATCACCATCATTGGCGATGATTTTAAATCTTAGAAAACTACTTGATGGAGAAGCGTTAGTTAATTGATAACAACCAGAGTAACCAGCATGAACAGTACATCCACCATTCGCGCCATTGGTTAAGTTGCTTGTAACATCAACAAAAACTGAATCATTCGTAGTGTATTGAATTTTAATAGCATTGGCCGGAAGTGCAACGTTGTCACTTGCATACCACTGTATGTAAATAGTCGATCCAAGAGGTGCAACTTGTTCTTCTGGAAGCGTTGGGATTGAAGGAGCATCAACATTAACGGCCAATACATTTGAAATAGTCGGTGCAGGGTTTGAAGTATAATCTAGTGTTAGAAGATCAACTCCATTTGTACCGTTACCCGAATTTGATAAAGTGGAAATCTGGTTTGATTCATCACGTACGAACCCATTAACCGTATACGTTCCAGTAATCGTCCCTAACTGAAGTGGGAAATCTGTAATCGTGATATTTTTTGCATTTGAAAGACCTGCAATGGAATCTAGGCTCACCCAGCAAGTGTCATTCGCTGCAGGTTGAGCATTATTGTTAACTCTAAAACAAACTGAAGTTAATTTTGTAAACGCATCACTTGCCGTCATTGAAACAAGCACGTTTCGATTTGAAATAGTTGTGACATTATTTGCAATTGTGATTGTGTTCACTGATGGTGGAGCTGAATCAACAGTAAAATTATTCGATACTAAAGTCCTGACGTTTCCAGCTTTATCAGTCGCTGTAAGTTTTAAAGTGACAGTGTCACTGTTAATGCTTGGAATGGCCCAAGAGTAAGCTCCACTATTGGCAACATTACTAACTAGTGCGGTATAGTTTGATCCATCAATTGAATAAGCAATTGAAATCGGCGTAGTTGTGATATTCGTATCACTCGCTGACCATGTAATATTTTGAGTGGCCCCACCTTGATAAAATCCACTCGTATTGAAGCTGGTTAAAGCTAACGTTGGCAGAGTTGTATCTAAAAACATTGTCACATTTGCTGACGCAGAAATATTTCCTGCAAGATCGCGAGTAAAGGCATAGATCGTTTTTGTGCCATCAGCGGCCCCGGTTGTAAATGATTTGGTTGCACTACATGCTTCCCAATTAGGATTTACAAGTGTTGGAGTGCTTGCGGTTTCAGTGTAGAGAATCTGTTGGTAGTCAGCAATACATGTAGTACTAATTGCCACCACGTTAGAAGTCGTGAACTGAGCACTTGTTCTGGCAATTGTTGGTGCAGTAGGAGCAGTACTATCTATAGTGAAAGTTGTCGAATAAACCGTTGATGTGTTTCCAGTTGTGGCATTATCAATGGCCTCTAATTTTAACTTTGCAGTAGCTGTATTGTGAGCTGGAGCTGTCCACGTATAAGAAGTTGCACTTGTCGCAAGATTATTGACTAGAGAGTAAGTCGCTCCATCATT
The DNA here is from genome assembly GCF_035013165.1 of Bacteriovorax sp. PP10. NCBI lineage: Bacteria > Pseudomonadati > Bdellovibrionota > Bacteriovoracia > Bacteriovoracales > Bacteriovoracaceae > Bacteriovorax > Bacteriovorax antarcticus. The sequence continues at coordinate 561,575 of NZ_JAYGJQ010000001.1, forward strand.
AGCATAATACAATTTTAATGAAGAGAGTCCGTTGATATCTGTTTTTGTAAAACTCAAGGCAACGCTATCTCCGCCTTTGTATAAAGAGGCCAGAGTTGTTGATAAGTTTAGGGTAGGGTTAGTCGTATCATAAATCATTGAAGCAGCAGTTGATAATGAAATGTTTCCAACCGCATCTTTAGAATAAACGTAAAGATCGTGATTCCCCTGAAGAACCGGGCCAATCAAAGTGTAAGTCATAGCTCCTGCACCAGTCCCACAGGTTTGCCAATTGGCGTCCCCGGCAGATGGCGCAAGAAAAGATTCACTGATGAGAATACTTGGACGATCCAGGCAACTTGCAACAGTAAATGAAACTGTTGTTGAGCTGCTGATACTAGCACTGGCAAGACTTGAAGCTGGGGCACCTGGAGCAGCTGTATCTAAAGTCATTGTCACATTTGTAGAGCTTGAAATATTTCCGGCCGAATCTTTCGTAAATGCATAAATTGTTTTTAGGCCATCGCCTGTCGTTGTCGTAAAGTTTTTTGTCGCATTACAAGTCTCCCATGCAGAATCAGGTATTGCTGGTGTCGTCGCAGTTTGTGAGTAAAGAATTTTATCATAGTCTGCATTACAAATAGCGCTGATCGCTACAATGTTTGAGTTTGAACTAGCACTACTTGTTCTGGAAATAGTTAGGGAGGAAGGTGCAGTTGAATCGATAGCAAATTGATGTGAATAAACAGTTGTCACTGAAGTTGTTAAGTCAGTAGCTACCAATTTGAATATCGCATTTGTTGTATCAATAGCTGGAACACTCCAGCTATATGATGTATCCGTAAGATTTAAGTTTGAAAGTAATGAATACGATGTTCCGCCATTTGATGAAAAATACAGATCTAATGAGCTTAATCCAACTCCGGCATCGCTACCACTTAATGAAATATTTTGAGTAATCCCACCGCGAATAATAGTCGGTGAAAAGCTTAAATTTGCAACTGGAGGTAGAGTATCCAGAACAACATTGAGTGTTTTTGCACTTGAAATAGTTCCTTCACTATCCATGGCCCAAAGATAAAGAGTTCTATTTCCATCAGCTGATGAAAAAGTCACACTTTCAGTTTGAGTTCCTGAAGTCGTACATTCGATATTAAATTGCATTACACTTGGGGCCGCTGGAGTATCAGTAACAGCTAAATGAGAAAATGAATTACAATTAGCAAGTGATACACCTGTCGCAATATTTACTAAAAGTGTATTCGAGTTAACCGGTGACGGATTACTCGCATTTAAACTCCAGTTCGGAGGAGTTGGTAAAACGTTATTATTAACAGAGACAGAAAGTGTTTTAGAGTAAAAAGGCTTAGTCGTATCAATGTTGCCTGACCCATCATTTTTCCCAACATAGACATCAATCTGATGGGTCCCCTGACTATCGGCCGTAGGATTATAGGTCCATGAGCTGCTTGCAGATTTTACAACACCATCAAGCTTCCACTTATAGGCAAAACTATAATTAGGATCAATGTGAAATGTTTGAAGGGTAAAAGTCGATGGCTGCAATTCATTTAGGTTCAAATAGGATTGGGCCATGGACACTTCAGGTTTTGAATCCTGAATCGTCATAGGAGAAACACCAAAAATCTGAACGAATTTATCTACGTTTATTGAATCAGTTGTTAAAGAAGCGATAGCACTCGTTGGATTAGAGCCGCCTACAGAGTTAATTAATGACTCTATCGACTTTCTATCGGCTTCATTTAGCTTATTAAGAACTAAGCTATTGGCATTAACAACTTCAGCAATAACAGTTGTTCTGGCATCAATGTTTTGAGAGTTATCATTGTTAGTGATTGGTCTCTTATAGACATCACCATTACAACCTTCGGCCTTAACAACATATTGAACCGTTGAGGCCAGGGTTTCTAAACCTAGAGCTTTTAAATCAAAAGTATACCTGGCGTCTGCACCAATTAATTGAGTTGCGATTGGAGTGCTATCATCAAGGGACCCGTCAGCTTTGATCACAAATAATTTTGCATAAACCGGTTCTGCACATGATGTAGCGACAGCACTTGAAAAAATATAATTAGAGTAAGTTGAATCTTGTGAAATTAAACCAGCGAAAGGAGAAATGACCCCAGAGATTAAACTTTTTGTTGAGAATGATTTTGATGAAATAGATAAACTAGACCCAATCTTGAATTCACAAGATGAAAATAAAATTAATAAAGTTATTAATAATAAATGTTTAATCCACTTCTCCCTATCATTTACGCCTGACCTTAATCATCGGCTGAGTCGGGGAATTATTAATTGCTAGAAGGGGAAATATTAAAAGAATGCATTCTCTTGAACATTTAAGGCGCAAAAAGTGGTGCTGTTTTTCTTGTGGTGCTTTTTAATTACCAGAGGATTGCCAATGATAATGGTCTTCTTATAAACAAAAAAAGGGCCTTCTAAATAAGAAGGCCCTAAGAGTTATTTTCTAAAAATCTCAAATGTATTAACCGGCCTATCTTCATCCAGGTAATAACGATGCCCACCCAAAATCCCAATTGTTCTATTATCCATCTTAAACACTTGTGAGAATCCTTTGCTTTCTTTCAAGTATCTCCCAGTATGTCTCCAAGTCTGATCCTCAAAACTAAACCCATAAATATGCGACACATATTCATAATTCATTTCACCAGTCTTAAACATCCCACCAAAAACAAATAGCTCATCACCAATTGTTTCAGCAGCAGGAGCAAACGTAGCAAAAGGAAGTTTCGGAAGTTCAGTAGCAATCCCAGTCTTCGGATCCATCAACGTCACATTAGAAATAAGTTCAAAGTGGCTAGACCCAACTCCAAGACCACCAACTAAAAGAATCTGATCTTTATATTCAACACCAGTAAACGCACGTCTTAATGGAAGTGGCATCTGGTAAGGAGCAACCGACACAGTTTCAGTTTTTAAATCAAATACATCAACTGAAGAATGAAATGTTCCTTCAAAATCATTCGGCGCTTTAGGAGTTGCGTCCCATCCACCAACCAGATAAACCTTATCACCAACAGTCGCAGCGATGTTAGATGAACGAGGCTTGCTTAGTTTACCAATCGTCGTCCATGTGTTCGTGCGAACATCATAACGATCAATCGTATCAATCGATTTCCAAGCAGGTTTTGTTCCTTCGTTGTAAGCAAATCCACCGAAAGCATAAATATAGTTTCCGTGGGCCGCTAGTGTATAACCATGTGCCTTCGCTGGACGAGGAGCAAGCTCTTTCCAGTTATTAATTCTCTTATCATAGACGTTGAAATTATCCGTGAAAGACTCTTTCGGGTAAGTGTGTTCTGGCCCTTGATGTCCACCACACATGTAAAGCAGACCATCGTGAAGAATCGTTCCAAAAGATGATCTCATCGGTTCCATAAATGGAGCACGAACACCTTGAGTGAAAATTGTCTCTCCAGAAAATTGAGGTGCATAATCATCAGCGTTCGCAACCGCAGTTAAGCGAACCCATTCATCATTATCTAATTGGTAAAGTTGAAAGTTACCTGATTTGCTTGAAGCAAATACAATCTCATTGTTTGGCATATATGTTGGTGCCATTTCATCTGCAGAATCATCCATAGTTTTACGTGTGACTTTTCCTGACTGACGATTGTATTCGTAAATATCCCAAGACCCGGCTACTTTAGAAGAAAAAGCAATTCGTGTTTCATCAAAAGAAAGAGCTGGACTCATCCCTTGAGCAATCACAGTTTTTTTATCTTCAAGGCGATCGAATAAAACAACTTCGCGATTACCATTGATATTTCTTTGGTAAACAACAAAATTTCCATCTGAAGATGGGCGAGGGAAGTAAGCTTCATCTGCAGATAATGCTGTCGCAGAAAACTTCAATGTTGTGATGTCACCATTTGTGCGAAGAAGATTTGTTCTAAATTTACTTGGCTCAAAGTAGAAAACTTTATTTTTAGGAGATGGAGCAGAAAAGAAAATAAACTGACCGTTGCGAGAGTACTTAGGATGAAGAATCATTCCTTGTAAACCATCGGCCTGCCATCTTTCAGTCTTCTTCGTTTCAAGATTCATCGTTACCAGATAAAGATCTTGAGAACCTTGATCTGTAATTTTTCCTTCAACGTACACAACATTTTTTCCATCTGGAGAAATGTCTGGATATAAATGCATTAAATCACCCGAAGTGATTTGTGTTGTCACTCCGTCGTTATTTTTATGCATGATATGTTTTTGTGAATCCGATTCGCGCATGAAAACCATGTCGGCCATGGATGCGCTTGAGACAATTATTAATGTCAGAGCTGCGATCAATTTCATTTTTAAAACCCCTTTTAAAAAGATAAAATGCGAGAAGCTTTCGAAATCTTAGTATGAGTATGTTTGATTAATCAAACTTTTTTATTTGGACAAAGTGTTAGCTGAGGAATAGGATGTTTTTATGACAAAGATCAACTTCACAAAATTCAATGCAACAGGAAACGATTTCATCGTCATCGATAATCGCGACCTGATTTATAAAGCAGAAGATAAAAGCAAATGGGCCGCACTGTGTTCACTGAAAACAGGAATTGGTGCCGATGGAGTTTTACTTTTAGAAAAGAGCTCTACTGTTGATTTCAAAATGCGTTATATAAATGCAGACGGTGGCGAAGTTGAAATGTGTGGGAATGGTGCTCGTGCCATTACAGCATTTGCTAATGAAGTCTTAGATTCAAAAAAAGAAACATATAAATTTGAAACAATGAATGGTGTGTATGAATGCTCGCTTGATGCGAAGTATGGCTACCGTTTAAAAATGACTGAGCTTTATGATGTGGGAAAGATCGAGTTAAAAGATCTCGACTCAAAAGTTCACGCAAAAAAATCATTCTACATGAACACAGGTGTTCCTCACGCTGTGTTTGAAATCGAAAAAATTAAAGAATACCCAGTCTACGATAATGGCCGCATGGTCCGTTACGATGAACGCTTCCCTAAAGGCTCTAATGCCAATTTTTACGAAGTCACATCAGCAAACCATATCAAGATCAGGACATACGAACGAGGCGTAGAAAACGAAACGTTATCGTGTGGTACAGGTGCTACGGCAACTGCACTGGTCGCTGCAAAATTTTATGGTTGGAAAGATGAAGTTGTTTTAGAAACAATGGGTGGAATCTTAGCTGTGAAATTTTCTGAAGATTTAAAAGACATCTATCTTTGTGGAAAAGTCGAAAAAATATTTACGGGAACAACTCTGTAGTCATCCCCGTAAACTTATTCTTATTAAAAGTTATTAGCAACTGAAGCGATCATTCTAAGTTTGTTTTGAACTTTACCATCGTAAGCATTCTTGAACTTTTTAGTTCTTGAGTGGTAAGTCGCGTACCATTTAGAGTCTTTTTTCTCATGACGCTTTTTTAAGATTGAAAGAATTTTCCCCATCTTATTAAGAGCGTATGCTTCGTCTTTCTTTAAAAGCTTCTTATCAATTTTACCAAGACCTAAACGATTAAATTCAACATCCCAAACCTTAGTGTTGATCTGAGCAAGTGAAAGGTCCCCTGAAACAGAAACAGCTGCATTGTTAAAATCACTTTCTGTAGAGATGATCGCAATCATTAGTTTTGGATCAACAGCATACTTTCTAGAAGCCTGGTAAAGAGAAAGTGCAACTTGCTTTCTTTTCTTCTCGTTCATTTTTGGTTGAACTACCTTAATCATCTCAGCGATTACAGAAGTGTTGTACTTATAGATCTCTGCTTTAGTGAACGATTTCGGCATTACATTCGTTGAAATCATTGAAAGGATCAGAGTAAGAATAATTGTTTTTGTTGTTTTCATTTTAAGCCCCCGCTTACCCTTTAAAGTGCATTGTTTGGGCCAAAAACTATAAGGTAAGTACTTGAAAAACGAGAAGAAAATCGACCAAACCATGGCCACTGTTGAACATTTTGACAGGCCCTGAAATGTTTACTTGGGCTTACCCGCTTGGCCTTAAAAAGGCCTACGATAGAGCTATCTATCTAAACTTTGGAGCACTCTATGAAAAACAAATCGTTACTATCGTTGCTGGTATTTTCATCACTTATCCTCCCTACAATGGTAAATGCTGGATTAGTTAACGAGAGAGTTAAGCTTCAGGGGAATTTATCCATCAAGGGTAGTGAGACCATTACAATAGCTAAGGGGTCTTCAAAAGGTATCCAGCTGAATAGAGGTCTAGTTGATATTCAAATGGAAACACTAGAGAACCCAATTTCAATGCTTATGCCTCGTTTGTATATCGAACAAAATGGACAGACACTGTCGATAAAAGTTCCACCGTCTAAATACTTGAATGCTGATGAGTTTGAATTATCAGCTGATTCTTCAGGGCTTAACTACGATATCTTAATGGAAAAAGAGATATCTAACAGTGATAGTTTTCAGAAGACCGAAGATCAGGGATGTACCTACTATAAAAACGATAGCAGCAGAATTCAATTCGGAGTTCAGAAGGTTCTGAACACTTATGTTGATGTGAAGGAAACGTATAAACTTACGCTTAGTAAGGACAAAGTCGTAGGTGCTAAAATTACTTCGACAAAGTCACACATGGAAAAATTACACACAAAATTAATTGATATTTGCAAATAGCTTTTTTCGCAACACTTATGTTAGAACTCCTCAAATTCAAAAACTGAGGAGTTTTACATGAAAGCACTTATCGCATCGATCGCTCTTTTCTCTTCTCTAGCAGCAATGTCAGCAGAAACAGTTACAGGTCCACTAAAAGTTTGGTCTGATAAAAAAGACGTAGTGGTAGTTCAAATTCAAGGTCCAGCTGCTCAATTACTTTTCAATAAACTAACAAACGCTATTGAACAAACTGTTCAAACAGGAAGCCTAACAAAAACAGTTAGAGTTGGACGTGATGTAACTTGTGAAACACAAGCGGCATTCGTTGTTAACTATTCTTGTACTGTGAAAGTTGATAGCACAGGTGCTGTAGTTAAATAATTTAAGTCAAAAAAAAGCCTCCGTAATGGAGGCTTTTTTATTTTAGAATTCTTTAAAGTAGTTCACTCGTCCAATCCCATCGCTATTAATGATCTTGTTTACGACTCCAGAGTTTTTATACTTCTGTTTCATCTCAACTAGTTTTTCAGGCTCAATCGGGCAAACAGCGTGGCCTTGACTATCCACATACCCTCGTCTGATAACAGACGCTCTAAACTTCTTAATCGCCTTTGTACCAGCGAATTTAGAACAATTGATACTTTCGTCCATCGAAGCGTCGATGTAGTTTTTAAAGTCGATTGGGTTCTTCTCGTTCACTGCCCATTTTTTATTCTGGCAAACAACGTAAGGTCCCAGGTTTTGGTCAGCACCTAAAATATCATCATTTTTCTGAAGCATGTGATTCCAAAATCTCATACCGTTGAAATTAGCTGAAAGGTCACCGTACGAAAAAACACCAGTGGCAAAAACGTTTCCACCGAGGATCGTTTTCTCCATGGCACCACCGTAATTTAAAACGATCTTAATATTTCTTCCTTTCGTATAGTGCTTAGTGAAGTAATCAAACCCCATACCAAACATATGCTCGAATTTATCAACACCAATGGCCTGGTCACCAATTAGAATCACTGGGCTTAAAGCAAGTGGGCTAGTCGCCGCACTCTTTTTCCCAAGCAGGTATCCATCGGGCACTTCCCAATTTTCATAAACTGATTTTTTAATGGGAAGAGAATAGATAGGCACAGCACTCTTATAAAGAATGTCTTTGGTTAATTCACCTGAACTATGGTTAGCGAAAACTTTTCTTAATTCAGTATAAAGGGCCTCTTCATTACAACCGCTGCCCGCCAGATTGTTAATGGATGTCTTTAAGTATTTGTTGGCAAGAGTGTTTACCTGTTCGCTAGCGTCCACTAATGGAAGCTGACGGGCGGTAAAATTATCCGATTCCGCGGCAAACGAGTTGTGAGTAAGCACTAATAGAGCTGTTAAAATTGTTGTTTTCATAATGCGAAATCATAGCAGATGCTGAAATTCTAGCTACTAGGCCTGTAGAAAGTTCAGGGTGAGGGATTTAGTAGGAGATAGGAAACAATTTTACCGCTTGGTAGAGTTTCTAAACGTGATAAATTATTAGCATGGATAGTTTATTCTTAAGAGCATACCAAGGCCTCTACCGTTTTGTGGCCAAGGATAGAATTGCAAAAAAAGATCTCCCCGAGAGATACATTCACACTCATTTAGTGTGCGTACTTGCGACTGGAATTTTAATGTGGGCCTATGCTTTTGTGGCCTACTTCACTATCTCAGATCCTACTCCCGCTATCGTAGGCCTTGTGGCCAGTATTATTCACGCACTTTCTCCATTGCTTTATCGTTTGAACAATAATCGTTTCCTGAATTCTAATATCTTTATTGGCGCTGGAATTGTTCACCAATCAACCTTTGGGTATTTCTGTGGAGGATTTCACAGCAATATTATTGTGTGGTTTGGGATATTGCCTTTACTCGCAGGACTTATCTGCGGACGCAGAGGGATTATTACCTGGCTTACGATTGGAACGCTTGTCTTGATTGGATTTCTATTACTTGAAGTTATGGGAATCAATGCTCCTTACTTAATTTCTCCTACTGGCCTTTTAATTTCTCAGGCCCTGGTCACATTCGGATGGATTTTCACTAGTGCTATCGTTATCTGGTTTTTCCTTATTTCTGTTGAAGCTCACCAAAAAGAAATTGAAAAAAAGAAAGAGGGAATTCAAAATCTTATTTGTGTTATTACCCATGATATTTCAACTCCGATTTCCGTTATCATAGGGCGCTCGAGCATGCTGAAGAAGTTCGAACTTCCAGAAGAGGCGAGTGTATCCATCAATAAAATTATTGTCGCGACTACTAATATGACAACGATTGTGAATAACGTGAGAAATCTTTATGCAATGGAGTTAGGGAAAAGTGCTATTCCCATTGAATGTATTAATTTAAACCGACTAATGCCAATGCTTCAGGATAATTTTGCAGAAAAATTGGAAGCAAAAAGAATTAAGTTCATTGTAAATAATGAAGTAGGTGAGTTAGAGATTAAGGCGAATGCTGATTTATTACTGCATCAGATTCTTGGAAACCTGCTTTCCAATGCGATTAAGTTTTCTCCTGAAGGCAGTGAAATTCACATTACAATAAAATTGAAAGATAAAAACGTCGTCATTGCGATTACTGACTCAGGAATTGGAATTCCTACAGATTTAATTCCACGCCTTTTTGAAATGCACTCTGCAACTTCCAGGACGGGAACTTCTGGAGAGAAGGGAACTGGTTTTGGGTTGCCGATAGTGAAAGCTTATGTCGAAAAACTGGATGGGAAAATTTCAGTATTTTCTAAGACACTAGAAGATGCCGGATCAAAACATGGGACAACTTTTGAGTTGGAGTTCTTAACTTAATTGTTTAATGAATTTCTTAAACTTAAAAATTCTCTTATAGAAGTAACGAGCAATTCTATCAATCCATGAATTTTTAGAAGTCACAATCATGTCTCTATTTGACCTGATAAAGGTAACGATAAACTTCACCTCGTCTTTATCTAGTCCATTTCTTTCAAAAATTTCTTGAAACCGATCTACGACTGTTTCGAATTCATACTCAGTGACCTTCATATGTTTATGAACAATCTGGATATTTCCACCTTTGTACATTGGAGGACCACCAATGGCCTGGCATAAAAACTGAGCTTGCAACATTGAGAGTTTTCTCAGGTCTACACCAAAGAAGTGGTAGCTGATTTCGATATGATCAAAAAGTTCGATGTAGAGTTGGTAGATGGTGTTGTGAAAGAAATCAAAGCCACCGTATTTCTCGTAAATTGTTATGTTACTCATAAACAAATTTTAGCAGGTATGGCGAAAAATCAAACTAGGCAAAAAAAAAGGCTTCCCGAAGGAAGCCTTATTATTTTTTAAAGAACGTTACATCTTTTAGCTGCATCAACTGCATCGTCGTGTCCGAATGCTTTAGCATCATTTAACATTGCTGTTACTTCTGCTTTCGTTAATTGCATGTAGATATCGCTGTTGTAAGCTTGAAGAGAGTCAGCAACACACTGAGCTTCTTTATCAGTTAATTGTTGAGCTTGTGGTCTGCTTGCCACCATTACTGCATCGTCATGCCCGTAAGCATTTTCATTTTTAATCATGCTATCAATTTCAGATTTTGAAAGAGACATATAAACGTCACTGTTGATTGCTTGAAGTGACTCAGAAATGTATTGGTAGTTAAGTTCAGATGCGTTTGCTTGAGTCCCAAGAATTACTGTACAAAGAGATGTGAAAATTAATGCTTTCATTGATTGCTCCTTAAGTGGTGACTTATGCGCAATATAGCAGGAATTCCCCAAAAGAGATTGTCAGGTTTAAGTTATTTGTAAAAGTTATAGCAGAGGAGGATGCCTATTCTTTGGCATCAATCTTAAGGTCTAACGTTGAACATTGGGCCAAGGGATAAGTCTTTTCTTTAAAAGCTCGCATTAAGTGTTGAACTTCACGATCAACTGTCGACATGTAGCGAGGCCCACGGCAGCTATAGGTTCCGGACGTTGAAGCGACCGGTGCAACAAAAGACTCATCGCCAAGCATCGGTTTGATATCGGCCATGTCTTCTTCGGTCCAGCTAGTGATGGCCGAAGGCTCAACCATAATGGCGTCACAGCAGTTCTTTTTTAACAGTCTGATGATTTGAATGGGTTTTAATTTGGAGAGTCTTTTAGCAGTAATGACTTCAGTAAATCCAGCTGGAGAGCTGTTATAGAAATCTTCTCTTCTTCTGTCTTCAAGAGTTCCGCAACTAGTAAGCGCCACAAGAGAAATGAGAAATAATACTTTTATCACTTTTATTTTTTACCTTTTAATTCTTCAGTGAGAGCTTTGATGTGTTCAGAAAAACCTTGGACGGCAGTTCCGTAACCAACTTTATTATCTCCACCTAATTGCATAGCAATGGCATTTAATTTTAAATTCAAGCTTGCAAGCATGAAGATTTGCTTGGGATCTTCCAGGTCACTTCCCTTGGCCTTTTCAGTTTCATCGTAAAGATAATTGGAAATCACGTTTAATGAATCGAATAAATTTTTCTCTGCTCGTTTAGAAAGTGGCTGATCACTAAGAGTTGTCGACTCCAGGCATTTATCAAAATTATCAACATCTCTTATGGCCGTCATAATTTCTTTAGGAGTGTTTTGTTTTGCCAGGTATTCTTCCATACTCATGCATCTGAAGTAAGAAGTAGAAAAATCACAATTAGCACTTGGGTCCATTTCATTTTTGCGGCACTTGGGATCTTTAGGGACTGTGTAAACATCCATCATAATATTGGTTGAAAGAATCATGTAAGGATTTTCTTTTGCTAAACCATTTTTTGAATAAACAAGATTATCAGAAATATAAATGAAGCCATGGTATTCACCTTGGTCGACTCCTGAAGTTTTTCTAATAGCACCAACGTCCCCTGGAATTTTAGGTTCACCATTTTTTATCTGGCGGCAAAGGGGAGAAGACATATAAAAGGCCATCTCTTCGTTTGTCGTATGACGAAGCGCTGGAAGAATATTTTTCATGACTAGGGCAAGGTTCCAGCAATTAGGCCCATTGTACTTAGGTGAAACGCCACCATATTTTATCACGTGATCAGGAAGACAATCAGTGACATCATAACTACATCGATTATTTTTTTGAACAGGACTTTGGAAATTCACTGGACATGATTTTTTTTCATGTGAGTTTTTTGTCCATTGATCAAGGACCTTCGTATTTTTGATTAATTCATCACAAGATTCGTGTGACAAAAGTAATCTATTGTTTGCATCTCTCTCCATCTGCAACTCAGCTAGACTGAGCTGACTATAAAGAGAAACTAATAAAAATAATAATAGTCTTTTCATTTATAAACTATATCACAAGGAGGACTGTTGGTATTTTTTGCCCGGCCAATTTAGAACTTATAAGCTACATCTACAAAGGGAGTTGAAGAAGTTGAGTCAGGGAAAAAGAAAATTTTTCCACCAACTGTTGCCAGCCATTTTTCTTGAACAATACTTATTCCAAAATCCATTTCATGATAGACGAAGTTTGACTCACTTGAAGGAACTGAAATCAGGTCGTCTTTATCATCTGATGAGAGGCCAGCGAAATCCCAGTGAACATAACTGATTTTATAAGCACCAAAAACTTCAAAGACATCGTCCCTGTAAGAAACAATTGGTCCCAGGTAAGCAGATTTGCTGTCACCAGCTCCTGTCCCATAACCAGCTCCAAAAATGGCAGCAGATGAAACACCTTTCTCGCCTTTATTTTCAATGCTGTATTTTCCGAATACGTGGGCCACAGTGCCCATTTGACTTTCAAGTCCCACACCCAGATCGAAGCGATCATTGATTCCTCGTTCGTACTTTACTCCTACGACTGGAAAACTTCCTGTGACCTGATTGTTATCAGTCCCGAGAGTTCTCGCAGTTGTTGCCGTGTTCATTGGGGCAACAGAGCACCCAGCAAGGATGGCGATAAGAGAAATAAGCAGGATTGAAGATTTCATAATGATCCTAGTTAGGGCGTAAGAAGTTTATAATTAAGATATTAAAGTAATTTGGTTGGAACTCAATGAATTATTGAAGGCAATGACCGAGAAGAAAGATCAACTTAAAAGCGAACTTCTCCCATAGAAGAACTTACTTTGTTCTTTTTGAGGTCAATCATCATGAAGCTTATGTCTTTGGCCTTTTTATCAAGGATGACTTCGCTTTCTAGTAATAAAGAATTTTGCAGAATGATTTTTAAACTTTTCATGTCGTAAGACACCCGGCGAGAGTAGAACTTTCCAACCAGTTTTCCCATTTTCCAAACTTCGACATCAGCATCAAAGAATCTATCAGCAAAATAAATCTTTTGGTTGCACATGGCCGCTGAGCTGATTTTAACATTAACTTTGTTGGGAAGTGTAAGCATAACAGTGGCCCCTTCGATAGAGTAAGGACAGCTCTCTGCTGCACTTACTCCAAAAGAAAGAACTGAAAGAATAATCAATAAAAGCCACTGTATGTTTTTCATATAATTATTTAATTACCGTTTTAAATTTAGAAATTAAGTCACCATTTGGAATGATTCCACCAAAAGTCTGATCTGCAACATCTACAGCTCTTCCTTTTGAATCAAATTTTGTAGGTAATAACTCTTGAAGACTTGAAACTCTCGAGTCGATTAGACCTCTAAGGTTTACATCAACTAAAACTTCTTCATTGTTTGCATCGTATCCAATTAGTACCGATTTAGGGCCAACAACGAACATTAAAAGTTCATTGATTTTATCTGCACTAGCTTCAGTCACACATACGTTAGAAGCAAGGTTCTCTTTTCTGTCTTCAGCACCACATACTTCTTTTGAGATTTTTGAAAAATCGATTAGATCATTCATCACTTCTTCAGTGTGATCAAAAATGTCTTTTAAATCTTCTTTTGATCCATCAATTTTAAAAAGATTTGGTTGAGTTCTAATTGCTGCAATAATTTGTTTATCAGTTTTTGCTGAAGTGGACTTAATTTTTGCTGCGACTTCTTCAAATCCAGTCAGACCGATTGAAGAGGCGATAGTTAAGGCATTTTTTTGAGATTTTAAAATAATCTTTAAGGCCTTGATGTCGTAGTTATCAACAACAAATTGCTTGTTAGAGACTGTTGAAGCATGCTCAACTTCTCTTTCGATGGCAGCGTCGTCCATCGTTCCTCTCGATTCTGAAGTTGTGACAGAGTAAGAACGTGATATATCGAGGTAACTCAATACTGTCTTTTCTGCTTTAATATTCTCAAGCTTCTTAATTGAAGCGCCAAGTTCTTGAACATATTCCTGACGAATAAATTTACGAAGATCTTCAGCGTTTTTAGCAGATGCCTTTCCAGCAGGCATCACTAATGCCAACTCAGTAAATTCTTGAACATTCATCTTCGCAAGTTTTTCTTTTGAAGCATTAATATCCGTCTTTGCCTCTTTTTGAAGTAGATCTCCAAAACGATTTAAGAATCCTTTCGTAGTTAGTAATGGGCTTAAAACAGAACTATAGATATTGGCCTTACCATCATGAGCATTTAATTCTAAAGATTTTTTGAACATTGCCTGAGCGTGAATAATCCCTTCAGGTTTCGATAAAAGGATCTCGCCAATGCGTGAGTACATTTCTGCAGCTTCAGCTTTCTTTCCTAATTCTTCTAGTTTATTGGCCTCTGTCTTAGATAGCGGCGCTTTTTTTCCATCAGGCTCACTACAACCAGTTACTAATAGTCCTAATGAAGAAAGTACAAGAAGGTTAAGAACCATTGTCGATTTTTTAGTCACTTTAGGATCCTTTGTAGAGTATTTGGCCATACTAAATTATTAAGTTGTTAAACTTGTTCATATACTTTTGTTTAACAGTTAATAGTGCAAAGGGGTGGCCAGAAGTGGTTTGGGAAATGGCCCTGAGCAAACTTATTTAATGAGTTAGATCATATACATATCAAGTATTAGTTCTAAGATGAGTCTAAATAACATTTTACCAGGTATGAGAAAAATGAAAGTTAAGAATTTATGGATAGGACTCTTTACAGTAATTTTCTTATCATTTGTTGTATTATTGTATTATGGGAAAGAGATTTATTTTAATGCTCCTCCTGTTCCAAATAAAATCATCACATCCAACGATAAGGTACTCTTCACCAAATCTGATATTCAGTACGGACAAAATATCTGGCAGGCGATGGGTGGTCAGGAAGTTGGATCTATTTGGGGGCATGGAGCTTATGTAGCACCTGATTGGTCAGCCGACTGGCTTCATAGAGAAGCTATTTTTATTCTCGATTTATGGGCACAAAGAGAATTTCACACTACTTATATTTCTTTGAACGAAGAACAAAAAGCTATCCTTCAAACACGCCTGGCCTTGGAACTAAGAAAAAATTCTCTCGATAATAATGGGGACATGCATGTCAGTGCAGATAGAGCATTGGCAATTGAGTCTGTAGAGTCTCATTATGTATCGCTCTTTAGTGATGACCCGGCCTTACATGAATTGAGAGAGGCTTATGCATTACCTAAAAATATTATTTCAGATAAAGAAAAAATCAAAAAACTAACGAAGTTTTTCTTCTGGAGCTCATGGGCAGCTTCTACTAATCGTCCTGGTGATAATATCTCTTATACCAATAACTGGCCTCATGAAAAACTAGTCAATAATGTCCCGACCAGTTCTTTAATTATCTGGACTGGTGTCAGTGTCATTGTCTTACTAATGGGGATCGGTCTTCTGGCCTATTATTATGCTCATGAAGAAAAAAATGAATTCACAGAGGAAACCCTTCCTGCCGTAGATCCGTTTTTGAATCTCACACAAACACCTTCCATGAAAGCAACTTTGAAGTATTTCTGGATCGTTACTGCATTAATGGTTTTTCAGATTATCATGGGAATCGTCACAGCACATTTTGGTGTTGAGGGAACGGGATTCTATGGTTTTCCTCTTGCTGATTATCTTCCATATGCGGTCACACGTACATGGCACATTCAAGTTGGTATTTTTTGGATAGCGACTTCATGGCTTGCAACAGGTCTCTATATTGCTCCAGCTATTTCAGGGTATGAACCAAAATTTCAAAGATTGGGCGTTAACTTTCTTTTTATAAGTCTTTTGATCATTGTAGTGGGTTCATCTACCGGAGAGTATCTGGGTGTAATGGAAAAAATGGGTGTTGATGTAAACTTTTGGTTTGGTCATCAAGGTCTGGAATATGTCGATCTTGGAAGATTCTGGCAAATATATTTATTCATCGGCCTGTGGCTTTGGTTTGCTCTCGTTTTAAGGGCCATTCTTCCTGCAATCAAAAAAGATGCAGATGGAAAAAATCTTTTAATCCTATTTCTAATCTCATGTGGTGCCATTGCTCTATTTTACGGAGCAGGACTGATGTGGGGGAAACATACAAATTTAGCTATCATCGAATACTGGCGCTGGTGGGTTGTGCATCTTTGGGTAGAAGGATTTTTCGAAGTTTTCGCTACCGTTGTCATCGCTTTTTTATTCGTGAGAATGAAGATCCTGCGCGCCTCAATGGCCACTGCAACAGTTTTATTTTCTACGATTGTTTTTTTATTTGGCGGAATACTTGGAACTTTTCACCATCTTTATTTTTCAGGAACACCTATTGGAGTTTTAGCAATTGGATCAGCGTTCAGTGCACTTGAAGTTGTTCCATTAGTTTTAATCGGTTTTGAAGCTTATCAAAACGTAAGGCTGAGCAGGTCTACAAACTGGCTTAAAGATTATAAGTGGCCGATCTATTGTTTTATCTCGGTAGCTTTTTGGAACTTTTTAGGTGCAGGAATTTTCGGTTTTGTTATCAATCCTCCGATCGCTCTTTATTATATGCAAGGATTAAATACTACACCTCTTCACGGGCACACAGCTTTGTTTGGTGTGTATGGGATGCTTGGAATAGGGCTGATGTTATTTTGTCTTAAAACAATGGGCTTTAAGGCCAATTGGGAAAGTAAGTTACTTGGTTCATCTTTATGGATGATCAATATTGGTCTATTCCTGATGGCCTTTTTAAGTCTATTGCCAGTAGGAATGTTGCAGACCATTGCCAGTGTTGAACATGGATTATGGTACGCTCGTTCAGCAGAATTTATGCAAACTGATTTAATGAATACACTTAGATGGTTGCGCGTGCCTGGAGATACAATTTTTGGAATTGGTGCGTGCACGCTGGCCTATTTTATCACGACACTTAGAAGGTCGTAGTAAGGATAGATATGTTTGACGATTCTTTTAAAAAATATATTGATGAGCCTTACAGAGTTCTATTCCCCTTAGGAGTTCTATTTCTCCTATGGGGAGTGCTTATCTGGTTGCCACAGATATTTAGTGCAGATTCTTATCCAATACTTGCTCATCGCTATTTAATGCTCAATGGGTTTAGTGCTTCTTTTATTGCTGGTTTTCTCATGACGGCAGTTCCTAAGTTTTCTCAAACAAAAACTGCAAACATCTATGAAGTTTTATCGTTTATAGTCGTCACATTGATAGGTTTAGCTTTTGCTTATGCAGACAAAGAAAATATCACATTTATTTTATCGTCATTGCAGGCCACTTTAATAATCCTGTTTTTATTCAGCAGGATTATTCATAGAAAGGTGAATCCACCTTATTCATTCATTTTTATTTTTGCAGGTCTCGCCCTATGGATAGTCTCAGGAATTATGAGTGTTGTTTCAGACAGTGAAATTTATAAGATACTTCATTATGAAGGCTCGATTGCAGCTATCATTTTGGGAGTCGGAAGCAGATTAATTCCCGGCATTCTCGGACACGTTGAAATCGTCCAGACTCAAAGAAAAAAGTATGAGAACGAAAAACCTTTTCTTCTCACTGTACCGTTACATTTTTTTATGATGATTTTGGTTTATATCGTGAGCTATTTTTTAAGTGAACCTTTGGGGATTTATCTTAGAACTCTAATCGTTGCTGGTATTGGATTTTATTATTGGAAGCTCACCACACTACCAAAAAATAAAAGCGCCTTAACCTGGTGTATATGGATGTCATGTTGGTTAATCGTATGTAGCTTCGTCCTGAAGGCGTTTTGGGTTCAAGGCTTCATTCATGCTAGTCATGCATTCTTTTTCAGCGGAATCCTATTGCTGACCATTCTTATTGCAACGAGAGTTTTGCAGTCTCATGGCCCGAAAAACAATCAACTTGAAGATTCTAAAGTTTTGTATTTTGTTACTGCTATGATCATTCTCGCTGGTGCAACCAGAGTCAGTGCTTTTTTAATGCCAGAGCATTATCTCCGTCATTTAGGTTATAGCTCTTTCATCGTTACAATTGCTGTATGCGTTTGGAGTTTTAAATATTTGAGATATGTGAAAACAAAAGTTTAAAAAGACTTTCTAGGGAAATTCTTTTCTACCAAATTAAACTTAGGCCTTACCTGCATAATATGTTTTTTAGGATTCACAGCGATTGAATGAATGAAGTCCATTAACCACTTCGCTTCAGAACCAGTATTGGTCGCATAATTTTCACCAGTCCATCCGTACCAGTCCCAACATCCATTCGGGTTATAAGGAAAATTATTTTCTGTAATCCATGTTTGCGGAAAAAGAATCATAAGATCATTTTCTTCGGCGTAGTCGGCATAACCAGAATCGAGAACAAACTTTAACAGGCCATAGTTATTTGTCTTGTCTTCAATCACCGGCAAGAATGGAAAAATCGCCGTTTTTTTGGATCTCATACTCACCATTTTATATAAGAGTACTTGGTTTTGATATTGAGTTTGAAAATCGTCGTTAAAACTATCAGTCATCTTGCAACCATGAAGGGCCACATGCATATGGCAGCTTTTTGGATTAGCAAGGCACTTGTCGTTTGCATAGAGGTAGCCATAAGGCGCGATACTTGGAACTGGTGTTACCCAATCAGTTTCTTTTTTTGATAAATTCAAAAAGTTAGTTGTTTGATCAACGACATATATATGGCTCTTATTTATTTCAGTGCGAATCATTTTATCGTCAAAGAGATGGGCCAGTAAGATTGAAGCAAGATTTAAATCACAAGAAGCGATATAGGGAACCTTCGATTGATTACAATCAATCCCATCTTGGCGATCTGTAGGGAAGTTATGACTTCCTTTTCCTGTTAGAGTCGCAATGTTGGATTCCTTCACTCCCACAGACAAATAGTAACTTTTTAAACGCTCCTGCATTTGAACTTTAACAGTAGAATCAGACTGACCTTGATAAATAAAAACTTTTTGATCACTTAAATGTGAAAGAGGATCGACGAGTTTCTTTTCTGCATTGGCCTTTAAATAGTTATTAGGAAGAGAGGCCTCTTCAGGACTTTCCATGCAAATTGAGGATTGATAGAGAGGATTACCTTTTTGTGGAACAAACCAAGGAGGAGTTCCAATCGGTCTAAAGAGAAAAAGATTTCCCGTACCAATTGTTGAAGCGTCTTTTTTTATTTGTTTCGGCAGGTAGTCCTGGGCGCAGTAATAAAAGCCGCCGGCAACAGTTCCCACTCCACTAAACTGAGAAGAAAAAATAGTGGCCATCTGATTGGCCATGAAGCCACCAGACGAGATTCCTGAAATCGTGTATTTGATTTGGTCATTAGAGTGACTTGAAAGTGAAAAACTTAAAGTAACTAGAATGGTAAAAAATATTTTCTTCATTGAATGCTCCCTAATTGCTGCGAACAGTAGCGCAACTGAGGGTGAATCACCAGAAATAAGAATGGGCCGAGTTGGGGTTTTGATCGGGTATAGGGAAATAAAAAAGCCTCGTTAAAAACGAGGCTTTTTTGAATGGTGGGTCAAACAAGACTTGAACTTGTGACCACCCGGTTATGAGCCGGGAGCTCTAACCAACTGAGCTATTGACCCTTTAATTCAAGCATCAGTTATATCGTCAAAATATTTTCTTTTCAACGATAAAGTGATTGTGTGGATACCACTCATCCTTTAAGATTTTAAAATGAGAATTTTAATTGCTTTGATGTTCGTTGCATTCACTGGTGTTGCTGAGGCCAAAATTGGTCTTAAAGTAAGTCTTATTTATAAAAAAGGGATCGGAAAGGGTTTCTTTTTATCCACAGAACAGCACTCGATTCAATCAGTTGATGAAAAAGAGCATGTATTAATTCAGATGAAAAACGGCATCAAGGCCGATATTTCTGCCTTCTATGTTCAAAGTGTTCATGAGTACGGCCCATCGGGATTCGTGAGAATCAAAGGTGACCTTTATAACGTGAATGGCAAAATTGTTAAAACTTTCAATGAGCCGAACCTGGATATCTATTTAGGTCAGAGCAAATCAATAAGCCACATTGAACGCAACGAAGAGCAAATCGAAATCATCATCACTCCAGTATCACTATGAGCAAAGACCGCGTAGACAAAATGTTGGTAGAAGCGAAGCTGACTGCAACGAGGTCACAAGCGCTACTGCTGATTGAAGAAGGCGTGGTTTTCTATCAAAATAAATTAGTCGAAAAAGCATCTCAACAAGTAACCGCCGAGGGTTTGGAAGTGCGAAAAGAAATACAGTATGTATCTCGTGGGGCCCACAAAATTGAAGGAGCATTAGCTCGCTTTCAAGTGGACGTTAAAGATCTGGTTGTCGCTGACGTAGGAGCTTCAACAGGTGGATTCACTGACTACGTTTTAAGAAATGGAGCAACTAAGGTTTACTGCCTTGATGTTGGTCATGATCAGCTGGCCCAGTCTCTCAGAGAAGACCCTCGTGTGGAAAATCACGAAGGCGTAAATATCAAGTTTCCATTCGAGATTAAAGAAAAAGTAGACCTGGCCGTAGTCGACCTATCTTTCATTTCTTTAAAGCTCGTTCTCAAAAATATTTTTGATCTGGTTAAACCAAAAGGAAAAATCGTCGCACTTCTAAAGCCACAATTTGAAGTTGGTCAGAGTGGATTAGATGGTAATGGAATCGTGAAAAGTGAAGGGCACAGACTCGTCATGCTTCATGAAATTAAAGAATGGTGTAAAGCTCAGGGATTTGTTTTAGTTGATCAATGTGAATCACCGATCCTTGGGAAAAATGGAAATAAGGAATACTTTTTCTATTTCGATAAGGGACGTTCATAATGAAATATCTTTGTATCTTCTGCGGATCTGCTGCAGGGAAAACTTCAAAATACGTAGAGCTTGGATCTAAGATCGGAGAGCTGCTTGTAAAAAATAATGTAGGCCTGGTTTACGGTGGAGCTTCCATCGGACTCATGGGTGCCATCGCTGACAGCGTTTTAAAAAATGGTGGAAAAGTTATTGGTGTGATCCCGCAAGCGTTAGTGGATTATGAAGTGGCCCATAGTGGACTGTCACAATTGCACGTCGTAGATAATATGCACCAAAGAAAACAGCTGATGTATGACAATGCCGATGCTTTTTTAAGTCTGCCAGGTGGTATGGGAACGCTGGATGAAATGTTCGAAGTCCTGACTTGGACTCAATTAAAATACCATCAAAAACCCAGCTACATCTTTAACTTCGAAGGTTTTTATGACTCACTGCTGTCATATTTAAGGCACTCGAATGCGGAAGGATTCATCAAGGGCGAACATTTAGATCTACTTCAGGAAATAAAAGACCTGAATGCGCTAGAAAAACTTCTTTTGCAAGGCATATAAAATTGCCAAGTTTTTTTAAATGCCCTATAATTTCAGACTCAAAGAATATTTTTTTCCTAAGGTCTAAGGCGGGAGAGTCATGACAAGATTGATCGTTTTTTTAAGTGTAATTACAGCATTGGTATTAGCACTTGTTCTTTTTTCATACAAATCTCTTCCCGTATCAAATGATAAATTCAATCTTCATGCGACTACAGAGTCTTATGAAAAACAAGAACACCTTGTTGAAACTCTACTAGCTCCAAAAGAAAAAGTTGTAGAAGTAGAAGTTGAAGTAAAAGAATACGCACCAGTTGTAGATTTAAATACTCCTCAACTAGTTGCTGGTCACAAATTATTCACTCAGTGTATTTCTTGTCACGGTAAAGGTGGAGAAGGGAAAACTTCTCAAAAAGCTCCTTTCATCGGTGGACAGTTCGACTGGTATATCGAGAAACAACTTACAGATATGAAAGCTGGAACTCGTGTAAACGCAGTTATGAATCCAATCCTAAAAGGTCTTAACCCTCAAGACATCAAAGATCTTGCAGCTTACGTTTCTCGTCTTCCATGGAAAAAACCTGTAGAAGGTGCTCCAGCGGAAGCAGCAGCAGCTCACTAAGATGCCTTTATATTCCTTCCAGGGAATTAAGCCTCAATTCGATAAAACTGTTTTCATCGCTCCCAGTGCGGACGTGATTGGAAAAGTTATTCTCGGTGAAAATGTAAACATTTGGTATCAATGTGTGGCCCGTGGGGATGTTAACTACATTCGCATTGGGAAAAACACTAACGTTCAAGATCTAACGATGCTTCACGTGACGAAAGACTTCGCGCTTACGATTGGTGAGAACGTGAGTATCGGCCATAGTGTCACTCTTCATGGATGTACGATCGGTAACAGTTGTTTGATCGGTATGGGAGCTATCATTATGGATGGCGCTGAGATCGGTGAGAACTGTGTTGTTGCTGGTGGAAGTGTGGTGCCGCCTGGGAAGAAGTATCCTCCGCATAGTATGATCATGGGGAATCCTGCGGTGGTTAAACGTGAGTTAACTCCGGAAGAGAGATTGCAGTATGGGAATCATTATAAGGCGTATGTGCTTTATAAAGATGAGTACCTGGATCCGAATCAAGTTAAGCTTTTGTAGGGCTTTATAAAACCGCACCATTTTTAATATATAAAGAATACCCATTCTTACCAGTGAATTTGATAAGCTGTTAATATCCCTCCTATATGAAAACTCCACAAATTTTACTGATCTTATGCAGTCTTGCCCTTGCGTTTAACGTGAGCGCGAAGACCGTTTGTTCAATGACATTTAACTCTGTCGATGAAAAGCAATTATTCAGTAAACACTTATCACCAATTGGATATGAGCAGGTAGAGCTGGTTCCAGACAGCAAAGACCCAAACTGGTTTAAGAAAGCATGCGCGAGTGATGTGAGTTGTGACATCCTGGTTGTCTCAGGACATTTCGGTGGACTCTTTTTTGGAGAGAGTGCTTCAACGATTTCACTGGCCGAATTAATCAGCGCCAAAGAAAAATCTCTTTGCCCCAATATTCTAGATAAACCAAAATCTGTTTTTCTTATGGGGTGTAACACTCTTGCTTCAAAATCTCCTGATCACCGAAGTGTGAATGATTATTTATATATTTTAGTCGGTGACGGATTCCCACTGAACTTAGCAGAGGAAGTGGCCGCTTCAAGGTATTTGGATTTTGGTCAGAGCATGAGTGAGTTCATGACATCCATTTTTAATAAATCACAAATGGTCGTAGGGTTTGATAGTACTGGTCCCTTAGGTGCTCAGGCCGCTCCGAGACTGGAGAGAGCTTTTAAAGAGACTTCTCTTGCTGATAAAAATACAACGGGGATTTCCAAGACAGCTATTCTTACTGCTTTCAAAGGAACTAATTTAAGAGTGGTCACTCCGACGATTAAAAAAGCGGATCTTGATAGGACAGAAGCGCTTTCTGGGAATAATCCAGCTGCTTTACTTGCGTGGAAAAACATTCTGGCAAACCAGAATATTTCAAAGCACTATGACTTCATTATTAAGAATAAAACTAACCCTCAGTTAAAAAAAGTATTGAGTGAAGATCTTGTTTTAGGAAAATCTGTTTACACGAAAATGTTAAAGATTTACCAATCAGCAACTGGCCTTAGTTCAATTCAGGTCAACGTGATTGAATTTTTAAAATATCACAATCTGGTAGATCATTATATTTATCAGGATGCGCTGATTTATATTGGATCAAATCTTTTAGTGCGCGAACTCGATTACATTAGCGCTGATCAGTTATGTACTCTACTAAGAGAGCATAGAGACCTGGACTTACTATCAAAATTCACTGATGCCCAAAATAATAAAATTGAGTACAGCTCTTATGGAAATTACCTGCGTAAATGCTCAGGGATTATTCCTCAAAAAACAACTTACTCAAAGTCTTATCATTGCCTGATGAATGAAACGACTTATGATTGGGCGTGCTTGACAGAGAATCAACCAGACCTGGATATTGATTCGTGTGCACTGGCAAAAAGCAGAAATCCAGACATCGAAAATGGCGACAACATGATGTGGTACTGCTACTCAAAAATGATCGATCAAGGACGCCTAAACAAAGCAAGTTGCCTTGAGCTTACACACCACTTTTCTATACTGGGAAATCAGTTGAAGATGAATTGGAACTGCATGAACAGACTGTCTTATTAATAGACAGGCCGTTAAGTAATTAATCAACACCTTAGCGTAAGGCCTTGAAATCCTCTCCCTGAAAGAGGCATCCATCTTGCTTTAGTTAGACTTGAATTTCTATGTTCAAGTTTGAAGAGGGTAGTCATGGTTAATATAATCATCTCTTTTGTTATCGCAATTATCGCAGCAGTAACTCCGTGGACGGCGTTCTCGGCCGATATTGACCTTGCGAGAGCTGATCAGTTGATCAAGAAGTATAATGCCGTTTATGAGCGCCCAAAATCATGTCCTTTAGAATCAAAGAAATTCTCTGATCTTATTGCTAAGACAGAAGCGATTAAAGACGTCTTAAAAGGAAACTGCTTAAAGAGCGAAGATAGTAAGATGAGTGAAGTGCTTGATTCAATCAAATCGCTTCAAGACAGCTTAAAAGAAAATGCAGTCATCACAAATAGCCCGACTTTGTCTGAGGTTGTGAGCGATACTGATCAGAAATCAAATGCCATTAGTGGGCTTAAGTTTTCAGCGGTGTTTTCGAACATCAATAACATGATCAAAAAGAACCAATGTAATATGGAAGATGGGCGCGTTCTTGAAACGGCAGCTGATCTTATCTATAACTCAACTCAGTTGGGAGTATTATCAGGTAACGCTGTTGGATTAATCGTGGCCGGTGGTGGATTTCTTATTTCATCAGCACTTCGTTTAATTGATATGATTATTAAACAACGTTTTGATTTTGAAAAACCAGCAGACCGCCAGACATTCGTAAAACTAAACTGTTCATTTTATGAAATTAGAAGAGAGCTTGATACTCAAGGCGCTCTTGATATGGAAAACAGCTTAACTCGCGATGATTACCGCGACACTAAAGCTTTAGCTGACGAATTAACACTTGAATTAAAGAAACTTGAAACTGATAAAGTGAATATCTCTAAGGCCAATGCGGAAATTGACCGCACAACTTTCGCTGATAATGTTGGTGACTTAACTGAATTAAAGAAGACATTAACAAAAATTCAAAAATACCTGCAACCTGGATTAAATCAGGCGCTTGATATCCCAACTGAAACACAAAAGCTTCTGATGATTTCTCAATTGGCCCAAGACTACGACCTGCTGGTTGGGCAAATTAAAATCTATAAAGAATTAAATATCAGCTCAATTCCTATGCTGGATGATTTATTTATTCAGGAAATGAAGAAGTTTGATTCTCTGGATATCGCGGGCTTTACAGAGGCGATGAATATCTCAGGTAAAGACTTCAATGAGAATCACCGTGCAAAAATCCTTTTCCATATTATTAGAATTGGAAACGATATTACGGCAAAAGAACAAAAAGTTTTAGGTAAAGGCGAAAAACAAAAGGCCATTCTGGCTTCAGGGATGGAAAAGAAAAAAGATGAATACCTTTCACGTTTAGTGGAACTAAGAAAGATTGAAACTCGTCTTGGAAACCTGGTAGCTCCAAAAGAGTACTCTGGCCTTGATGATGGATCAGATAATATGGTGGCGATTATTGATAACCACAATAAGATTACTTCCCAGCTTTACGGAGAGTGGGGAGATAAATTCTTAAAGTACACGACGACGAAAAGCTTTGAAGAAGTGACAACATTTAATGAAAGACTATTCTCATTCAATACAAAATACGCTTCTATTTTAAAAGATGGAAAACTGGATAAGATTAAAACAAGTTACTTTTGTCAGGATGCTCAGAAGCTTAGATTGATGTTTAAGCATGCTGATAGCGTTGTTCAGGAAGGATACGACTTTATTGCAACCAATAAAGACCTGATCTATTCAGACGTAAAAAACTATTACAATGGAACACTTAACGAAGAAGAAGATCTAACGTCGGGTGGATCGGTTGAGAAAGTTCAACGCCATTATAAGTCAGTTCTTTTTGCCTTGAAAAAAATCAAGGGAGATGAAGTGGCGAAAGAAGATTCAAAAAGATACCTGGAGAAAACTTTATTTGGTAACTACTTCATTGGGAGATCAATGGTGGAAGTGACGAGATCAAAAGGGCGCGCAAAAAACATCCAGGATGTTTATGAGCAGTTTGCTTGTCAAAAAAGTTTATCAGCTGATATCGAATTCTAAGTTTTGAAGTGAGATTTAGCAATTTCTTCACCTTCGTGCAGGCGTTTTGCTATTTCAAGAGCAACGAGATCAAATTTTTCCTTGGTGATTGAGTCATCAATAAAAAATGGTTCGCCTAAAGCGATCACAACACGACTAAAAGGTTTTGGGATTCTAAACTGATCCCAGCTTTTTTTGATAACCCAGAATCTGTCTGTATAAGGTGACATGGGAAGAATCGCACATTGAGCAAGACGAGCGAGTTCAATAACTCCAGGTTTAACAACATAAGCAGGACCTTTCGGGCCATCAACTGTTAAAGCACCAGGGATACCACTCTTAACATTCTTAACCATTTCGATTAGTGCTTTTTTCCCACCGCGAGTGGAACTTCCGCGCGAAGGTTTATGACCTAACTTTTCACAAGTCACGGCCACGATCTCTCCATCTTTTGATTCAGAAATAATCATCGTGTACTGTTCATCACCGTGAGCAAGGATTCCCGGGATCAGATTTTGATGCCAGATCGCGAAGACAAAAGCTCCTTTAGGATGATAAGCACGTGCCTTTTTTTTGTTATCCAAACCAACAAACTCATATCTGTAAGTCAGATTGATTAAACGGATAAAATAGTAAATCAGATAAGAGATGAATTTTATTTTCATAGTGTGTTTCTAAACCATCCAGTAAGAGAAAATCTCTCACTTTCTGTTGGGAGTACTTCATGATAAATTTGATTGCTTAAAAAGCAAACAAAACTTCCGGGTTTTGGTGTGATAACTTGTTCAATGACATCGGGTTTTTCGCGGTTATAGATAACCAGCTCTCCGCCCTTTTGAGGTTCATTCAGATAGAGAATACTGCTTATAACTCGTGCTTTGCTTCCCGTGTGCTGATCTAAATGCTTTTTATAAAATCCGGCCGCGCTATATTGAGCAAAGTGGCATTCGTATTCTTTTAATCCCAGATAAAGTTCTTGATTCAGAGTTTTCATCAGGTCATTCATTTGCGTTAGGTAATTTTTTTGAGCTGCTGTAGCGCTTTCTTCCTCAATCCAGACGATTGAATCAGATCTGATGCTAGTGGCCTCTTGTTTTTTGTCGCCTTTGCCAATTTGTGCCTGTTTCCACTCTAAATGGCGTGCCTCAGCTAATAACTCTAGGCAGAAATTCTGCTCCAGAAAATCCTCTTGATGAAACCATCCTTTTTCAACAAGCATCTCTATGAGCATTTCTTTTTTCATATGGTGAAAGCTATCTTATAATTTTTTAGTTTTCAATCAGATTGATGTTATTAGGTACTATTAAAGGAGTTGTTTTTGGAAGCACAAGTGTCTTGGTGGATAGGATTTCACGTTTTTGTTTTGGCCATGCTGGCCCTCGATTTAGGTGTGTTTCATAAAAAGAATCACGATGTCTCAGTTAAAGAATCGCTGATCTGGACAGGTGTATGGATTACTCTAGCGATGATTTTCAATTATGGTGTTTATCACTTTATTGGAGAGCGCGAGTCTTATGAATTCTTAACGGCCTATGTTTTAGAAAAAAGTTTAAGTGTGGATAACATTTTTGTTATGACATTAATTTTTACTTACTTCAAAGTAGAACCAAAATACCAACACCGCGTTTTATTCTGGGGGATCTTAGGGGCCCTGGTGATGAGAATCCTGTTTATCGTCGGTGGAGTCGCGCTTATTCATCATTTCCATTTCATTTTATACTTCTTCGGAGCATTCCTGGTTTATACCGGAATTAAAATGCTGGTCTCTGGTGGAGATGAGGAAATGAATCCTGAAGAGGGATTCATTTATAGAATGGGGAAAAAGTATTTCCGCATGACTGAGAAATTTGAAGGGGAGAAGTTTTTTGTTATAAAAAACGGTATTCGCCACATGACTCCGTTATTTTTAGTTCTTTTAATTATTGAATCAACTGATTTAATTTTCGCAGTCGACTCAATCCCAGCAACATTATCAGTCACAAAAAATGCTTTCATCGCTTACACGTCAAACATTTTTGCGATCCTGGGATTAAGATCACTGTACTTCGCCTTTGCAGGTGTCGTTCAGCTCTTCAGATTCCTATCGTATGCATTGTCAGTGGTATTGATTTTCATTGGGGTAAAGATGCTGATAGAGGCGTGGTACATTATCCCTACGTCATATTCCCTGGCCTTCGTATTGGGAATCATTGCTCTATCAGTTCTATTGTCAGTGGCCATTCCAGAAAAAGATAAAAAAGAAAATTAAATATTCTTCATCAGTTTAGAGGCAATTGGGTTATCGATCGTTCTTTTTGAACCGATAATCCAATACTCTTCTTTAATGTTCGGCAACGTTGCAATCTTATAAAGCGTCCCGTTTTGAACCAAGTCCTGAGCTGCAATATCCGGCAGTGCTGCTAGGCCTGCTCCCTGGGCCGCAAAAATCTTCATTAAAGCTGTATCTTGAGTTTCAAGTTCATTGATGATTTTGATTTTTTTTGATTCAAAGAAAAAATCCAGGTCATGGCGAAGTTTCGAATGGTGAGTGGGAAGAATCATGGGTTTTCCAATCAGCGATTTTGGAAAGTTAGTTTTACAATCTAAAAATTCTTTCGCTCCATAAATTGAAACAGAAGCTTTCACGAACGATTTAGAGTTCATGTTTTTATCTTTAGAAATATCCCCAGAGTAGTTAGAGATAAAGCAGTCAATATTGCGGGATAGAAGTTCATTCGTTAATTCTTCCTGATCTCCTTCCACAATACTTACGAAACAGTCGCCATAACTTCTGGCCTTCTGAGCAATCTCCCAGACGATTTGTTTTGGAACGCTATCAAGAGCTCCAAGACGAAATAATGTTTTGCTGTTTGAGTAAGTTTTTTCTTCGATAACTTGTAGTAGTTCTTGTCCAAGATGGCCGATCTCATTGGCGTATTTTAAAACAACTTTTCCAGCATCAGTTAGAATCAGTTTTCTGTTTTTTCTCTCAAACAATTCGATATCGAGTTGTTCTTCAAGTTGTTTCAACTGAGCACTCAGTGCAGGTTGTCCGATAAGAAGTTTTTCAGAAGCTTTCGAAATACTGCCTTCGTTGGCAATTTCTTTGAAGTAGATCAGATGGTGATAATTAAGCCATTTCATAATATCTCCTAGTTACCTCACTAGTATAATAAGTTATTCGTAAAAAACGAACTATTATTGCTTAAATATCAATTTTATTAAAACGACGCTATGGACTAATATGACGGTATCTAATAGTCCAGGGAGGATGTATGAGAGAGCTTTCTGTAAAAGATTTAAATATACTGAACGTATCAAGTAAAGGTCCGATGATTTCACTTTACTTGTCTAAAGATATGTCGATTTTAGACAACAAGACGATGGAAGAAAGATGGAAAGAGCTTTTGCTTAAAGCAGAGTTCTATTTATTAAAAGATTACACTCGCTCTTATGTTGATCAATTTATGAAAACACTATGGGAGAAAAGTTATCTTGATAAACTTGAAGCACTCGATCGCGGTGTGGTTGTTTTCCACTCTGAAGAAGGCTTCGAAGGCGACACAGGTTTTATCCGCGTGCAGTCTTCAATCTCAGACTTAATCATTGTGGCAGATAGTTTCCATATTAAGCCACTTATCAGAATCAAAAATAACGTAAGAGGATTTTTCATCGTAACGATGAGTTCACGCGCTATCAATGTCCTGATTGAAAACAGCGGACACCTGATCAAACTTGATTCATACAGAAATGAGCCGGGGATTGATGGAACAAATAAAAAGGATTCGAAAGACTTCTTTTTAAATGCATCTCAAGAGTTAAATAAGCTCTTCACTGCTTACCGCCTGCCGATTATCTTGGCCGGTGTAAAAGATCACATTGGACATATGAAAAAGCTCTTGAACCAATCAATGTTAATGGGTGAATCTATTGTAGGAAACGTCGAAAAAATGAAATCGGCCGAACTGCAGGAGAAGGTTTATAAAATCCTTGCTCCTTATTATGAGCAGCAAGAGCTTGGCGCTTTAAGTGAGCTTGAAATCGCCATGAGCAGAGACCGTGCGGTGACTTATCTTGAAGATATTGCTATCAGCGCAGTTTACGGTAAAATTCAGAAGCTCTTTGTTGTCGAAAACAGATACGTCTGGGGTTCGATTAATAAACAAACAGGTGAAATTTTTATTACACCAAGACAAGTTAATGCTCACGACGACGATGTTTTAGATGATCTTTGCCAATTGGTGCTCTCAAAAGGCGGAGAAGTGGTCGTTGTAAAAGAGATTAATAATTTCAAAGGACACTACGCGGTTGCCATTGTATCCGATAGATCTCATCTTTATGAAGCAGAGATTGATGACGAGGCAGTTCAGGCAGCTGTAATGTAAAAGAATAGGCAGTTTTATAATAGGCAAGTTTTTAGGAGTAGAAGAGAATGTTTGCAGTGCACTCAGTTTGGGAATGGTTAGCGTTTTTCGCTATTATTGGTTTTATGTTGGTACTCGATTTGGGTGTGTTTCATAAGAAGTCTCATAAAGTTTCGATTAAAGAATCTTTAGCGTGGACCGGAGTATGGATCTCACTTGCGATGCTCTTCAATGCGTGGGTCTATTACAAAATGGGTCACCAGAAGGGGATTGAGTTTTTTACCGGCTACATTATAGAGAAGGCGTTAAGTGTGGATAACATTTTTGTTATCTCTTTAATTTTTACTTACTTCAGAGTTCCGGCCCAATACCAACACAGAGTTTTATTCTGGGGGGTTTTAGGGGCGTTGTTCTTTAGAATTATCTTCATCTACGCGGGTGTTGCTCTTATCGCCAAATTCAACTGGATGATTTACGTATTCGGAGTCTTTCTTGTATACACAGGTATCAAGATGCTTAAAGACGAAGAAAAGCACGTGGAAGTTGAAGCGAATCCGATGATTAAGTTCGTTAAGAGATTTTGGAAAATTTCTCCAAACTTTGACGGTGAAAACTTTAGAACAACAATTAACGGAGTAACTCATTTCACTCCGCTATTTTTAGTTCTCGTGATGATTGAAACAACAGACATTATCTTTGCAGTTGACTCAATCCCGGCGATCTTAGCGATTACTCCGGATCCATATATTGTTTTTACGTCTAACGTATTTGCGATTTTAGGTTTGAGATCTCTCTACTTCGCGCTTAACGGAATTATGGAAATGTTCGAATACATCAACTACGCTTTATCAGGGATCCTGGTTTTCGTAGGGATCAAGATGATTGTGGCGGGCTGGTATCATATCCCAACAATTATTTCGATTAGCGTCATCTTAGGTCTACTGATTCTGTCGGTTGTTGCGTCGATTTACTTTCCACGTAAACATAAGAAGTTACCCAAAGCTCCGGTATAAATTACCCTATTATTAAATATCCCGAGTTTGATTAGAATCATAAGATCAAACTCGGGGGACTTTATGAAATCGATTAGACTATCACTGTGTATCTTATTTCTTTCATTCATGTCTTTCACCGCAAGATCAGAAGTTAATCTCAATATTAAAATCGCACAAGTCATTGGTTCAAAAACTATTGAAACAGTGAAAACTATTTCAGCAAATTACAATCAAGACATCGTGATTATGCAGGAAGGATTGAAGAATAAAATCGTCATCAATCTTAAGAAGTTTAAAAATGTTCTGGTAAACGGATCAAAAATCAATCCAGTTCAAATTGATATGAAGATGGTAGACGCTGCTAAGAAAATTATTGGAAAACCACAAACGATTACATCGTTTTATAATAATGAAGCTCAGTTTAATGTTCAAAATAGTGCGACATCAGATAGTGGTGCTATGAATTTGTCTTTGAACTTCCAGGAAATCTAGTTAATCAATCCCTTTAAGAAATTTTCAAAGCGATCGAACACTGAGTTGTTTAGTCTTGCTGGTTCGTTCTTGCAGATCTTTATTGAATAACAGTTTTCATCGCGGGCAATATCGTCAATGAAGTCCATTAGGACGACATAGGCCGAAATGCCTTGGTGATGCATTTCCTTAATCTCCAGGACTTTTCCCAGACTCGGACATGGTGTGATTTTGTAGCTGATAGTTCCAATGCAGTCGTCGTTCTTGAAAATTCCAACGAGCTTTAACTTTTGATGATTCTGATACAAGTCGTGCTTGAGTGTGTACTCATAAAACGACAGAGGGTATTCTCTTTGATTGAGAATTCCATACGCCTTTTCAAAGTCTTCCTTGACTGTGATTAATCGAATATCCATATATACATTCCATCCTAGGGGATACTGGAAAATTTACAAGCGGATTTGAGCATCGAGATTAAAAAGAAACAAATTAGTCGGAAATAATTAAATAACCTGGACTGTTTTTTTCGAAATACTTGCTGCTGTCGAGCGGAGTTTTCTAATACTTGCAATGAGTTCAGTCATAGTGTCAGTCGATCGTCTCATTCTCTCCAGAGCAGACGCTATGTCTTTAGGGGGAGAGTCCTGAAGGGATTCAATAGTCATCGACAGAATTTGTAGGGGATTAGACAAGTCGTGAGTGATTCTTTTTAAATTACTGTCGTTTGATTCACGCAGTTCTGCGATTAAAGACTCATAGTTTTGAATCAGCTCATAAGCGTGATCCAACTCTTTTTTGAGCTGCAGATTTTTTTCTCGTAATCCATTTGTGCTAAGTAAGTTGTCCATTATTTGATTATATATGAGGCCCATATTTTTCGCGCTCGGGTAAGAACTTCCATCAGCTTAAGTAAGGTTTAGGATACTTCTTTCCCTAGCTCAAAACCGATGATTTCATTCATAATTGAGTGGAATATTGATACAAAATAAATGAGAATATTAAGAACTTCTCAATAGGAAGATTTATGGAAGCTCCTTACATTATTGGTGTTGCTGGCGGTAGCGGGTCTGGAAAAACGTTCTTTGCCAGAGAGTTACAAAAAATCTTAGGTGACGCCCAATGCACCATTTTATATCAAGACAATTATTACATCGATCAGTCACACCGCTTTGATGGCGATGGTGGATCAGTTAACTTTGATCATCCCGAGAGTTTAGATTTTGCATTGCTGGCGAAGGATCTTTCCGCTTTAAAAAAAGGGAAGTCTATCAAAGTTCCTATTTATGATTTTGCGACTCATACGAGAAAAAAAGAAACATTGGACTGCCATCCTAAAAAAATTATTTTAGTCGATGGAATTTTAATTCTTGATTCTGCTCTCGTCAGAGAAGAATTAGATGAAGCAATCTTTTTCGATACACCCGAAGAGTTGAGATTCAAGCGTCGCCTTGAACGCGATGTTCACGAACGTGGAAGAACGGCCGAAGGTGTAAAAAAGCAATTCGACTTACAAGTTAAACCGATGCATAACCAATTTGTAGAACCATCTAAAAGTTATGCTCAAACAATAGTCAAAGATTTTGGTGACTATCACGAAGCGATAGAGTTTTTTACCAAAAAATTGACATAGAATTTCTTTAGGACACATTGATCATGAAATTAAAATTAGGTCTAGTTTTAGGGCTGTTAATTATTAGCACCTCTGTCTTTGCATCAACTCACATTCTTTTTTTAGGTGACTCTCTCTCTGAAGGTATTGGCCTTGATGAAGAGCAGTCTTTCCCAAGACTTGTCGAAAGAAACTTAAAAGCTAAAAAGCATGATGTGATTGTCACGAATGGTGGAGTGAGTGGATCGACATCAGCGAGTGGTCTGACAAGACTTAAATGGCATTTAAAAAAACCAACAGATATTTTAGTTTTAGAGCTTGGGGCCAATGATGGTCTTCGTGGTTTAAAACTTGAAGAGACAAAAAAGAATCTCGTCGCAATTATCAAAATGGCAAAAGAGAAAAAAGTGAAAGTTTTATTACTTGGACTTTTAATGCCACCAAATTATGGAAAGAAATACACTGATGAGTTCGAAGCAATGTACAAAAAAATTGCATCAACTGAAAAAGTTCCTTTTCATCCTTTCATTTTAAAAGATGTGGCCGGTAAGGCCGAGTTAAATATGCCAGATGGAGTTCACCCGAATGCAAAAGGGCAAGAGCTGGTTGCAAAAACTGTAACTGAGTTCGTGGAGAAAAATTTATGAAAATATCAGTAAAAAATCTTAATAAGCATTTCCTTCAGGGAAAAAATACCATTAACGTTTTAAACGATGTGAACCTAGAGATTAAAAGTGGTGAAATTATCGCTCTTTTAGGTAAATCGGGAAGTGGTAAAACGACAATGCTCTCAATGCTGGCGGGCCTCGATCGTCCGGATCAAGGAAGCATCATCGTTGATGATCAGGACCTGACAAAACTTTCTGAAGAAGCATTATGTGAATACCGTGCTAAAAAATTAGGAATCGTTTTTCAACAATTCCATTTGATCCCGCACTTAACTGCTTTTGAAAACGTTTTATTATCTTTTGAAATTAATGGCCATGAAGATAAAGAGACGGCCATGAAGTGGCTGGAGATGGTGGGATTAAAAGACCGCGCTGATCATTACCCGGCCATGTTATCGGGGGGAGAGCAGCAACGTGTGGCCATTGCACGCGCACTTTCATTTGGACCACCAGTACTTCTAGCAGATGAACCAACTGGAAACCTGGATGTTGAAACAGGAAAGAGCATTATTGATATTCTTTTCAAGATGGTACGCGAAAAGAAAATAACTATGATTCTTGTAACTCACGATGATGAGTTAGCAGCTAAGGCAGATCGCATTGTTCGTCTGATAGGTGGAAAATGCCATTCTTAAAATTCTTCTGGAAAGATTTTAAATCTGACCGCGCGTTTAACTGGTTTTATGTTCTATGTTTAACTTTGGGAATCATCGGTCTTTTATTAGTTGAGTCCTTCAAAGTTGGTATTGAAGAGAAGATTGCCAAAAACGCTAAAAACTTTATTGCTTCCGATTTATCTATTTCAACCAGGCGTGCTCTTGAGCCATCAGAAATAAAAAATATCGAAGGCTTCCTTGTCGAAAAAAAATATCCCTATGCCAGATGGACTGAAACTTATTCACTAGTCATGAAAGTCCATAAAGATAAGAGTGAAACTTTATCAAAGCTTGCTGACTTAAACTTTGTGAGCACTGAGTTTCCTTATTATGGAAGTGTGGTTTTAGAAGACCAGGGAAGAAAAGGCCCGGGGGACTGGAATCCCATTCACGAAACACCAACTGCCTGGATGAGCCGCGATTTATCGTGGGAGTTAGGAATTAAAGTCGGTGATGAAATTAAAGTTGGTGAGGCCATCTTTAAAGTCGGAGGAATTATTTTGCAGGATCAATTCTCTTCTTTTAGAGGATTCAATCTTGCTCCCAAGATTTTTCTTTCATACAACTTCCTTCCACAAACGGATTTAATTAAATTTGGTTCAACGGCGACTTATAGTTATGCCATAAAGTTACCTTCTGATATTCCTGCAAAGGCCGTTCAAAAAGAATTAAGAAAATTAGTGATTGATAAGAGTGTGAAGATCGCAGGACCGGAAGAATCAAGTCAGCAGATCTCAAGATCCTTAGGACTTCTAAGTGACTATTTAAGTTTAATCACATTGATGACTTATCTTCTGAGTTTAGTAGGGCTGTATTATTTCACTCAGCACTTTCTGTCGAAGAAGCTTAAAACATTTTCCATCTATAAAGCAATGGGGATTAAAACGTCATTTCTTTTCCGAGTGAATTTTGCTCATCTCATTCTTTTAACATTTGTTTCAGTCTTAATTTCTACAGGGCTTGTGACAATCGCACTTCCTTATATTGAAGGATTTTTCTCGAAGCTTGTTGGTGAAGAGCTGATCTTCAGATTAAGTGCACTGTCGTTACTGCGTATTCTTGGATTATCTTTTGGTGGAAGTTTATTAGCTTTGGGCCCTCTATTCTGGGGAGCTATGCAAACTCCAGTGGCCACAGTCTTTCAGGATCTACCATCAGAGCTAAAACGCATTAAGCTTTATTACTTTCTCCCGCTCTTGATTTATATCATTATTTTGGCAATCCTATTGGCCAATTCATTTAAGGTCGGATCAATTTTCTTAGGAGCTCTAGGTTTAATTATTATCCTGGCAGCAGTCTGCTTTAAAGTGTTCACTTACTTGTTAGATCGTTTTTCAGGCAGCATGAAGCTCGTCAATCGCCATGCTTCAAGGACATTGAGCCGTTACTTCACTTCATCATTCACAATCTTCATTTGTTTATTGATGGGGATGACTCTCACAACATTCATTTTTCAATTAGAGAGTTCACTTCGTCAGGAGTTCACTCAAACTTATGGCGATAGAAGACCAGATCTTTTCATCTTTGATTTACAAGACACACAAGCAGAGGAATTCGAGGCCATCACAAAGTCTGAAGGATGGAATCGCACGATATTTGCACCAATGATCAGAGCAAGACTCATTAAAATCAATGGTGAGCCATTAGCTAAAAGAGATGCTCCTGAAGGAGATCAGAATTTCCAGACTCGCGAAGATGACAATTCAGAACGCACGAGAAATCGCGGAGTCAATTTAAGTTACCGCTCAGAACTATCGTGGTCAGAAACTTTAGTAGCAGGGAAATTTAACGGAGAGAAATGTAATCCCGAAATCGCTCCATGTGAAATTTCACTAGAGCAAACTTATGCCAGACGTTTAGGAGCAGAGCTTGGTGACAAACTCATCTTTGATGTCAGTGGAATTGAAGTTGAAGGGATTGTGACAAGTTTTAGAACAGTGAAGTGGACAAGTTTTGAACCTAACTTCTTTATTCTTTTCCAACCAGGGATTTTAGAAGAAGCTCCTAAAACTTACTTATCTTCAATCAAAGTGAAATCAATCGAAGAAAGAAGAAGAGTCTTCTCAAAAATGGCAGAGACTTTTCCAAGTGTTTCGATGCTGGAAGTTTCAGAGCTGGTAAGAAAGATCACAACCATTTTTGATTTAATGGCGATTGCGATTAAATTTATTTCATTTTTATCGCTCTTTGTGGCCTTAGTTGTTTTAGTAGCAGTTAGTTTTAATCATCTTGAATTACGAAAAAGAGAGATGAGTTTATTCTATATGCTTGGGCTCGATACTGAATCCATCAAGAAAATTTATAGCAGAGAGTTTAGCTTCCTTATTACTTTGTGTTTTATTCTCTCAATTTCTTTTGGCTCGGCATTAACAGTAGTCATTATGAAAAAGGTCTTTAATACAGAGGCCGTTTTAAGAATGGGATTCGTCGCTCCTATGATGGCCGGACTAGGTTTCATTTTATTTACCATTGTGGCCCTTCGAGTCCGCAAGCTAGTAAAGAATAAGAACCTTTTTTAAGACTTGTTCATCCAATTAACACTTTGATAAGATCACGATATGACAAACTTTATCGTGATCTTCATTTGCCTTATTGCCGGAATCCTTTGTAAAAGACTTCGTCAATTCCCTCATCAAACTCCACAAGCATTCAATGCTTTTATTGTCTACATTACACTTCCAGCTCTCGTCTTTTCACAAGTGCCACGCATGCTGGTTAATTTAGATTTTAGTGGAAACTGGTGGCTGCCGGTTTCAATGGCATGGATTTGTTTTGTGTTTTCTTATTTCATTTTTTCTTTCATCGGAAAAAAGCTGCAATGGAGAGACGCTACAATCGGGGCCTTGATATTAACAGCAGGTTTAGGAAATACATCATTCGTTGGGATCCCACTTCTTGAAGCTCTCATTGGTAAAGAAGCAGTTCCGGTTGGAATTCTTATCGATCAAGCGGGAAGCTTCCTGGTTCTCTCAACATTGGGAATTGTTGTGGCCGCACTTTATTCAGGTGCTAAGATCACTCCGGCCTTTATAGGAAAGAGAGTTTTTACTTTCCCTCCCTTCATCGCTTTATTACTTACGATTGTCTGGTTTATTTTCTTCGGAAGAGCAAACCCAACAAGCTTAGATGCCATTTACCCTTCAATGGAAAAAATCGCAGCGACACTTGTGCCTCTGGCATTATTCTCCGTAGGCTACCAATTGCATTTTGACCTGGCCGTTTTCAAAAAACGCTGGATTCCTCTAACTCTAGGTTTGGTTTTTAAATTACTAATCTTCCCGGCCTTCTTCGCATTCTTTTACCTGAAACTTTTAGGAGGCAATGACCTTGCCACTCACGTTGTCGTTTTAGAATCGGCCATGGCCACTATGATTACAGCAGCAGTTGTCGCCAATGAATTCAATCTTGATAGTGAGATATCCAACCTGATGGTAGGCGTGAGCATTCCGCTGTCTCTCATTACAGTACCATTATGGAAGTATTTTTTAGGTTTTTAGATATTAACGAAGCGCTGATAAATTTCTGGAAGCTCTTTTAAGATAACCGGCTTCAATTCAATGTCAGCGTTTGAAATAGTTTCTTCTAAAAGTTCATACGTTAAGATTTTTTGGTACTCATTTGAAATGGGTGCATAACTTAAATGCCATCTCTCAGGAGCAATCCCACCTAAATCGTGAGCGTAGGGTCTAAAAAATCTAAAATGCTTTAAATTATCATCCAGCCATAAGTGAAAATCAGCAAAGACTCCACCGGGTTGTGATTCCTGTGGCACCAATTGCACTTTATAGCCCTCAGGCATGCGACTGCTGTCATAAACATCCATATCACTACCCCAGTGATGGCGACTCGCTCCTGGAAGCGCAGACCATCTTAAAATCGCATAGACGACTTCAGTAGGCGATAGCGTATCGTAATCGAGAGGGACACCATAAGAGTCTAGTAGTGGCCTTAACCCTTTTGCTTTAGCATTCCAGATATTCAACTGCTGATCAAAACCTCTAAAAGCACTGGCCAGTTTTAAAGAAAATCCAGCTGCGGCCGCTTCATCTCGCATTGTTCTTAGTGAAGATAATACTTCCTTATGAACCAAAAGATTACTTTCTTCATCTAAAACTAAATGTTCTTGAGTCTTGCCGGTGATGATGTCTTTCATACTTAAACCTTGGTATTTAATTGCCCGCATGCTGCTAGTATATCATCACCTTTAGTGGTTCTGATAAGTGCCGGCAAATTATAAGTTCCAATTATTTTCTGGAACTCCAAAATACTCGAGTCTAATGGACGCTGATACTCAGACCCTGGAAACGGGTTAAAAGGGATCAAGTTAATGATGGCCATTTTCCCCATTAAGAACGCTCCAGTGGCGTGGGCGTCTTCAGGAGTGTCGTTAAAGTCTTTAATAAGTAGGTACTCGTAAATGACATACTGTTTTCTCGCTAGAGGAATCGTGTCGATGTAATCCATGACTTCCTGAAGCGGGTAACGTTGATTGATCGGGATAAGCTTATTTCTTTTTTCTTCAAAAACAGAGTGAAGTGATAAGGCCAGGTTTACCCCAGGCATTTCTTCATTCCAGCGTTTTAGTCCTGGAAGATACCCAGCTGTTGAAACAGTAATTTTTTGGACACCCAAACTCATTCCATGCTGAGAGAGGAAAATCTCACTCGCTTTTTTAACAGCATCAAAATTGTGAAGGGGTTCGCCTTGCCCCATATAAACGATATTTTTTAACTGGTGATCATCTGGACGATTTTCTTTCAGCCAGTTCCAGGCAAGAATGAATTGCCCGATAATTTCATCAGTTGATAAATGTCTCTTCAGGCCCTGAGTTCCTGTAAAACAAAACGAACACTTCATCGCACATCCAACCTGAGTTGAAAGACAGATCGTGTATTTGCTTTGAAAAGGAATCAGAACTGATTCAACTCGCTGGCCATCTTTAAGTTTCACAAGCAACTTTACAGTCTGATCAGTCGACTCATGAACGAGTTCAATTTCAGGAAGTGTGAAATCAAAATTTGTCGTAATAAATTCACGAGCTGCTTTTGAAAGATTGTGGTGATCACAAGCTTCAATTTTCTTTTCTTTGTAATGATGGCGATAAAGGAGTGAAGCACTCGCAGGATTAACAGCATTATTCTTCAATAGATCCTGAAGATCTTCAAAATTGTGCTGATAAAAAGACGTTTTAGTGTTCATTAAAGTTTTGTGACATCGACAACAATTAAGGATTTTTCATAATCCTCAAGAATCGTACACTGCTCACCCAAATCAAGTTTATAGAGTTTCTCTGCATCCTTATCATAAATAAACCTGAAATCACATTCGGCCTTTAAGATAATTGATTCATTTTGAGAGAGCTTAACAACTGAAATCAAGGATTTTGCGTAGCTTCGGTCTGTCATGACGTTAAAGTCGCGGCAAGGGCCGTTGACTAATGTGCAGTTGACTGGAGTTTCGCCCTGAAAATAGATTGGGGTTTGATCATCAGTAAGAGTTGTATTCAGACCTTCTAAATGAAACCCGTTTCCTTTAATGAGCATTAAAATGCGGTCAATGTTAGGGAAAGAAGAGAAGGGGCCATCGCTATTTACCGAGGCACAAGAAATTCGAAATAAAAAAGATTCACCGGCAGGAATACGAAAGAGTTCTGTCGTTACTCCACCACCATTTTTCCATGGCATTTCCAGAAAATCTTTTTTAGTTAAAGTTAGAATAAATTATCCGCGGTTTTTCATCGTTAAACCTTTTAAGAAATTTCGAAGCAATTGATCTCCGCATTCGCGGTAGTTCACATGATCTTTTTTTCTTAATAGGGCAGAGAGTTCCGAGCGGCCAACACTGAAGCCAGCTGTTTTTAAAACGTCGTGCATATCATCTTCTTTTAGAGCGAATGCCACGCGAAGTTTTTTCAAAACAACATTGTTAGAAAGAGGAAGTTCAAAAGGAACTGGTGGGCGAGACTCATCTTTGCCACGCTTATAATAAACCAGACCGTCTAAGAAGTGGGCCATAACTTCATCGCTACACTTGATGTAGCCTTCGTCTTCTTCGTTTAATAAATAAGCTTTAATCTCGTCCAGAGGAACGGTGATATCAGCAAGCTTCATGATCTCCACGAGCTTGGCGTCGCTTACGTCTAAGAGAAAGCGGATGCTGCGAAGATAGTCATTATTAGTCATATAGATTCCAGATTAAGGGGGTAAAGCTGTTGCATTATAGTGGCTTTGAAACGGTCTGGGGACTAGTTTCGGGAGGAACTATTACCTTTTTACATGAAATTTCCTTTTAGGTTGTGGTTTTTTTGCCAAATGTTACCGTCTGTCCATATTTTAAACACCCCAACGAACGGAGCTAGTTTATGAAGTCAAAAACTCT
The DNA here is from genome assembly GCF_035013165.1 of Bacteriovorax sp. PP10. Lineage (NCBI taxonomy): Bacteria > Pseudomonadati > Bdellovibrionota > Bacteriovoracia > Bacteriovoracales > Bacteriovoracaceae > Bacteriovorax > Bacteriovorax antarcticus. The sequence goes on from NZ_JAYGJQ010000001.1 coordinate 602,671, forward strand.
TGTGCTTGCATGTGCCCTAACGGCAGCCTCTTTCAGCTTTAATGCTTTTTCTCAGGATTCTGCAGTATGTGCTGATCCATTACAAAAAATTTGTAAGGATACAGAGGGACTTCGCGCTCAAAGAGAAGTTTATATCAGTAAGCTAAAATCAGAGATCGCTGCTGAGGCTGACAGAAATGCAGCTCCAAAAATCGAAGAAATGAAAAAGAAGATTTCTAGAATTCACTTCATTAAACGTGCTATTGAAAGTTTCAAAATTAAAAACCGTGAGACAATGGCCTCTGCTAAAAAGAGAATTGGCGATATCGAAACAGTTGTAACAAATCCAGCAAATGTAGCTCTACTTAAAAGCTATATGAGACAAGCAATCGACGAAAGTCATTTCAACGATGCTACAAAAGAAAACTTTAAGGCCATTCAAAGTACAGTTCTTATTGGTAACTTTGCAGACTTTATTGAAAGATCAGGTCTTGAAGACGATGCTCTAGGACAATTATTAGGAAGCCCATGTGGAGCTGACGGAATGGTTGCTAACGCATTCGCGACGACAATTAAAGATCAAAGATACGTTTTAATTTGCCCAGGATTCTTAATTGCTCTTTCTCAAACTGCTTCTCCGAAAGAAAGATTAAACAGTGTTCTTCAAGCAGTTTCTCATGAAATGGGTCACCATATCGATAACTCTCAAGTAGGTAACGAGCTTTATAAGCCATACCTTTCATGTCTATCTGAAAACTATGTTGATAAATTCAACAGCACAGATGAAGATAAAAAATACTGTAAGAAAACTGCAAAAGATGCAGCAGACTGTAACTTGAAGATTACAACTAGCCACGCTGGTGAATTGATTGCAGACGCTTGGGGTATTAAAGTTTTAAACATCCACGCAAGAACAGAAGCTATGTCAATTCCTCAAGCTGATTCAATGTTAACAAGCAGCTGGGCAAGTTTATGTAACACTGGTGACGAAGGTATTCACCCAACTGGTGACTTCAGAATCGGGACATTACTAAGAACTAACCCTGATATCTCTGATTACCTGTCATGTAACAACTCGTCTATTACTAGACCAGCTTGTGCACTTGAAGGCGCTGTTAACCTTTAATAATGGCTTTCTAATTAAGTTTGATTTAGAATCTCCAGTGATATGAAGAGTGTCACTGGAGATTTTTTTTATGTTTGCTCAATACAATATTTCCGCGATCCTTATCTGTGCCGTCCTTAATATGGTCCTTGGCTTTATCTGGTATGGACTTATTTTTAGTAAGGCCTTTATTCAACTGATGGGCATCGGCCCTGATCACATGAGTGATCCGGCCTCTCAAAAAGCAGCAGTCCATGGCTATTTCGCTTCATTTTTTTCTTCTATTTTAATGGCCGTTATTTTGAGTTATCTCATCATTTTTAGCCATTCAACAACTGCGCTAGAAGGTTTGAAATTAGGACTTCTTTCGTGGCTTGGATTTACCCTGACAACGATGCTTCCAAATCATTATTTTTCAATGAAACCTTTAAAACTCGCATTAATTAATATCTCTTATCCCATGGTCGGATTATCATTAATGGGTATGATCCTGGCATTCTGGAGAAAGTAATGAGAATTCTTATTTTAATTTTAGCTATTTCTGTTGTTAGTTTTTCTTGCACGAAGAAGGTTGAAAAGCCTGCAGTGACTATCGGTCACTATTCAAAGCAAGTTGTTCAGATCACAGAAGTCATTACCAAACTGATGAATGAGCCTGATGTGAAAGTTATGAACTTTATGGCCGACGGAGTAGAATCAACACGCGCAATCAGTTGCGATGCTGTTGGTGAAGAATGTAATGCTTATTATGAATTCATTAATAAGATTGTCGATCTGACAAAAGATGGAGAATTAAGTGCGAAAGACCGCGAGATCTTAGTTCAATATCAACAGCGCGTGTTCACTGAACTTAAAAAGAGCGATATAAAAATTCAACAAGAATGGAAGGATTATATTAACTCAGGCAATAAAGACTAAGGTTTTTTTAGTCTTACTAGAACCATGCTGGTCGATAACTCTCTTCCCAGAATCAGTTGAAGCCAGCGCCATCCCTTAATCGGTTTGCAATAAAGATCTTCAATAACAAAACCACTATTTTTAAAAAGCCTTTCAAAGCTTGCTATTGATAATTTATTCAGGCCACCGGCCACTTCGTGAAAATGAGTTGCGCCATCATGATAGTATTGGTTTCTCCAGCGAACCAGAGCTTTTTCGGTAAAGATTAAATGGGCCCAGGGAAAGACTGAGAAGGCATGCCCACCATAAGGGTGATACCATGTAGGTCCAAAGCTGATATAGGCCTCTCCACCTGAATGAAGGCAATTAAACATGATCTTTAACATCTCTGCGGGATGATCAAAATGTTCAAAAGCATCGATTGAAATAACCATATCTGCTTTTGATGTTAGGTCAGTCGGTAGAGTTGTCTCAAATGAGCAATTGTCGAGTTGAATTCGCTTTCGATTGTTTTGAACAAGCTCATCGCGGATCTCAAGTCCCAGAGCAAGTTTAGCTCCCCAGCGTGCCATTGTTTCTGTATCACCACCATGTCCACAGCCAAAATCTACGACAAATTTTCCGGCTACTTTTTTAGGAAAACTATCAGTGAAAATTTTATCGAGTGATAAACGATTTTCCGACACAGGTGCAGCAGTATCGATTTGATAAAACTTTTTTAGAAAAAAAAACTGAATGCTAGAAACCATGTTGTACATCCGACTAGTTTATAGGGTTTTGTAAAATTGAAAAAGAAATTTAAAGGTATTAATTAAAAAATCTAATCCTTTCTTTGAGTTAAGTTTATAAGTGTGCCGTTATTAACACAAAGACCCGGTGGAGAAATCACCGGGTCTATTGTGGGCCAATTTTCTATTGATAATGAGTTCTAATAAAAGAACGTTATTACATCACTTCTTGATACTTCCGAAGGCGTATCCTCCATGGCCATGTCCAGATATATTTTACATCTATCTAAATACTCATCTGTTAAGTCCATTAGCTTAGATTCTGGAATTATTTTTTCCGCCATTGGAAACATCACCTGTTCCTCTTCTTTTAAATGGTTTTTTAATAAACTAGTCAGGACTCTCATTTTAGAGTCTATTTCTTCTGACCAGGAAACTTCAGCACCCATTTGTTTTAACTCGTCGACGAGTTCATAAGCTATTTCATGTTCGTCTTTTCCATGTAGTCCTTCCATGCGAACTTCTTTATTCGTGGAGTCTTGAAGGGTGCTATAAAAAACTTCTTCTTCTGCTTTGGCATGCATATTGAAAATGGGAAAAAATAAAGTGGCCGTTGCCTGCTTGTCTTTAGCAGGTGTTTCTGAATTCATAAGAATGGAGATATATTCTTTAAGGTATTTGTGATGATTTTCGAGTATTGGAATGATGCTTGTTTCATCATCTTCTTCATCAAGAGATATTCGCAGTTGTTTTAGAGTCTCTTTTTCGTAAGTCATGAAGAAGTCCTTTGTTATCCGAATCTGTTTTTCAAATTCACTTAGTAATACTGCAATTTCAAAACCAAAGGAGTTGAATGTATTTCCAATATGTATTCAAATGCTCTCGGGGAATATTTGGACTACTCGGGGGAAAAAAGTTTTTTACTCAAGAAAAACTTTAGAAAAAAATCACCCTAAGAAAAAACACTTAGGGTGACAAAAAATTAGTATTTAACTGCCAGAAATGAGCTTAGACCCCAGCGTTTTAAAATGGAATCACTTGGATTATAACTTGGTAATTTTCTTTCAAATAAAGTTCGAATTTGTTCGAGGGAAAGATCAGTTCCTTCAATGTTGATAATGTTTGAGTTTAAACTATCCAACCAGTTTTTCAGAAGTCCAGGATACATTGGGTCGAACGCTCTCACTAAATCCTCAACCTCATTAAACTTAATTAAAAATTTTGCATCACGATTTGGAGTGCTCCAGTCTTCATAGGCCTGAGTCCCAGGTCTGCAGTCATGACTTCTACAATATTCATAACCATCACGGACAATTTTAATTCTGATATAGGTATAGTTAACTAAATCAGTAATACCAGTTGTGACCAAACTATTCGGGTCATAGTCTTTATGGACACGACTTAAAACGAATTGAATAAAAGACATGTATTGCTTTTGCAAAGTAGAATCAAATTGTTCTTCTGAATACCTTGAATCGTTTGTCTTAGCGTTTAATGTCCATGAATTTCTATTCACCACCGGCCATCTAAAGGCCATGATTTCTCGCACTCCTCTTATTGGCCAGGCCTGATCAACAAAAGCTTCCTTATAGAGTGGACGAACTTCTCTGGGAGCAGTTGAAGAGAAAGTAAAAATAGGAAGGCTTGTTGGATCATCATAATAATTTTGCGTGATGGTTCTCATGTGCCCTGAACCATTTGTCTGGCTTACAATAAACGATCCGGCCTGCAATCCTTTTTGAGTGACCGCAACTCGAAAGCCATCTGTATTCATAATTGTTCTGGTGCTGGTCATATCCATGACATAATTTAGGGCGGCCATGAATAATCTATCATCATACCAGTTGGCCGATGTCGGTAGATCTTCCCATTGTTTTCTCATCGAAAAATGCCCGAAGAGTGATCCTGTGTCAGAAACAGTGTTTGCGACAGGAAGGGAGTAGATGCGGGCAAAAATCCAGCGATAACCAATCACAGCATCAGCGCAATCAGTGGGGATATTATATCTTATATAGAAATCATCGGTTATTTCTGACTTCAACCAATCAGCATATTTTTTTTCCCATTCATCATTCCATGAACTTGTCGCAGTCCAGAGCTCTTTATTTTTTTTCGTATCTACTAACGTATCAACCGGCCATGATTCAAGTTTTTTGACTGAAGTGAAATCAGAATAATTTTTTTGAATATACTCTCTTGCTTCTTCAACGTTTTTAAATGGATAAGCAGAAATTTTATCCTGGTAATCGCCAAAGTCCTGGCGATAAAATTTAACCTGAATACTGTCGTCATCGTCATCAATGGTTACAAAATGGCGGGAGTGAGAATTACTTTTCACCCAGGTTTCATGTGCTGAAACATTGTGAATAAAGAGGAAAAATATGAAGCAGACTAAAAAAGTAGGGACAAATTTATTCATTAAGCACCTCTATGGTTAACGTTTGTTAATCAACAACTTGAATGTTGAAACTAACGTTCACTTTGCAAGAGCAAAACCGTTTTAAAATGAAGAAATACTTAATTACTTTTTTCTTCCGACGCCAAAGTAAGCAGTGGTTGCAAGCTTCATCGTATTACTTGAATAAGTTGAGTTTAAATGTTGAATAATTTTTTCGTTAATCGAATTCCACTCTTCAGGAGAGTGTTTGATTTTTAATAAAGCAATCGGTGCTCCACCTTCAGACATTAATTTCCAAAACATATTAGGAGTAATTTCTGGAAGATCCATTGTGACTTCGTGAATAATCACTGATTGAAAACCAGCAGCTTCCATTTCAATTTTAAAGAGCTCGGGATTTTCTAATGTACCTGAATTAGCACGAGGTGAAGGAGCATCAGGGAGAGCGGCCTTAACGGCAGCACTTGTTGCTTGCATGAGCGTCGATTTTTCAAGGGGGGCCCAGCTTGAAACAATGGCAAGGCCATTTGGTTTTAAAACACGATAAAGTTCTTTGAAGCCTTTTATACGATCAGGGAAAAACATTAGTCCAAAAAGAGAGAAGGCGTCGTTAAAGGTATTGTCTTTGAAAGGAAGATTCTGTCCGTCGCCATAAGTGATCTCAACATTTTGAATTTCTCTTTTATTCAGTCTTGCTCGCAAGTCAGAAAGCATGTCCGTTGAAAAATCCAATGCGTGAACATTGTTAACCAGGTTGGCCATCATACAAGTCAGGATACCTGTTCCGCAGGCCACATCAAGAACACTGGAAGATTTATCAGCAGGCAAAATTTCTAATGCCTTCTTTGCAAAAGGGGTCATTACCCAATCGGCCATCTCTCCGTAATTTTCTGCGACTAAATTCCATGGTTCTGAATTTGATAAAGGATTATTTGATGTAGACATAAAAACCTCAAGGTTATTAATAACTATGAGCTTCTGAAGAGAATTCATCAAGTAAAAAGTTTTAGATTAATTCCCTAGGAGAAATTAATAAGCTTATATAAAATATGCTGATGAAATTCTTAAAATATACTCTTTTTGCATTGCCAGTTCTTTTTTGTGGGCTTGCTATTTTTCTGGTGCACAAAGAATTGATGACCATTTCTTTTCATTCCTTACATAGTGAAATTGCCGATTGGTCTAGTTATAAAATTGAAATTGCTCTGCTTCTTACATTTGTAAACTTTGTTGTGCTAAGCGGATATGACTGGATAGGGTTAAAGACAATTAAGGCACAACTTGGTTGGTTGAAAACTTTTAAGATTTCTTTCTTTGCTTACTCACTAAGCAATCTGGTCGGTCATTCACTCATCTCAGGTGCTTCGTTACGTTTAAGATACTATTCGCGAGAAGGATTAGAATTAAGACAGATTAGTCATATCTCTTTGCAAAATACGATTTCATTCTGGTTGGGGTTTTTGACTCTTGGTGGAGTTGGATTAATTATTTATCCAAATGATGCGAGTGCAATAGGGCTTAGTATTCAGTTGATAGATGTCATTGGATTCTTATTACTCATCCCGGTCATTTGTTATATGGGGGCCAGTTGGTTTTATGCAGAAAAAGAATTTACATTTGGTAAGCATATTGCCATTTCAATTCCTACAACCAAAGAAGCTTTGGGATTTCTGTCGCTGTCTGTGCTTGATCTGACTTTATGTTCACTGGTGATGTATTTTTTGTTACCACCCGATGCCAATATTCAGTTTACTCATTTCCTTGTTTTATTTGTGACTGCTCAGCTGGCCGGGTTAATTAGTCAGGTGCCAGGTGGATTAGGGGTTTTTGATAGTGTGCTCCTTAAGTTATTAGTTCCATTTGCTCCTGCTCATGAACTGTTAACATCATTTGTCCTATTTAGAATCATATACTATTTCATTCCATTTTTTTTAACTCTGGCCGGAGTGGCAACAGATGAAATGATTTTAAAAAGAGAGCATACGAAAAAAGCGACAGCTATTATCAGGACGATGCTTTCTCCCATCATTGCTCAACTTTTAGCAATTGCGACATTCATCAGCGGAATTGTTTTACTTTTTTCGAGCGTATTCCCGGCCATTGCTTCAAGAACACATAATCTTCATAAGGTTGTTCCTTTATTTGTTATGGAACTCTCACATTGGGCTTCATCAATCACAGGGTTATTCTTATTATTTCTTTCTTTTAAGTTGTGGGGAAAAAATAAAAAAGCCCTGCATATGGTGCAGATTCTCTTAATCGTTGGAATCATCACTTCTTTATTGAAGGGCTTTGATTATGAGGAGGCCATTCTTCTAAGTGTGATTCTTGCTTTCTCATTATTTACTAAAGATGCCTTTTATAGAACATCACCACCACGTTTTATTGATAATACAAACTTCCAAATAATCATCATCCTTGGAATTCTATTACTGAGTATGTATGCCGGTCTGTTTGCCTATCAGGAAATTCCTTATTCAGATGCACTTTGGTTTAAGTTCCACTCGCGTGGTAATGCTGAACGATTTCTGCGCTCGACATTAACCTTATTTACGATTTTTATTTTTATTGCTGTTCGCACTTATTTAAAATCAGATAAGCATGTTGATGAGCCACTGATGACTCCAGAAGAAGAAGGAGTTATTGAAGAAATTCTAAAAAATGTAACCGAGACAGATGCTCAATTAGTATGGACTAAAGATAAGCACATCATGATTTCTGAAGATAAGAAGGCCTTTATCATGTACGGCATTCAATCTGATTCATGGGTTGTTTTAGGTGATGCATACGGCGAGCCAGCTTCCAGAAAAAAATTAATGCATGATTTTATCGTCAAGGCAGACCTTCAAGGGGCCAAGCCTGTTTTTTATCAATTAAGTGAAAGATCCCTCGGGCAGGCGCTAGAAGAAGGACTACAAATTTTCAAATTAGGCGAAGAAGCACACATCGACTTAACGACATTTTCTCTGGAAGGCAGTTCAAGAAAAAGTCTTCGCAATAATGAAAAGCGTGGAGAAAAAGAAGGGCTAAGTTTTAGAATCGTTCCGAAGAGTGAAGTGCCTGCGATCATGAATCGTTTAAAAGAAATTTCTGATATCTGGATGAAAGACAAAAATGCGAAAGAAAAAGGATTCTCTCTAGGTTTTTTTAGAGAGGATTATATCAAGCATTTTCCATGTGCCATTATAGAAAAAGATGGAAAGATTATGGCCTTTGCTAATTTATGGTTAGGAGCAGGCAATGAAATTAGTATCGATCTAATGAGATACGACACAGCTTCACCTCATGGGATTATGGATTATCTTTTTGTGAAAATTCTTCTGTGGGGCCAAAGTGAAAACTTTAAAAGCTTCAACTTTGGAATGGCGCCATTGTCCGGGCTTCGCTCAAATCCATGGGCCCCATTATGGTACAAACTAGGCTCTTTCATTTATAGACATGGAGAACATTTTTATAACTTCCAGGGTCTTCACGATTATAAGGCCAAGTATGATCCACAATGGAAGATGAGATTTATTGCTTCTTATGGGGGATTATCATTCTTAAGAACACTAACAGATGTGACTTTCTTGATTGGCGGTGGCGCACTTGGAGTATTAGGATTAAAAAAGGATAAGTAATGAAAATGTTTTTACTATTAATTTGTCTCCTATTTTCTACTGTGACTTTTGCTAAAACAGAAACATTTAATGCCGGACGATTTGGTAAGGTCACAATCTATGGTGCTGAAAAAGATTCACCTTCGCAGTTCATACTTTTTCTCTCTGGTGATGGGGGATGGAACGCTGGTGTTGTCGATATGGCCAATAGTCTGGAAGCACCTGATACAGTGGTCGTTGGAATCAGCACTCCTGCTTACTTTAAAAATTTATTAAAGAGTAAAGAGAAGTGTCATTACGTTGCAGCTGATCTGGAATCTTTGAGTCATTTGATCCAAATGAAATTCAATTTCAAAGAATATGTTATCCCAACATTAGTTGGTTACTCATCTGGAGCAAGTTTAGTTTACGGTGTACTTGCCCAAGCGCCATCGAATACTTTTAAAGGAGCGATCTCTTTAGGTTTCTGCCCGGATATAGAGGCCGATAAACCTTTATGTAAAGGGAGTGGGTTGGAATCAACTGTTCTGAAAAAAAATAAAGACTTTCTCATGAAGCCTTATGAGAAACTAAAACAACCATGGGTTGTTCTTCATGGGAATATTGATCAGGTTTGTTCATTTGCTGAACAAAAAAAATTCACTGAAGGATTACCTAATACGACTTTTGTAGAACTCAATAAAGTAGGACATGGCTTTAGCGTTCAAAAAAATTGGATGCCTCAATTTAAAGAGGCCTTTACTAAAATTATTGATCTTGATCGCCCCAAAGCAAAAAATCCAGCTATTCAGGATTTGCCAGTTGAAGAAATGGAAGTGGAAGGAAAATCAAATAGTACTTTGGTGGTTATTCTTTCTGGAGATGGAGGATGGGCAAGTCTTGATAAAGATCTTGCAGGTGCCTTCAACGAACAAGGCTACAGTGTTGTTGGTTTAAATTCATTGAAATATTTTTGGAAACCTAAAACAGAAGATGATATTGGCCGAGACCTGAATCGCATCGGTGTTCATTACATGAAAGAATGGAAAAAAAGTAAAATCCTATGGGTTGGTTACTCTATGGGAGCAGATGCTCTTCCATTTGGACTTAATAGAGTTTCTGATGAAGTAAAAAAGCAAAGTTTGGCTTCGATCTATATTGGCCTATCAAGAAATGCAGAATTTGAATTTAACTTTTCAAACTGGTTAACGACTGGTGCATCCGAAGATGGCAAGCCTACCAAACCAGAAATTATAAAACTTTCCAGTAGTGCATCCTCTTTAAAAAATATTTGTATCTTTGGAACTGAAGAAGATGATAGTGGGTGTGAAGTCTTAAAGGAAAACATCAAAGTTATTGAACTTCCAGGTGGCCACCATTTTGGTGGAGACTATGATAAAATCGCCGCACTTATTTTAAAGAGCATCTAGATAGTTTAGTATTATTAATCACTTATTGTGTGATTTGACGATATTTCCTATTGCGGATAATATATATCCACAATAGGAGGTGCATAATGAAAGCACGCATGAATTATTACCCACAATTTACTGAAGCCTTTTCTAAACTAAACGACGTCGAAGGAATGCTTCAAAACTCAACTCTGGATAAGCACCTGATCCATTTAGTGAAAATTCGCGCTTCACAAATCAATAACTGTCATTTCTGTATTGATCTGCATGTGAAACAAGCAAGAAAAGATGAAGAAAGAGAAATGAGACTTCACCATTTATCTACATGGCATGAATCAACTCTTTTTACTGATAAAGAAAAAGCAGCATTGAATTGGACTGAGGTTCTTACTAAACTTAGTTCGAATGATGTGAGTGATGAACTTTATCTGGCGACAAGACAACATTTTAACGAAAAAGAGATTACAGAATTAACAATGTCCGTAGCGCTAATTAATATGTGGAATCGTTTCGGTGTGAGTTTCAAATCAGTAGCAGGATCAATGGATAAAGCTCTTGGTGTGGAGAATGTTAAACTATGATTCTTGGTAATCAAGTTGAATGGGCACTTCACTGTATGACAGTGCTTGGAAGGATGCCGGAAGGAGTGCAGGTTTCTGCAAAACTTCTGGCAGAGTTTCATGGTGTTCCCAAAGAGTATTTATCAAAGGCCATGCAAGCTCTTGCGGCCGCAGGTCTGGTCAATACCACGCCAGGTCCTAAAGGTGGTTATAGTTTATCTCGAGCCCCTTCAAAAATTACGATGCTTGATATTGTTGAAGCTGTAGAAGGCAAAAAAGTGACTTTTAATTGCCAGGAAATCAGAGGCAATATCCCATGCAAAGGTAAACCTGCAAAACCAACTTCTGTTTGTACAATCGCCAGTGTGATGTATAAGGCCGACAATGCATGGAGAGATGTTTTAAGAAAGCAAAAACTCTCTGACATGATAAGCTCTGTCATTGAAGTGGTTCCAGAAGATGCTTTGGAATATTCTAATAATTGGTTGTTTGAAAAAAATTAAACTTATTGGACAAAGTATTCGAACTGGAACAAGATCAAAGCAGTTATTTCTACCAAGGATTAAGTATGCTTTATATTCTTCTTGTCTGGATTTTGTCTGCTCTCGCTTTACTCATTACATCTAAGCTTGTTAAAGGATTTGAAATCAAAGATTTCAAAGCGGCCTTGATAGCGAGTTTAGTGATCGGATTGTTAAACGCTGTTCTTCGTCCTATTCTGTTATTTCTTACTCTTCCGATCAATATCCTAACTTTAGGACTCTTCACTTTCGTAGTGAATGCCATCGTTTTAAGATTAGCGGCCGGAATGATGTCGAGTTTTAAGATCGCCGATTGGATGACTGCTATTATCGGAGCATTTGTTCTTGTAATCGTTCAGATCCTGATGAACATATTCGTCACTTTCTAGCCAACTTGAACTCAATTTGATTTTGTGTTATAAAAAAGGAACAGGTGCTTCGAAGGTGCCTGCTCCCGTCCAAGAGAACCTCACTTCGAATTTCTCCTCTCATACATTTAATCTTTTGGTTACCAATCACGGGAAGGTAACAATGCCAAAGGAGTATTTGTTATGTCACGTTCTAGTATCGAATCGTTAAAAATCAGGGCCAAGCTTCTGCAGAAGTCCAAAAAGAAATCCGGAAAAGAAATTCAATTAAAAGATGCGCTTCAAATTGTGGCGAAGGCAAGAGGCTTTGAATCATGGCGAGAGCTCAATGCGAATTTCGAGGAAACCGATTTATTTAATCCAGCTCATTGGAGCGCACAGTGGAAAGTCTGGTACAACACTGTTGATGAAGCTCGCACCAATTTAAAAGCGTCAGAGTTTCTTCTGCCTTATCACAAACAATTTTTTATCTGTGATGTTCACTACATTCAAGCTTTGGGAATTTCACCAGAGGATAGTGACTTAAACGCGATAGGAAATGACTGGACAATTCCACAGAATAAAAACGCGTGGGAAAGAGTTGTGCAGAAAATTCGTGAAGCTCAAAAGACAAAGTAAAAAAATGGCCCGGATAAAAGCGGGCCTATTATTAGTGGCTGGAAGTTCTGATTAAGGACTATATTGAAACTAAGTAGGGAGAAGCTGGTCGTTTTTTTTCCCTCATTTATTTGTTTAATCTTCCGAAAAGAGAGTTAATCGGAGATTAAAATGAAATATACATTTGCACCAAAAACTCACTTAGATGCTTTCTCATTTTTTATGCAAGTGCCATTTTATAGTATGTGGGATGTTTTTTATAAAAAGGATCTGGTGTTTAGTGGAGATGAAGTTACATCAATTGAATTAAATTTAAATGAAAGTCCGACATATAGAATGTTTTACAATGCAAAAAGTTTTCATGGTTACATAGATATTAGAGAAAAATTCATTAGAGATGATTTTATGAATGTCGAAGTGAAGACTGTGAATAAAAACTTTCAGGCGATTTGCCAGGAATCGCTAAAAGAAGGATGGGATTTAACATTTCACCGTAATTCACCAGTGCTTTGGGTTGTTGCCACATCAATTATAGTGACATTCTTTTATTGGCTATTTTCAGTTCCATTTAATTTTTTAAATCCAGAAATCGTAGGCAATACTTTATGTGATCTCAATTGCGTAAACACTGCCTGGAAAAAAGTCATGACTATTTATATGAGTATGAGCGTTTCGATGGCCTGTTTATTTGTCACGGCCTATCTGATTCTTTTCAGAGCGAAGTTGTATAAAGAAGCAAGATTTTATAGATCAATTCAAACATCAGCAATTCTCGTTTTTACTGTTTCATCTTTCAGAATGGCCGCTGACGTAAAAAAAGTTTTCACTCAGGAGTTTTCGACTCAGGTTCAGATGGTTTATCAACCTCAGAATTTCAAAACGACTGCTGAAAGAGGGATTGCTTCGCAGAAGGGATTTGATAAAGTTGACTAATTTTATCTCCAATCATTAATCTTTTAAATTTTTTCACCATTTCCTGAGAATCTGATTAAAATAGAGACACTACTAATCGTTTCAAAGGAATGAATCATGCAAATGGAAAAAGACACAATTATCGATTACTTAATTTCTTCTGGTGCAGAAGTAGATACAAATAGCCTTACAAGTCTTTCACTTATGGATCTTATTGATATGCTAGTAGACCACGCTAGCGAAACAGATCTTGATTACGAAATTCTTTCTACAGCTTTCGCAAGCAGAGTTCACCCAGATCGTTTCGAACAATTTCATGAAGCAGTAATGAGCCAATATGAATCAATTCAAGACGGACAAGAAATCCCAGAATCGACATTAGATAGAATCGCAGTTCAATACAGATAATAAAAGAAGGCCCGCTTTTCGCGGGCCTTTTTACTTTTTAGTCTTGGAAGTCAGCTGGTTCAGAAAACTCTTCAATATAAGAGCCATTTTTATTCACAAGAAAGTTCTCGTAGATATATCCCTTGTAGTCTTGTAAACATTCATTAAATTCTCTATCTGCTTCTTCTTCACTTACTTCATCGTTATATTCGCATGAATCAGTAAAGGCAGCGTCAGCGCGAACAGTACCGTAGAAACCAACAAGCTCAGATCCTTTATAGATAACTCTGATTGATTCAACATCTAGAGTTGGATCTCCTAGAAGATTGTATGGGCCTTCTAAAACCGTATCACCCCAGATGTTTGCAAGTTCTTCTGAAACTGCTTCCATTTTTTTAAGGATAGTTGCTTTTTGAGCAGCTGGAAGTTTTGCTTCTGAAAAAGATTTTTCATTATAATTTCCAGATTCATACAGGTCGTTAACTTGAGAGTTTGTTAAAGCGAAGGCGTTGATTGAAGAGATAAGAAGAAGAGTAGCGATGATCGATTTCATATGTAGTCCTGGTTAAGTTGAGGCGTTATATGGGAAATGGTGAGTGGATTCAAGATTTATAAAGGGATGGTGTTTATCTAATAATTAGAATGAAGGTCCAGATGATATCGATTATGTGATATTGATTGTTTAGCTTGGAAGTATTGTTGAGAAATTTGCTTTTTCAACTAATATTCATCTGCCTTATTCCGATAATTTAAGTCTATGAAATGCTTTAATGGCCTCCATTTTTTAATCCTGTTTTTATCTCTTTTTGGGATGGAAAAGATTCATGCGCAAACTCCTTACACTCTTGATGATGTAAGAGGTGAGAGCAAAGCATGTGAGCAATCGCTGGAAGAAAATAATCTAAAACCAATCTGCCAGATTCCTGAGAAAAATAGCTACAACAGTTTAGATAAGAATGTTGAAGACATTGATATTCATCTCGCAACAGATGAAATCAAACGTGAAGTGCTCACGATGGCAGAGTCACAGGTGACTCTTTCATTAGGCCTTCTTCAAAAAATGGGAATCAAAGATAATAACTCAGTACTAAGTGATCGTTTAAAAAAATTAGAAAGTAGTGGAATCAAGGCGACTCGTTCATCGCAGGAGTTGAATCCAGAATTATTGGATAAGTATTTTATAGCAAGTCTTCGTTACTATGATCTTAAGCGCCGAAAAGAGAATTTTGGATTGAGTGAGATTGATAAAAAGAAGATTGATGAGAGAGTAAAACTTATGGAAGTCCGCTATCCATTAATTACTCAACACAATTTTATGAAGCTTAAGGAGTTTGCTCTTCCTAGATTAAATGAAAAACAAGCCTTCACTCAAGAAACAAGTGACGACTCAAGGTTGTTGGATAATTTTTTATTCAATGATACTCCCGCGAAGTTGTCTGACATCAGCACATCAGAGCTTTCGTCGAAATCTTTAGCAGTCAGTGGGATAAGAGGATTTAAACCTGCTACTGAAGGGACAAAAGAAGAAATAAGAACTCACTTGAAAGATGATTTACAAAAATCACTGGCGAGTCAGTTAGGTGCTTTATCAAAGATAGACTCTTTCAGAGAGTGCGAAATTTTAACACTCCACTCACAATCGGCCCAGAGAGCGATCAATTCATCAGTAGCTCCAGATAAAGTTTTCAAAAAATTATGTGAATGTAGAAAAGCAAATCCACCTATAGATGACTCGACAATTATGGGAATGGGAGTGGCCTCTATGGGAGGGCTTCTATTATGTATTACGCCAACAGGAATAGGACAAGTTATCGGATGCCCTACAGCGGTTGTTGCTGGATGGGGTGCATCGGGAGCAGCGGCCGTTAATTTTGCGGACTCACTTGGAAAATATAATGATCTAAATGATCAAGGAAATGTTGTAGCTGCTCTAACAAAAAATGAAGTGAATCAAAAAGAACTTGAGCTTATCAGAGGGAAAGAGTCTGAACTTGTTAAAGATATGACCACACAACAAATGACAGGGCTTATTGGTTTTGGTGTAGGGCATGTTGGATTTAGTGGGCTTTCTCAAATCTATAAAAAAAGTAAACTTGCACTCTCTTTAAAGAAATTAAATGCTGGTCAACAAGCTCGCATGGAAAAAGCTGTAGCTAAGCTAGATCCAGAAGAGCAGATAAAAGCATTTGTGGTTCTTGATAAGTTAGATGATGAAAGCCGTGAGGTGCTTCTCGCTAATCCTGAAATCTTGTTAAAGGAATTAAAGAAAGGAGGACGTTGTGAATTATAAAGTTTTTCTTTTCATTTTTCTTTTTAACTCTTATGCCAGTGCAGAATCTATCTTAGATGCTGCCATCAGAAATACTGACGAGCAATCTCTAGATGGAAGGATGGAGAATCTTGAGCAAAAAATAAAGAACAACACAAGCACTTCGATGCAGGCAATTACAGAGCGAACTCAGTTGGCAGCGGAGTTAGAGAATCTTCGCCAGATAAGGGCCCGCAATCTTCTAACAAAGGCCATAGAGGGAACAGATGTAGCTTCTATGTCAGCAGAACAAGTTGATGGAAATTCGATGCGTCTTCAAAGGACGAAAATGAATTCAGGTTCACCTGTACTGGATAAAATTGCTAATCAAACAATTAAAGAATCAAATCCTGCAATCATGGGATGGGATCTTCATAAAGATCGCCCATTTGTTTTATACCGTGATGTAGACCCAGCAGATGTTTATGTCGCAAAAGAGCTGGGTGCTGGTGATAAGAAGGTCTTGGTTTATAAAAAGAAAGATTTGCGTGGAAGAGAAATTTTTCTCACGCTCGATGGAAAGAATTCCAATGCGATCATTCAAGGAAAACTTTTCACTAAAGAAGAAGTCATCATTCGTGATGAAGCAGGCAATCTGGTTAAGGCCTATCCTAAGGCGATTTACGCTGATGGAACGATTGAGGTTAAGGATCAGCATGGTATTACGACCAGAAGAGCGCAAGGTGCTTATCACTTAAGTAATGATATTGAGAAAGTTTCAAAAACAAACATCAAAACTTATTCAGGTAATGAAGTCTCTGTCTTTGGTGGGCAGGATGAAAGTAAGTTGTCTGATAAAGAAAAGAAAGCTGTTGAAGCTCTTCGAAAAGCATTCTGTAATCTGTAATTACTTGATTCATTCACTCCGATAAGGCACTTATCAGTCTAATAATTCATTCACATTAATTATCCAAAAGTTAAAAAATTGTATTATTTTAACTATTAAGTTAAAAATTAATCTTCTATTTTTATTTAAGACATCAAAATAATTTGATCTCATGGATGAGAAAAGGGGAAATATGAAAGGATTAATTTTAGTAGCTACAGTTTTTATCGCGAATTCGAATCTCGCTTCAGCAAGAACATCAGTAGACACTGCTGTGACTATTTATAATACCTCAAGTGGGGGTGCCGAACAATCAACGATTGTTTTGAGACAGGCCAAGCAAAAAATTAATTTAATTTCATGCTGGAGACCATATGAAGGAGCAGCTAATGATGCTGTTGCTGCAAAGAAGTTTTATGATGATGCATTCAAGACGATTAACGGAAATGTTTATTGTTATAATTTAGATAATGAAGTGAGATATTTTTATTCTAAGAAAAAAATAGAAGGTGAAGACAATCAAGTCAGATATGTCTATACCGAGAATGGACTTTCAAGTAAAGCAACGTCAGATGGTTCATTAGGAAATGGATTTTCTACTTACACTGTTGATGCTAATGATGACTATGGACAAGATTCAAGTAACGACGATGTTTTATTAATGTCAGCTTTTATCATGCACACAAAGTTAGAAAATCCAGTCATCAATACTGAAAGAGTTACATATAAACTGGCCGGTCGATCGATGATTAAACTTCCGGAGATGAAGTAATGAAAAGAATATTACACATTTCAATTTTTATTTTTTTTACGATGATCAGCAATGCTTTCTCTAAAGAAACTGGTTTAACAATTTACAATTCAACTAGCAATGATCCAGATGAATATAAAACTGTTTATATTGTTTTAAGACAAGCTCCTAAAAAAATAGAACTATACGTGTGTTATGGAAAGTACACTGGTGATATGAATGATTCATATACAGCCGAAAAATACTTTAAAAAGACAGTATCATCTAAAAAATGCTTTGATGTTAAAGCGACTAAAAGCAAAATTGTAGCAGCAAATAATAATGTCAGATATATCTATAGCTCTATGCATGTTATGGATTTAACCGGAAGCTATCCTAATAGCCCACCTGGGTTTATAACATCAGCTACAACTTATACTATTGATGCTAACGATGACTTAGGTAAAGCATCTGGAAGCGAAAATATCATGATGCTAAATACATATATTAAACATGATAATTTAGACAATCCTACAATTGCTTCAAATAGATTTACATATAATATTTCTGCGAACGTAATTATTCAATTTCCAGAGATTAAAAAATAATGACTGTTAATATTTATACTTACAGTAATTACAGGGAATATCTTAAAGACTTTTATAGCTTTAAGAAGCAGGAAAAAGATGGATTTACCTATGCACGCTTTTCTGAAGCGGCAAAATTAGGTTCTCCAAATTATTTTAAACTAATTGCCGATGGTGAGAAAAATCTTACCTCGGCAAATATCATAAAGTTTACTGCGGCCTTGAAATTATCCGACTTAGAAAGTGATTACTTTGAAGCGCTGGTTAATTTTAATCAAGCAAAAGACTTTATGGAAAAAGAGTATTACCAAAAAAGGCTTGAGCGAATTAAGGGAATGACCAGCGGTAATTTTTCCAGCCAAAAAAATCTGGAAGAAGCTGAGTTTGAGAGTATCAGTAACTGGACTTACCATGCAGTCATGATTCTAACGAACCTAGCTGACTTCAGAGAAAGTCCAAAGTGGATTGCGGCTAAATTGTATGGGCTTGTGACAGAAGATGAAGCGGCCTCAATATTAGACCGTCTGATGACTTTGGGACTTTTGAAATACGATGAAAATGGAAAAGTTGTTCAAAGCTTTAAACAGTTAAAAACAAATCCTGAATTGAAGAAAATTGGGGCACGTCTTTTTTATGAAGGAATGTTCAAAAGAGCGATTGAGTCTTTTCGCCTGAATAAACCAGATGAGCGCGAACTTGGAGCTTACATGGTTGGGATTTCAGAAGATCAATTACCGGAAATAAGAAGACGCGTGCGCGAATTTCTTGCGGAGATAAACACTCTCGCATTGGAAAATCCAAAACCTGAAAGAGTTTACTCTTTTATGTTTGCTGGAATTCCATTGAGCTCAAACGAAGAAGTAAAAGGGGACAGACCATGGCATTAAGTAAATTACTAATTTCTCTTTTTACTGTGATGATGATTTCAAACTCTTGGGCGGGCAATGGATCGTCTGGAGTAGGGACGGCGGTTATTGTTCCAGGTTATGGAGCATTAAACTTTAAAGGCAGCGTTGAAAACGTTAATAACGTTATTATAGATTCTCAAACGAAAGAAGAGTTGATTCAAGTGACGAAAGTAAATAGAAGCGAAATTAATTTTTCTTCATTGTCGCCTTCAAATTTTGGAAGGGCCAAGGGATTTGAATTTATTCCAAAAATTTTAGGACAAGAAAATCGTTGGGTTTTATGTAAAAAAGGGCAAGATGAATGTTATAAACTTGTACCAATATCTAAGACGAATAAAAAAATTCCATCTATCCTAGGGTCTTTAATCGAGATGCCTTAAAACAAAAAGGCCCGGATTAACCGGGCCTTTTTATTAATTCATTGATTGTTTTATTTCATTATCATAATCAATTATCGAGTACGAATCAGCTACTGGAGCTCTAGACTTAATTCCAGAGTCTTTCAGATCATTCATATCAATAGAGGCTTCGTTAGTTTTTTCAGCAGCAATGTTAATCGTTTTTAATAGCTGTTGATCTTCTCCGGCCATTCTCTCTTCAAGTGTAGGCTCGATTGTAATATCAGGAAGTGTTCCCACACCTTCTAAGAATGTTTTGCTAACGGCAGTTAGGCCTTGAGCAACAGAGTATCTAAAATTTAATCCAGAAAATGGAAGTTCGAAAACATGCGGAGTTCCTGTACCGCCACCAGTTCCTTCACCTACAATTGTAGCTAGCTTGTTTTCTTTTAAAGCGGAAACAAAAGTATCACACGCACTAAAGCAGAACGCTGAAGTTAAAGCGTAAACTTTACCTTTGTAAGCTGATTCTTGAGGAAAGACAGTTACTGGAGCAAATGGTGTGAATTCATCACCTTCGTTGTATTCAGCATCCAATAGAACATATCCTCTGTCGGCAAGAAGAAGATCGCTGATTCTTATGTTTGCATGGTAGCGAATGATTGGTGTTGTTGTTAACCATCCAAGGATACTGCTTCCACTTTGATTTCCTCCGCCATTCTCTCTTACGTCTATGATAAGAGCTTTCGTATGAGAAAGAAGTTTCATTGTGCGAGTCAGTAGTGTGGCCATGTCTGCACCTGAAAAGCTGTCAACTTTAAGGTATCCGATATTGTTCGGAAGAATTTGTGCCTGCATAAGCGTAGAGTAGTCAATTTTAGATTCAGCAGTCGCAGCCGTTGCTTTAACCGGCAATGTAATATTTCTTGGAAGCTCAGTAGTTAAAGTTTGTCCTTTAAATGTGTATTCCATCTTTACTGACGAGCGCTCTTCATCTCTTGTCTTCATCATACTAAAAAGCATGTTGGCAGCACCACGTCTTCTCATTCGAGACGTACTTCCACTCATGTATTTTTCCAGTTCATTGATTCTCTCAATTGCATCCTGGCCGTTAATTTTTGTAACGATTGCACCTACTGGAAGCTTCTTTGTCGCTACAGCAGTTTTAGAAATAATAAGAGACTCGTGATCAGTTCCTGGAGCAAGAAGCTCTAGTCTCAAGGGAACTTTATAACTTTCAAGATCTGTTAGATCATCGCCCCACATAACGTTTACGTGACCGTCTTGAAGACTTCCTGCCCACTTTTGAAGAACAAGATAGTATTCATAAACTGTAGTAGTGTCAGTGATCGTCGCTTTTAAATTTTTAGCGATACTATCGAAGTCATTTTGAGTTGCTGCTTTTTTTAAATCCCAGTAGCAATAAATTTTCTTACCAGTATAAACAACTAAATCAAATTCTTTACGAAGACCAAGGCAGTTCTCTGACTTACAGTCTTCAGTTATGTTACTTACAAAATTTCCAGCAACTATTGATGTCTCTTTTGAAGGTGTTGATTCTTTCATCCCGCAACCAGCAAGTGACATAAGAAGAATAAGAGCGATACTTTGTGTTTTCATAATGATCCTTTAGTGTTTGGGACATTATATAGAGATTGCAGCTTCACAGAGAAAAGCAGGTAAGAAATACAGATCTTTTCCAATGAAAAGAACCTCGATTTTACAGTATCTTAGGACCTTTGGGGCAGCCTAAATAAGATAGACTTTATTTTCATCTGCAAATTGCCTACATTTTTCAATAGAGTTATAATCAATTATGGCAATTGAGCCAACTGACGAGGTGAACCGTACCAGGAGAGTAAAGACGGGTCTTAGGAGTTTCTATGTCTACGACTGTGTCTTGGATTTTTCTTGTCATCGCTGGTCTTCTTGAAATCTGTTGGGCCATTGGCCTGAAATACACAGAAGGTTTCACAAAACTTATCCCTAGCATTTTTACCCTTATCACTCTTGCTTTAAGCATGTTCATGCTCGCAAAAGCAGCGCAGATAATACCTATTGGAACTGCTTATGGAATTTGGGTTGGAATTGGAGCACTTGGAGCTGCTATACTGGGAATAATTTTGTTTCAGGAATCAGCATCTCCATCACGAATTTTCTTTCTAATACTATTGCTTGTAGCGATTATTGGATTGAAGTTAACATCAAAATAAAATTTGAAAGTCCGGAAAGGTTAAATTTCCGGACTAATCTTCTAAAAAATTTTAGGTACTCTAATTAACTGATGTAACGTTTCAATGGCCTGCATACGATATACTGGTTTGATAAAAATAGTCACACTCATAGCACTGACAATCATGTAAATAATTTTGATTCCTTTCGTCTCCAACATATCAATCATCTTTTCCAAAAGCTCAGGCTTTGTTGACCCCTGACAAGTCGCTGTTACAGAGCAAAGGCTTTCATTGAGATAAGATTGATTTCCTAATTCACTGGCAATTGGGCCAAGGCTTTCAACTGGTGCAGTCATGAATAAATCAATTCCACCTTCGGCCCTTTCGGTGTGAAGTAATTGAGGAAAAGGAATATTCTTGGTTTTCAAAAAACTTTTTAGCCATTCAATAGATTCAGATAAGGTTTCAAGCGATGAGTGAACTCTTAAAACATGTGCATGAGAATTAAGGCACATAACTTTAGCATCTTCGATCATTTTTGTATCCTCCACTATTGTACCGATTTGATTTGTATGAGCAGGTCCTACGTAAAGTGGGACATTATACTTTTTAGCAATTTCTACCGAGCGGTATTGTAAAACTTTGGCCCCCCAAAATGTCATATCTAGTAGCTGGTCATAACTTAAATTGGTTATAGGTTCTGCTTCTTTAATAAGCTGAGGGTCTGCAGAATAGATCGCTGGAAAGTCTTTTAGTATTTCACATCGTTCTGCTTGAAGATGGGCAGCGATGGCGAGTGCTGTGGTATCAGATCCACCTCTCCCTAAGGTTGTTACATCACCACTTGTTCCGACTCCTTGAAAGCCTGCCAAGATAACAACTTTTCCACTTTGAAGTGAGTCTTCAATGCGCACGCTTTCAATAAACTGGATAGTCGCGTTCAAATGGTTTTCATCAGTGATGATTCCTGCCTGTGCACCGTTAAAGCTTATAGCGGGACAACCCAGATTATTAAGTGCGATAGCAAGAAGAGAGGCAGAAATAATCTCTCCAGTGCTAAGAAGAACTCCAAGCTCTCTTGGATCAGGATGCTGAGAGAGATCATATGATTGCCAGATAAGGGAATCCGTTGTTTTTCCCATTGCACTTACAATAACAATGATATTTTTTTGAGTTTGTTTTAATTCGTGAATTCGATTAGCGACAAGTTTAATTTTACCAAGGTCGGAGAGAGTTGCCCCTCCAAACTTTTGAACGATCAGTTCCATGCAATGCCTCATCTTGTGATGATTATGTTATGAATATAGATATTTCGCATTCTTGGAAGGAAGTAAATCGTGTTTCAAAAGTTTTACTTTATCTTTATAACTTTGAAGGAGGTTTTTATTCTTTCTTTATTTGCACTTTTTCATTACTGACATATACAAGAATCTATTTTTAATCCATAATAAGAAAAGGTATCAGTTCATGCCACCCCCCTTCAAATGGGAAAGCACCTAAGTGTCGAATACAAGCGATAGACCTCATAAACCTAAAATTATGGTTTAAGCAGAAGAAGGGAATGTTTTTAAAACCACAATTGGAGGTTTCAGATGAAATTGTCAGCACCCATTCATGTCCTAAAAGCAGAAGCTCAGCTTCTAAAAAAAGAAAAATCAATTACCAACACCGAAGCCCTGGATCTCATTGCAAAGAGAGAAGGTTTTGATTCGTGGTCATTACTTCAGTCTAAAAAAGATGACATGTTTCCCAAGTCATATAATGAAATCCTGGGGTTTTTTAATCCAGGAGATATCGTTCTTATTGGAGCGAGACCTTCCAAAGGAAAAACTTCTTTTACTATTGGATTATTTGTTCAAGCTATTCAAAAGAAGGCCGCGAAAAACTTTTGCTTTTCATTATCGGAAGTCCATAAGGATATTGCTAAAAGAATGGCCGTTTATGATGAATCGTTAGGCGAGAACAATGCCTACTTTGAATTAGATTATTCAAACGATATCAGTGCTGATTACATTATTGAGAAAACAAAAAAATCTATCTCTAAAGGATCACTCATCGTTATTGATTATCTTCAACTGCTTGATGAAAAAAGATCTAATCCGCCATTGCAAGTTCAAGTTGAAAAATTAAAACTTTATGCAAAAGAAAAAGAATGCGTAGTAGTTTTTATTTCTCAGCTAGACAGAGAGCTGGAAAATAGAGCAGATAAAAAACCTACGATGGGTGATATCAGATTACCTAATCCTTTGGAGCTTAAGTTTTTTAATAAAATTATGTTCCTTCATAAAGAAGATGATAAATCATCAGTTGCTGATGTTCTTTTCTATCGTCCTAAGGAATTTAGTTTCAAGGTTGGATGGGATTCTTCTTCTTCGAAGTTATATTCGATATAACATTAAAAAGAATGGCCCGGAAATCGGGCCATTCTTATTTAAAAGTTAAACAGGTTCGTTATTTATTCTTTTCGAAACGATATAGTTAAAAAAGATTGCCACTATCGGAAATAGACAAAATCCAAACAGAAGTGTCTTTGAAATATAAGAATACTCTTCAATTGTCTGAGCATGAGAAATCCCATTAAAATTTACAATCGCTCCGGCCAATGCCGCACCTAAAGAAGTAAAAAATAATTGTGATGTCGTCACACTTGCTGAGGCCAGCTCTTTTTCTTCTTCGGGAATGGCCATAAATAATCTTGTAACCAGATAGGGATATCCCATTCCGATTCCAAATCCTAAAAATAGCAACCCAGCACCGATAAAGATCAGTGATGAAGTCGCATGAGGCAGAAAATAACTTAGAGTTATAGAGCCAAAAAGCATAATCAGTGGACTTGCTAGGACAATGCGACTGATGTCTTCTTTCTTAGTGAGTCCGGAAAAGAACATGGAAGCGATTGACCAGCCAGCGGCCATTAGGGCAGCAATATATCCAGAAGCAAAAGGTGTCTGAAGGTGAATTTTTTGCAGGAAGAGTGGAATAAAAACTTCAGACTGCATCCCAATAACAAGAAATGCCATGGCTGCGTAGATAGTAAAAATTGGTGAACCTAGTTTAAAAGAGTTTGTAGGCAGTACTCTTGAAGCTGAGGGCCCTCGTTCTAGAAAGGCCAAAGTTCCAAAAAGTAGAGCACAGATTAAAATTCCTAAAATGTTTTTTGTAGGATTTTCATCAAGACTGCTGATTGAAACTGTTAAAACAGAAAGCACTAGAAGTATAAGTCTTACAAAAGGAATTTTAGAAGAGACTCCTGAAGTATTTTCCTGATCAAATTTTTTCAAAACAATATTCGTTAAAAAAGAATAAAGAACAGTTAGGACAACAACCGATCCAAAAGCAGCTCTCCACACACCGAACTCAGCAAATAATCCTCCAATTGCAGGACCTGTCAGTGTGGCCACTCCCCACATGGCTGAAATAAGTGCCATGGCCCTCGGCCATAATTTAGGTTCAAAAAGTAATCGGATCATTGCATACGCTAAAGCAAAAAGAAGTCCTCCACCAAAACCTTGAATGGTTCTTCCAATAAGCATGATGATCATAGAAGGAGCAAGACAACAAAGTAGTGAACCTGTTCCGAAAAATAGTAGGGCAGTGTTAAATGCTTTTTTAGGTGAAGATTTTGCCAGGAGTTTAGATGAGAGTGCTGAACCTAAAATAGAGGCCACGATATAAAGAACCGTGTTGAGTGAGTAGTACTGAATTCCGCCAATGTCTTTAACGATGGTAGGGAGAATTGAGATCGTGATGTAGACATCAATAGCATGAAGACCGACACCTCCAGCTAGAGCAATGGAGCTATATTTATTTTTACCTTTGAGGAACTGTCCCCAACCAACTGAATCTGTATCCTGGCCCATATCGTTTCCTGCGTTGATAGTTTTTATTTAGACAAGTTTTTACTTGTTTAAGTAAAATAGAGCGGCCCCGTAGATTTTGCAAGTTAAAACTTGTATAATGAATTTATGATAGAAAACGAAAAATCAGAATCACGAATTCTACTGCTTTTAAAAACAGAGGGTGCTCAATCAATTGAAGACATCTCAAAAATTCTTTTAATTAGTAAAGAAGCCGTCCGCCTTCAAATGTTAAAGTTGGGAGCGAAGGGCGAGATTCAATCAGAGCTTGTAAAAAATAAAGTAGGGCGACCTACAAAGAGATGGGTGTTAACTGATAAGGCCTATCGCTTTTTTCACGATGCCCATGCTGAACTGACTGTTCAAATGATCTCAACGATTAAAGAAGAGTTAGGAGAAGATGTTATGGAGAAATTAATTTTCTCCAGAGAGAAATCGACTAAACAAAGATATGAAGTTGAACTAAAAAAAGCCAAATCACTTAAAGATAAAATTAAAAGACTGGCGGAACTCAGAAGCATTGATGGTTATATGGCCTCTTTCGAAAAAGTTCCAGGTGGATATCTGCTTTCAGAAAATCATTGTCCCATTTGTTTTGCTGCCTCTGCATGTCAGGGGTTTTGTCGTTCTGAACTTGAATTGTTTAAAGATCTTTTGGGTGAAGGATTCACTATCGAGCGACAATCACATATTCTGGCGGGAGCGAAGTCTTGTGTTTACAAGATTACAGAAGCGTAGATAAGAAGGCCCCAGAGTTCATCTGAGGCCTGATAGCATTTAATTATTAGTGATTGTTCCACTGAGCTGCAAGTTCTGTTGCAGTACCGTAGAAAACGTTTACATCCATATCTGCTTTTGTTCCTGGGACATTATATAAGCATGATCCAGTCGTTGAGCAATTGATCTCACTTGAGAATTGCCATAAGAAATAATTTGACCAGATTCCAGTAGGGAAATCCGTCACGCTTGATTTAAATCTCGCGTACCAAAGTTTTGATTGTTGGAATAGAGGATTGCCTTTAACTTTTGAATTAAGGGTCTGAGTTACAGAGTGGTTAGCATAGACCACCGGGATGCGGCCGGTTTTTTCATAAACGTAGTCCATGAAAACGACTGCTTCATTAATACTCATAAAACTTCCAGAGCTCGTATCTTCTAAATCAAGAATCATTAATGTGTTTGGTTCATCTTTAATTAACGAAAGAAAAAGATCGGCCTGAGCAATTGTATTACCTGGTCTTCCTAAGTGATAAGCTCCCCATAGGTAACCGCGCTCAAGTGCAATCTTTTTACGGGCGATATACTGACTATCTACTTTTGTTCCAATACTTGATCTATGGATAACTGCAGCGACCTTTGTATCAGTTGCCATTTTATTCCAGTCAATAGAGTTACCTTCGTAGGCATCGATAACAATCGAAGTATTACTCTTATTCCACGGACTCAAGAATGAGGATGTGTTCCCTGTTGTTGGAGGTTTAACAACGGGTGGAGTAACCACTGGAGGTGTAACAACCGGAGGAGTTACGACTGGAGGAGTGACAACTGGAGGAGTTGTCGGTGTAGTCGGCCTTTTTGATCCGAGTGCATACAGATCAGAAGAGCTAAAAAAATTTACTAGAATAAATAAAATTAGAAAATAATTACGTGAGCGTACATGCTTCATCCTGAAGTTCCTTTGTAGAAGTTTTAGAAATTCATCTTTCGATTCGTATGCAATCGAATGCAAGGAAGACGTGCCAACTTGTAATATCTAAACGGCACTTTCAGGATGAAACATTAAATAATTTTATAAAAAAGCGGAGTCGAAACGACTTTATAAATTGAACCGTGTATTGGTATCGGGGATAAAATTTCACTGTGTAAAAGAGTACGAGACAGATTTTTTTATTGGTGAAAGAAAGTGAAAATGAATGTTGCAAATAAAATCAAATGGATTTTTAAACTAATATTACAATTAGATACAATCCAAAAAATTGAATTATGACTTTTTTAAAGAGGTCAGTTTTCAAGGGTGAAATGGGTTGAGATATTGTTGTAGGGCCTATCAAATACAAAAAGGGTCAGATATAATTTGACTACTTTTTAGACAGTTCACAATACCAAATATTTCAAATAAAGGAATTATTGAAGACGTTTATAGAACTGTAAGCAGCTTGGGGATTAAATAAGGCCGGATTGAATTAATTTTTTTTAAAAGAAACAACCCAGGTAGTGCAGGGTTGTTTCTTGTAAATTTTTACTTAATTGAACATGTAAAAGTTTGTTCGATTTCTAAACCATCAGCATCACGGCCTAGGCTTGTACCTTTACAGTCAACAGATTTCACTTTTATTGAGTTACTATCATTTTCAGTAACTAGTTTTCCAGTTAAATCGATTAGTGTTCTACGAAGAGAACCGATGTGTCCGTTGTCATCGTTTTTTACTGTAACAGATTTCCCTTCAGGGGAAACAAAAGTACAAGAAGTGCGGTAACCTTCTCTATCAGTTTCTTCTACGAAGGCCTTTACACATTTTGTGTTCGGGATAGATGCATAACAAGTTCCCATAGCACAATCTAAACCACCGATATCTCCAAGTTCTTCTGAAAGACCAGCGATTTGGTTATAAAGAGCTTCTGCGCGAGTCCCTTTAATTTCTAAAGCAAATGCTGATTGAGTGATAATAAGTAATGCTGTCACGATAAGTAATTTCATAAGTTCTCCAATTAAGTATTGTTAAATATTTTTAGTAACTGTGGTCATTAGAAATAATCATTTTTACTTTGCCAGCGCCTCTTTTCGAGTCAAGTGTCCCAGAAACTGAGTTGTCAGCATTTTTGATTTTTCTTGAGCCAAAAGATTCTTTGTCACCTGTTAAAACCAGGTCATCGTTTTGAAGTTGTTTTAAATCAATATTAAGAGTGAATGTGGCATCAAATTGGCTAAATGGACCTAGATCAAAAACTTCTCTGGCCTTTTTTCCTTCAAATAAAAACAGAACTTGAAATCTTGTATTTGATTCCCAAGTATCAAGACCACAGTTTCTTCCTGCGATCATGTAATCATATCCTTCATTTGAATATTGATTAAGTTGCTCTTGATTTAAGTATTTGTTTGTAAAAGCTTCATCAAGATCCATTTTTACGTAAGCTTCATTCGTATCACCACACTGAACTTTAGTATTTCCTGCGAATGCATTAGAAGCAAAAAGAGCAGCAAATATACAAAGAGATAAAATCTTTTTCATAAATTCTCCTATAAACGATTAATAGTTAGACTGTCGCGAATATAGGTGAATAGCTTAGTGAGCGTAATAAAGATTGAAAGATTTACAGGAAAGGAAGGTTCATTTGTGTTGTAGAAAAAAGATTAAGAAACATTAATTAGTATTCCCCCCAGAGAGCATTTTTATTTTTTTCGGAGAGATTAGATCTATATGGAGAAAGGAGACGTGATTATAACCGTTTGTATAATTTAAAATAAGAAAGACTTTATTCAGACTGTTCGAGAACCAATTTCGTAATCTGCTCATGAAGATGGTCATACTTTTTCTTGGTCATGTTCTTTTTCAAAGCAGGCCCAAGCTTTTTTGCTAACTCTATATTCTTAATGGATAGAATATGATGAACAGATATCTCAAATAGCAGTACTTTTCCCAAATTATTTTGTCCGGTTGCAAAGTTAGAGGTGACCGGACTCACAAAATCAACTCTATCTTTATTTAAAAGAGAGAGAAGCTGTTTTTCATTATTAACGAGGATTGGGGATTTAGCGTCGATGAAAAATTTCTCTGTGGCAAAAGAACCACGTATGTAACTGATTCTTCCTCTTTTAATTTCCTCAATAGTAGGAGCTTTTTTAAATTTTCCTTTCAAATAGTAGGCATAACCCTTTAAGGTAAAATAGGGAGGATTTACGATTACAAGATTATATTTTTGCGCAACATCTTTTGACCTTGCAAGTTCACCATCAAGTCTGCCATTAATTAATTCCGTCATACTGCGAGCGAGAGGCAAGTCGCTAAAAATCACTTCATACCCGATGTCATTATAAGATTCTTTTAATAAGTCTTTCATGAAGCCAAGGCCACTTGACCATTTGTCAGGAACACTAATGATGACTTTATTTTCTGCTGAGAAAATACTTAAAGAAAATATAGCAAAAATAAAAATACTGATAATTTTCTTCATTATTAATCCTGATGAGACGCATTCCATATTATCTTACATAATAGATAATTTGATTAGCACTGCACTAGGCGTTGGATAAAGAGTTGATATGGTAACCTTCTTTAAAAATCCAATTGAAAGACAAATTGTCCCATAATAATTGATAAAAATTAATTAAATCTCATCAATAGATTGGCACCTCACTTGCTTTAGCTCTAAATATTATTATCTTCAATCAATGATTGAAATGAGTAATGAAAGATCTACTACGATCATAGTACCGTTTTCCATTGATCCGCTTAAGGATTTTTTTCAAAAATAGTTTATTAAAATTAAATGGACCAATCAGAATGAGTAGTAAAAAAACAATATTAAGTCTCACTCCTAATCCTTCACTTGATCTGGGAGGTACTGTAACCAATTCAAAGCTCAATGAAAAAAATTATGTATTTAACGAAACAAGATTTGCGGGAGGCAATGCCATTAATGCTTCCAGGATACTTTCTAGATTAAAAATTCCTGTCATCGCTTCGGGGTTTCTGGGAGGTCCTACTGGAGTAGAAATCTTAAATCTTTTAAGTGCAGAAAAATTAAAAAATAATTTTATTAAAATTAATAATAACTCACGAACATGCGTAACTATTTCCAATGATCTTGATCACAATCAAGTCCGTTTTAACTTCCCTGGGCCATTGATTAAATCTAATGAAAAAAATAAAATGCTGGATTTATTAAATGATTATCAAA
Organism: Bacteriovorax sp. PP10; assembly: GCF_035013165.1. Taxonomy (NCBI): domain Bacteria; kingdom Pseudomonadati; phylum Bdellovibrionota; class Bacteriovoracia; order Bacteriovoracales; family Bacteriovoracaceae; genus Bacteriovorax; species Bacteriovorax antarcticus. Next base: position 632,740 of record NZ_JAYGJQ010000001.1, read on the forward strand.
ATATATCTTTAATTCTTATTGGAGGTTCTCTTCCGCCAGGAGTTAAAAGCAGGGATATACTTAAGTTTATGAATTTAGCTAAAAAGAAAAATATAAAGTGTATTGTCGATTGCCCTGGACCCATTTTAGAAAAGATTATTAAAGGCAGGCCATTAATGATTAAACCAAATCTTACAGAGTTTCAGCAGTTAATGAAAACTAAGGTTAAAAGTATTAGTAGCGTTGAGAGATTGGCAAAAGAATTATTACAGTACGTCCAATATGTTTGCGTCTCTTCAGTAGAAGGAGGGACACTTCTTGTAACAAAAGATCATTCATATTTTGGAAAAATACCTCATGTTAAAATTAATTCGACTGTTGGGGCCGGTGACTCAATGGTAGGCGCAATAGCCAGAGAGTTTTTTAAAAATAACTCTGATCCTGGTGATCTATTAAGATGGGGGCTGGCCGCTTCTGCCGCAACACTTTTACAAAAAGGTACACAGCTGGGAAGTGCTCGAGATATTGAAAGGCTTTATAAAAAATGTGTTGTTCATCAATTAGATTAGATTTTTGCTTTAATTAAATTAAGTCCCGATTATGCCGTCTACAATTTTGATTTTTTTAGATGCTCTTTCACCAAACTCTTTGTCGTGGGTGACGTATATAATGGTAGTTCCATATTGTTGATTAAATTTTTCGAATAAATCTAAAATCATTTTTGCATTGATACTATCTAGATTTCCTGTAGGCTCATCGGCGAATAAGTATTTAGGTTGCATGATTAATGCTCTGGCGATGGCCACTCTTTGCTGTTCTCCACCTGATAAGTTTGCTGGCAATCGATCTGCTTTTTCAGCTATACCGACTTGAGACAATAACTCTCTTGCGAAGAGTTCTTTTTGTAGTAATTGATTCGATTTCCTTGCAGGTAGAAGTATGTTTTCAATTGCTGAGAGTTCATTAAGTAAATAATGAAATTGAAAAACAAAACCAATTTCTTTATTTCTCAGTTCATGTATTTTTTTTATATCCATGGTTTTTACATCTATGCCATCATACAAAACGCTACCGTCAAAAGAGCGATCCAAGGTAGAAAGCAAATATAAAAGTGTAGACTTGCCTGAACCTGATCTTCCCATCATGGAAATGAAATCACCGTCATTAATTGTTAATTCAATTCCTTTAATGACTGGATCGCTTGTTGGTTCAAACCTTTTAAAAATTGACTTAGCTTGGATCATTATTGGCCTCCTGAACGTATGATATCCATAGGCTCAAGTTTTCCAGCTGCACGGGCGGGTAATATAGACGAAAATACAGTTGCTCCAAGAGCAATTCCAAATGCCTTTACATAAATTAAGTAGTCATAAGAGATAATCATTCTACCGGAACTTGATCCTATTCTTCCTGGGTCAATTTCAATTTTGCTCATTAGCCAGCTAATAATACCACCAAGAATCAATCCAGTTATTCCGCCGATGATACCAAGGATTAACCCTTGGTTAAAAAATAATTGAATGATATCTGAAGGCGTAAACCCCATAGATCTTAAGATGGCCACGTCTCTCTTTTTTTGTGTTACAAGAATTGATAAAATATTATAAATACCAAAACTAGCTACAACAATAATTGAAATCGTCATGGAATTTCTGACAATGTTTTGAGTTTTAAAAACAGATAAAATACTTGCGGATGACTCTTGCCATGCAAGAACTTTTTCATTGGAAGTATTTTTCCAAATCATTGCCTTTTCTTGGGCCATGTTTGGATCCAGAATTTTCACTGCGATATCTGTTATTTCACTTGGAGTTCCACGTAGTTTTTGAGTATCACTCAAAGATGAAAAGGCAGTTCCCTCATCTATAATGCGTGAGCCTGTCTCAAAGATGCCTACAACTTTAAATGGCTGAGGGGCTCCTTTACCTGAAGATATTAAAACTGTTTCAGATAATCTTGCTCCAAGTTTTTCTAGTAGTAGTTTTCCAATAATAAGATGATTACCTGAATTTCCAATATCCTTAAAGTCTCCAGCTATCATATATTGTTTAATGTTGCTCATCTTCTCTTGTTTTACGGGATCTGCACCTATTAAACGTCCTGATTGAGTCACACGAACTCGGTTAAAAATGACGTTTAAATTCACTTGAGGAACAAAGGATAAAACATCCGGATCTGCATCTAGTTTATTGAACCACCCGATAGGATATTCAATTTTGACAGCATCTTTTCTTCCTGAAGGAGGAATACTCCAAAAGACATGAGATGATTCACTGAAACTGTTGAGGGCTTTAGCTGTTAATAATTCTTCTCTGGCAGAGATTCGAATATGAGCGTCGTTATTAACTAGTTGATCCATTAATTTCGTTTGAAAACCTAACATCATTCCTGAAATAGCAACGTAGGCCGCTGTTCCAATGACAATTCCTAAAAGTATTAACAAACTTTGTTTTTTTCTACTGAATAAGTGCTTAAGGCTTAAAAACATCATGGCAAAATTATTTCATCATCTAGTTCAAGTTTGGGAGAAAGTATTTCGGCCTTTTCAAGATCGGCCAAACCAACTTGAACAGGAAATTTAATTTTTTTACTATGACGTTTTATTATAATATTCCCGTTCACAATGGCAGGAGTTGGTACTAAAAGAGCATCCTTCTTGCGAGCTATTTCAATCGCCACATCAGCAGTCATTCCCGGTAGCACACCTTCAGGCCATTCAAGTAATTCAACTTTTGCAATAAATTGATCACCGGCCGTGAAGATGGAAGTAATTTTTCCTGGAAGTTTTTTATTACGAAAAAATTCAAAACTAACTTCTGCATTTAAGTTAGGACGAATTCTCATGATGGCCTGTTGTTCAAGTGAAACTGTAAGATAAAGTTTTTTTAAGTTAACGACAGATAATATTGTCGTTTGAGGAAAAATATTTTCTTTAACTGAAAAAGGTATATCAGTAACTCTACCATTGAAAGGCGAGTAGATGACGGCACCCTGATCAGTTTTTAATAATTTTTGTCCTTTTTTAATATCCTGTCCCTCAATCACATAGAATTCAACGACTGAACTAGTAACTGCAACTTTGGCAGAAAAACTCTCTTCTGATTTTACAGTTCCGAGACCATAAACAGCTTCGACAATATCACCTCGAGTGGGAGTAATGAGTTGCTTATTACAAGAACAGATGAAGAAGATTAAAAATAGTTGAAAAATTTTTTGCATATTAAGATGAGTGTATAACACTTACTATAAAATTTTTATGATATATGTTGCTCTTTAGAAAAGCTTAAGTGTTCAGCGAGTTAGTATTAAAGAGTGCTTTTATCACGCGTTCCATGGATGAAAACCCTTACTTACTTCAATACGGTATGAACTTGCAGCGACTCTGAGTCTCTATAATTCTCTCCAGTTTGTATCGAAATTCAGGTTGCGTTGGCAACGAGAGTTTACCCTACATATTTATCTTCTTGCGCCATGGCAAAAAAATGTAGTAATGTTGCTGAAAATAATATTTGTAAACCCGAAATACAGTAAGATTCCGAGAACAATTTTTTTAAATAATTTGAGTCTTAATAATAACCTTACCAAAGGTTTATTGATTTTATGAAAAGCAGTGAAAACAGTACGCACAGAAGGTCAGTTTTTAAACAAGAAAATTTTGGAAAACTTAATAAAATTGTAATTAGTTTTTGTTAATATAAAATAACTAAAAAAATAGATGAGGATCGTAGTGTTTAAATCCCTTAAGATCAGTACGGTGGTCATATTATTATTTAGCATTAGTTTTTTCAGCAATGCTACTACTGTCGAAGAAAAAGACAATGTCCCTTATACCTACCGTGTATCCCTCTCCGATGCTCCTTCCTTAAATATTGTAACAAAAATCTGGGCAAAAATTGGCTCACGTTCAGGATATCAATTTACAGTTTTTGTTTTACCGGCCGAGCGAAGCTTGATATCTGTCAACAAGGGAGAGATGGATATAGAGCATACACGACTTGAGACTCTTGATTTGAAGAATTATCCCAACTTGATAAGAACAAAAGAATATATGTATACCATCAAGACCTATGCCTATGTCCTGAAAAAATCACTTATTCATATCAATAACTGGAACGATCTTTTAGATAAGGACATATCGATTTGTTACCAGCTAGGCTATAAAGACATTGAGCAGAATCTACAAAAAAAGTCTCATCGATTAAAACTAAATCCAGTTAACGATGCGAAACAATGCTTAGGTATGCTTAAACTAAATAGAGTAGATCTCGTTTTGAGCACTGATGTTTTACCTATAGAGTTGTTCCAAAAGAAATTGGAAATTGAAGCCCCAGAAGTTCGGATCGCAGGCACGCTTTCAGAATCCAAATTCTATCCCTATTTTAATCAAAAACATAAAAACATTATTCCTAAAATCGACAAAATAATTCTGCAGTTAAGGAAAGAGAATTTTTTCCAAAATTTAATTAACGGGAAAAGCAAATAGGCGATATTTGAAATACGGGAATTTTTCATCCTGAAAATAAAAAAGGGGAGAATTGCTTCTCCCCCCAAATTCAAGTTTGTTAGACCTTGGGTATTTTTAACGTCAAAAACCCTATGAAAATGAATAAAGATTAATGAATAGAAAAAAACTCCTAATTTTTGTTTTAATAATTATTGTTGCTCTTAGCTTGATTAGTGTAAGCAAAAGATTGTCTTCAGTGGACAACATGAAAATATCACCGGGATTGAGCGACCAGAATAATTTATCATTTGCAATAAAGAGTTCGCATAAAACTACTACTAATATTCACAATAAAAATTCTATTCAAAATGAACTAATCAACACAATAAACACTAAAGAAATTGTTGAGTCTCAAATACCTTGGGAGGAGCTTCATGAGAAATGGCTTGAAGAATTAAAAGGCTTTCTAATTTCTATAAGTGATAAAGATGGGCAAAGAATGTTTAATGAATACTTAGAAGCTCGTAAAAATTATCTTAAAGAAGATACGAGATTAGGAGAAAAGTATCAACAAATTCATTCTTCTAAAATTTTCGACCGTAAAAAGGAAGATCAGTTAGCAGTAGAATCTGCAGAAGTTTTTGATAAAGCGACTGAAGTGAATAAGAAAATTTTTGGTCAGTATTATTCTTCTGTAAAAAAGATCCATAAAGAATTTGAGGACAGTATTCAGGTTTACTCACGAGATATGCCAATTAGCTTGGATTTCGGATTTGGTGAATAAAGATTAAACTAGAATTTTAGACAAAAAAAAGCCCCAGAAGGTTAACCCGGGGCTTTAATATGATTACTTCTTGCGAAGGTCGTCACTTACATAAATAGATACGAAAAATGGGGTGGCATGTGTCGGCGAGGGCAATCATATACAAAACCGTATCTTTATCACGGAAAAAAAAGGGAGGATTTCTCCTCCCCAAGCCTTAGAGTAAGTCCCTTAACGACTTTAAAATTATTGTTAGTAATTTTAAAATCAGGATTAATAACTCTAATACTTTCAAAACCTTGAGCATCCGTGCCTCCAAAGAAGGGCCTTCATTGGCCTTGGAGCTCTCGGCTTGAATAAGTTTATAATTATGCTAAGATTTCTTATTCCCCAAGCCAGGTTTGTTAGACCTATTTGGAGTTTCAAAACCTTAAAACCCCTCTTATCATGAGGGGTTTTTTATTGGTGCAGGTTCCTGCAATGTTCATTAGATTTTTTCAGAGTTGAAACACAAAAAGTTTGTGATCAAGGTTTGGGTGTTAACCATTAGGATTATAGACAATAATTATTTTAGATGATAAAAATTTTGAATGAAAAACTTAATACTATTCATTTCACTGTTGTTTTCAATTCCTGCATTCGCGCATTGGAGTGACCATTCTGTGCAAAGTGAGCCGCGAGAGTGCTTCAACAGTACCGACTTAGAAGATTTTAAGACGAGATGGACAATTTCTTCTATTATAGAATTTCAAATGGGACACGTATTTTGCAAAACAGCGATGTCTGACGAAAGTGACAAATGCGCAGCTCAATATGCAATGACAAGCAACAATGTCATAGAGCTATTATCGAGCTACCATCAAGGAACCGAATCTTGTAGTTTACAAATTATCGAAAGCTGTAGTTCATGGTGTGTATCATTTATAGAAGATGAAGAGTTCTGTCGTTCGAAGTGTCAGCTTCCTAATTTTCATCCTGCTCTTTAAATCCCTAATTCTCGAATCAATTTCTGATCATTAAAATTAAGAAATTATAATCGCCTCGACACTGTCGGGGCTTTTTTATTTTTGCAGTATAAAAATTGAAATTAGAATTTTAGACAAAAAAAAGCCCCAGAAGGTTAACCCGGGGCTTTAATATGATTACTTCTTGCGAAGGTTTTCACTGAAATAAATGTCACGAAAAATGGGGTGGATGATGGGGCTCGAACCCACGACACCTAGAATCACAATCTAGTGCTCTACCGACTGAACTACACCCACCATATTTCGTAAGCACATTTATAGGGTCAGATCACTTTTCCGTCAATGAAAATGTTGCCATATCACGTACTTCCTATAGTTTTTACCGGTTTGTTTTTGACTCTTTAGTAATTGTGCTATTAAATAAAAGTAATGACATTTTGCTTATTTAGGACGGTAAATATGAAGAATTTAAAAGGATTATCACTTTTAACACTAACGCTCTCTATGGTTTTAGGATCTAGTGCAGCATTTGGTTACGGAATGGGTATTTCAACATTTCCATTAGCAGAAGACAAAAAAGTTCTTTCAGCTGAAGTGACTGGTATTGTTTCAGACGGTGGTGGTTTAGGTCTTCAGGCCCGTTATACACAAAAATTAAATCAACTTTCATCAGTTGATGCTGGTGTTGGTATTTCTGGTGGTGAACGCTCAGCTCGTTTATTTGCTGGATACGATTATGAACTATTTCCAGATTACGATATTCAACCACGTACATCTATTAAAGCATTCGTAGAAAACTCAAAAGAATTCGGAACAAGAAGAAACATCATTGGTATCGCTCCATCTGTTTCAAAAGGTTTCAGTTTCTGGGGTAACGAAGCGTTCCCATACTTATCTCTTCCTTACGGAATTAGCTTAGATGGAAAAAGAAACCAATATGAGACTACATTAAGTGCAAACATCGGTATTTCTGGTGTGATCGCTAGTGACTACTTACTTACAACTAAACCAGTAACTGCAAACGCTGAAATGATTATCGGTCTTAAAGACTCTTTCACAGCAGTGTTTTTCGGTGTTGGTTACCCAATCGAATAATAACTAAATGTATAAAATTATTTTTTCTGATTTTGATGGGACTCTAACTTACAAAGAAAGTTTGAGTCCCATTTTTTTTGATGTGCTCTCACTTCTGGAGAGTAAAAAAACTCCACTCGTGATTGTCACGGGCCGCTCCCTTTCATGGGGACATTTTCTTTTAACTCACTTTCCATTTTTAACTGATGTTATCGTTGAAGGTGGCGGAGCGATCGTTTCTAGAAACGGGAAGTTTATTACTGAAGAGTGTTTGATTTCTCCTCTAGAAGTAAAACGCCTGGCCGACTTCTGCTCTGAGTTTACTGCTAAATTCCCAAATACTCCTTTATCAGTTGATTCTTTTGGTAGAAAAACGGATAGAGCGATTGAATTACATGATCTTCAGGATGGGACTTTGTTTCATCACATCGAAGACTTCCTTCGTGAAAAGAAGATCAACTTCTCAACTTCTAATGTCCACCTGAACTTCTGGTGTGGAGAAATGTCGAAATATAAAGCTGTTCAGCACTTTTTAAAATTGAAAGGGATGAACTCTGACGACGGCGTTTTCTTCGGCGACTCTCTTAACGATCAGACGATGTTTAAGTCATTTAAAAACTCTGTTGGCGTAGCAAATATCTCTGCTGTGATTGATCGTCTGGAATTCAAACCGACGACGATTCTTACAGGGGATGATAACGTCGGGCCTTGGGGTGTATTTAATTATTTGAAAAAAACACTCTAATCAATCGTGTTTTTCGATTATTAAAATATTTTATTCTTCGTTAGCATGAGTAATGAAGAACACATCCAACATTAAATATAAAAGCTCGGCCTCTTTTTTGTATCAAAAGTTTTTGAGCATTGATAAACGCATGAGACTCAATATTGTGATCGGTGTGAGTTTAGTTACGATTGTGGTTGTCACCGGTGTTGTCCTGGCGATGATTAGCTTGATTCAATTTGGTGGAAGTCTGATTGACGACGCTTTAGGTGAAGGAAAGCAGGAAGTCTTAAAATCATTTCAAAACGAGAAGATTCAAAAAAACGTGGAGAAGATCATTCTCCACGTTGATAAAACTTTATAATTTAGAGCTTTAGTTCTTTATCAATAGTTGATTTTAAATCATTGTAGCTAAGATTCATTAACATTTTTCCATTGATGAAGAATGTTGGTGTTCCTTTTACTCCCAGAAGTTTTCCGTCTGTAATATCCTGAGCAAGAGCTGCTTTGAAAGTGATGTCTTCGTATGACTTGTTGAATTCAACTAAATCAAGTTTCAATTCTTTTGCAAAACCTTCAAAGATTGAATTAACTGGTTTGTCCTGGTGAGACCACTCAGCTTGTCTTTCTAAAAGAATCGAATACATTTCCCAATACTTTCCTTGTTTACCAGCACCTTCAAGAGCAAGTGCCGCTGGGAATGAGTTTCCATGGAATAACATATAACGAGCAATCAGGTGAACATCTTTAGGGTATTCAGCAAGAACCTTTTGAAGAATAGGGTGGAAAGCTGCACAGCCTTCACATTCAGGATCGAAGAATTCTACAATTGAAACTTTTGCAGCAGCTGATCCTTTCATGTAATTGCCTTCGCGAAGAAGATTACCTTGAGGAGTTGAAAGAGCTAAGTCTTCCTCAACTGGGGCGTCTTTTTTATTAAAGAAAGCGAGTAGGCCTCCAAAAATAACTAGAGCAATCAGAGGGAAGATGACGAGTTTAATATCCTTTTTCATTAAGTATCCTTTTTAGTGTTTCTATAAAATATTAATAAGCAAATAAGCGTGATTGTAAGGCTCACGTAGGCCATCAGTGGAATCGTGATGAATCCCAGGTACTCAATCTGTTTAGCAGTACAAGATACGCCACTTGTGCAAGCAGTGATCGCTTGCGGGATGATCTTGTAGTAAAGCAGGTTGTGGTACAGAGAAATAATCCAACCAATCACAACTAAAGGCAGAGCGTACCAGACAACATTTTTATCTTTCTTCAAGAATCCTACGGCCAGGATGAAACTCATTGGAAAAATACAAATGCGTTGGGCCCAGCATAGAGTGCAGGGAGGAAGCATCATATAGTTTGAAAAAAACATTGATCCGGTAAAAGAAACAATATTTACGATCCACGCGAAATAAATCAACGTGAAAGGGTCTTTTGATTTCATAAAAGTCCTTTAATTAGTTAGAAAGAAAAAATGTATTAAGCTAGAAAAGCAGGCGGGCGATCGAATGTAACGACCACATTGATGCTGGTAACGTTGATAGGTTTGAAAAATATTTCACCGAGAAAAGTCGGAATGAGAACGACGTTAGTAAGAAGAGCTGTTGTATCGTAAAGTGTTTCTGGTTGAGCGGAACAAGTCGCACATTGAGCTGAAGAGTCGTGTTGCTCTTCACAATAGAATGTCCCCTGGTCACGAGAAAATTGTAGTGACACAGTTAGAACGATCGATAAGATTGAGCAAAGGATAAGGAACTTCTTCATTTAGAAGCTATTGTAGTATTTTTTCACTGTTAATTGAATCTTTTCTTCCAGATCAGGAATTTTAAATTCAGTGTGCGTTGTTATCCAACCAGCAAGATCAGTCGGGATTTTTGTAATGAAAAGTTTTTCAGCTCCTCTATAAGGAATTTTTAATGCGATAGCATGTAAAGCATGACGAGGTAACTCCATTATATCGTGATCTTCTTCTGTTGCTACCATGTCTTTGAAACGTTGAAACATTTCATAACTGCCAAGATAGAGTTTATCACCTATTAAAGGGAATCCATGGGCCTTAGCGTGCACTCTGATTTGGTGCTGCCTTCCTGTTTGTGGACAAGCAATTCCAATTACATAATTTTCATTTTTAGCAATAATATAGAAAAACGTGCGGGCATGTTTTCCTTCATTTGAATTTTCAGGATAAGACTGCACAACAATGCGCTTTAGTCCTTCATCAGGATTTCCCATGCGCTCATTGGCAATAAAATAGTCTTCGTGTTTAAACTCAGGGCCTATTCTCGCTACAAATAAATAGCATTTCTTTACGTCGTCATCTTCAAAACGCTCCATCATCTCAGTGGCCATCTTGGGATTTTTTCCGAGCATCAGGATTCCGGAAGTCTCGCGGTCAATTCTGTGAAGAGAGTGGATCGTGTGGTTGTACTTCATTTCAAAGAATACTGTCGCACAGTTAAACAAATGTCTTCCGGCCGGGTGAGTGGACATGAAGGCAGGTTTAGAGATAACCAGAAGGTCGTTGTCTTCATACACAATATCCGGAGTGGTTTGCAGCTCAAGCTTTTGACCTTTCCAGTATTCGTCTTCGTATTTACTTTTATAAAAACGGATGATGATTTCATCTTTGTGATGAATCGGGCTCGATGGTTTATGAACACCAGGGCGCCCGACAATCGTGATTTCTTTTTCTTTGATTTTCTTTTTGATGATCTCTCTTGAAAAAGATTCAAGGTAGACACCAAGGAATTGATCGAGCCTCATGCCGTCGTGCTCTTCGTCCGCCATATGGCGGACTTCGAACACGTCATCACGGTAAATTTTATGAATAACAGTCATGAGAAATCTTTTTAGTTAGTAACGTTCTTTAATGAGAAATTTCACTAAAGACATCGCTGCACCTTCTGTATATCCAACGCGAGCTTCTAGGTTTGCTAGCACAGACTTAATCTGTTTTCTGTTTTCGTCAGATAGAGGAGAGCTTTGTCCCGGCCCCATTGTATTAGCATACTCTGCTTCAAAAAAGACCATATTTCGTGAAATGTTTTGAATAACTTTCTTCTGCTCGCTTCTGAAAGACTCTTGCAGACTGTTCACTAAGTCTGGGAATACTTCTGTATAAACCAGGGACTTTCCGCGGTTATCAAGAGAGTAAGCACCAAGCTTAGAAAGCAACTGAGAGCGGTATGTTTTTGAATCTTCTTTCAGGCCGATAGCTGCTTCAAATTCTTTAATGAAGAAATCATCAGGATCAACATATTTACCAAGAGCGGTATTTTTAATTTTCTCACCCTTGTTTAATGCATTGATATTTTCAATGTAACGACGGATGTAGTCTTCGTATGAACGGTCATCTACCAGACCCAGTGCCGATCTTAACTCACGATCAAAGATATTTAGGTTGTGCTCTTTGATTAATTCAAGGAAGCGCCCTGGATTATGATAATCAGCCTGAGGGGCCATGTTTAAGAAATCGTACTCACTCTTCTTTTGGATTAAGTGTTGTAGGTATTCTAAAACTTCCACAAACGTTACATTTTTATGAAGTGAAGAAAGTTTGTAAATAACATGTTTTACATCTCTTGGTGATAAACCAAATTTCCCTTCGTATAAACTGTCGTTGATGTACTCATTAGCAATATCATCAAAACCTTGTTTTAAGATTTGTTTTGATTCGATATCTAATTTTTCTGGAAGTTCAACTCCAGCAAGGTATAGAGCTTTTTCTAACGGATTAAGGTTAGTCGCGATATTTGCTAACTTTTTGTCATTGTAATTTTTCGTCTGGCAAACGCGCAGGCGGGTTAAAACAGCAAAGAAGCAAAGAGCATTTAGTGCATGAGGTGAAAATTGTGAGCGGTCTCCAATCCCATCAACTTGTTCAGCATAAATTTTCTCTTCATGTTTCACATCGAGAAGGTAAGGAACAGTGATGAAGTTAAAGCGGCCTTTGAATGAATTGAAATCCGGGTGCTGCTTGAAAGCTGCAAGGTGGATTTCATTTGATGTACCGATGAAGAAAATATCAAGCTCAGTTAAAATACCCTGAAGATTGATTGATCCTGTTTCCATCGTCATCAATAAGTATTTATATGCATCAAGCGGGCGCTTTAATAAATCTGAATACTCTAGAACACCACGGTTCGCGAGAACTGCTTCACCTTGAAGTGAAAATAAATTCAGTGATTGAAGGCTTGGCGGAAGACTTTGAAGTCTTTTATCCATTGTGATTTGTTGCATGCGAGCATCAACATGGATTTGAGGTTCAATTGTCACAGCAGCAGTCGAGTAGCGTTTACTGATTGCAAATCTTTCTACGCGGATGTGTTTTAAAACTTCAGCGTGTTTTCCTTTGTAGTTCTTTAAAAGAGCGTCGTAGATCATACGGTTTCTTTTTGAAAGATCCCCTCGGTATAGATAAGACTTACGAACAGAGGCCAGAAGTCTGGCGTCTCCCTTAAGTGCTTCTTCAATAAGTTTTTGACGGTGCTCTTTTGGAACGAGTAAAAGAGGGTGATCTTTTAACTCAGAAGGCATGATCGCAGAAATTTCTTTATCTTCAAGATAAGCGTAACTTCCGTGCTGGCTTTCTCTAACTGTACTATTTAATCCCAGAGATCCTTTTACATAATTATCTAAAGGAAAAATCCAGCTGAAGCTAAATAGTTTTCCGCTTTCAGTTTCTGAATACTCTTCCATTCCTTTAATAATTTTATTAACGATTGATGATTTAGATGAACCGTTAGGCCCGATCAAAAGAATAAATTTATTATTAAATCCTTCTTCGCTGAAGTTCACCAGGTTTTGATAAAGTGATTGCTGCACTTTAATCTGTCCGTGAACAGCAGGAGAGTCAGGGTGTTTCATTTGAAATAATTTAAATGATCCGTCTGCGTTGACACCGTAGTGGTTGAGCATATCGCGGATATATTCAAACGTTGGTCTACTTTCAAGCTTAGGGTTCTTTTCGAAAATAGTCATATAGTCTGAAAACGATAATGTTTCCAAAGTAGCGTCAGGTTGTTCAGAAGCTTGATTAATCCAATCTTGGTAGCTCATATGTGTATTTCCTTTGAGAGCATTGTTAGTTATATTGTAATCTCTTATGAAAAATTACAAAAGATTCATTGTTCCAGTGTTAGTTTGTGCCGTTCTTTTTGCGGGCGCAGGCATCGCTTTTTTCTATAAGGGCCGCACGCAGGCACTAAAACCCGATCAATTTGTTCAGGAAAAGGCTTCTTTCATGCGTTTATTTCAAAACTCTTCAGAGATTCACAGAATGTGGACTGAAGGTGAAGAGTCGAGAGAATGGTCGCTGATTAAGTCAGCTTGCTTAAAACATTTAGGGATAACATCAAAGTTTGATGAATCACTTTTGAGATGCAGTCCAATTCTGCTTCAGTGTCATGCTCTGTTTTCTAAAAATTTAAATTACAAATTTGTGAACTTTGAAGAATTTGATAATTCATCTTATCGTTACATGACGAAATCGAATACGTCATACACTGGTTTAAGAGATCCGGGAGCGACGGTTACGATCGAAGACCTGCAAACAAAAAAGCGCATGGATATTTTTTTAGCAGATCAATGCCAGGAAGTTTACCTGGAGCAAAGAGCTTATGCTTATGGCGAGCCAGTTGATCCAAAAGATGGTGAAGACTATCGTTTTGATAATTACAACCGCCACCTTTATTTAGACATTCACCTGACGACCAACGCTGAAGTTAATGACTGGTTAAAATTTGGAAACCCTGATTTCACTCGTGGATTAAAAGCAAAAACAGGAAATGATCTTTTTTTACCAGCGACAGACCTAAATTATTCACAAATTGAAAATTTTTGTTCGTTTAAAGGCAAACAAGTTATGCTGGCCCACTTTTTTGATGCCGCTACTTTTTTACCAATGGATTTAACCGATAAAATTCCAAAGAGAAATCTTCGTTCGCCTTATTACTGGACGAAAAAAACCAGTGACTACAAGTCAGACTGTAATTTGATTTATTCAAAAGACTGCCTTGCTAAAAAAACATACCAGCTTAATTCAATCGGCCCGACATGGGCAGGATTACAGGATTCAATGGGCGGAGTTTTTGAAGTGTTCAGAAACCCGATAGATCCGGAAAGTAACTTACGTGCTTCTTCATTTTATTTTGATTCAAAATCTTCATGGCATAAACTTGGCTTCCGCGCCGGATGGAACGGAGAAGGTTTTGATTTAAGGGATTTCGACTTCAGAGGATTAAATCCTTTTGTAGCGATTGATAAATTTCAAGTAGGATTTCGTTGTATGAGAGAGGTGATGCAATGAAATTAATTCTTTGTTGTTTATTGCTAGTTACTTCATGCATGAGCACGAATCAGACTGCCATGACGATTCCTGAAATAGATTTGAAGCTTACACAAGAATGGATTTATGCCACTTCTACTGGTGACCTGAAATACAATAATGAAGTAATCACTCGCCCTCCAGGTTTCGAACAATTGGTCATGAGTCTGACTATTCCAAGTGCCGGCGGCCTTGTCGATAAAAAGCACTGCCTTTATTATCAGGTTCCTTATAAAGAAAAAGTCGGACGCATTAGAGTTCAGGAGACTAAAAACCAGACTGAGTGCCCAGAGGCGACAACTGACGATAAATTTTTTGTCTCACTTGATGGCGTTGATAATTTCAAAGTAGCAGTAGCGAACTATAAAATCGTCATGAGTTTTGACTACAATAAGAAAAAAACTGAGATCTCAATTCCTACTCCTAATATCGAATTAGGATTAGTTCACGAAAAATACCAGGCCCTTTCTGAAAAACGCTTAATTAGCGGGCTTAGACTTTTAAGACTAAGCGAAGACAGTTTTGATTTCGCCAGCAATAAGTACCTGGGACAGCTTTCAGATCGTTTCGCTAGAGGAACAGCTATCAGATGTCAGCAGGTCAACAAAGACTGTCAAACAGTCGGAGAGAACCGCTGCGAACAATGTCGATATGGTTGGTATGAAGTCGTCGATTTCCAATGCCCACAAGGTGGATCAAAATTTTGCGGACAAAATCATTGTGGTGAAAAAAATGAACCTGCTTGTCCACGTGGAATCAAAGTCGTCGATCCACTAGATGCAGGAATTTGCCAGAGTGACCTGGAGCCTGTGTCTAACGCCGATAAAATCTTAGTCTGCCAGTGAGTTAATGAAGTTAGGTGGAAGTCTTTCCATCACTTCGTTAATGTCTGCACCAATTGTGTGAACAATAACAAAAGAGCGTAGTGGACTTGCAGGATTTGCATCAACTGAAGCATCTTTTAGTGCTGATTTCCTGGCGCGAAGAACGGCCAGAACATAATCACTTACTAAAAATTTATCCATTGAAAATTTCTTGTCGATTTTTTTGTCTGATAAACCAATCAACGCCACACCTTCATGAATGATGTAGGGATTAATATTGGCCTTCTTAATGAAATTGTCTTCGTTAAGATCAACCACAGAGCTGTTTAAAAACTGCTGAGGGTATTTATCAAAAGAGATATCCTGAGAGTCCGCGATGATGAAGTCTTCAATCGTAAGATTCACAACGTCCACACCTTTACCAAGAAGAGATTGAAGCGTGGCCTCGTTCTGCTCTTTTGTCGCATTGGCCTTTAAGATATGCCCGGTATGAACAATGAAAACATTATCAGATATTTTTGCTGCTACTTCTGATCTTGATTCAATTTTATCAGTTAAATAAAGTGGGAAGGTTAAGTCGTGGTTTTTAACCAGTCCAGAGCTCGCCGTTGAAATAGAAACAGAGTTTCTTTTTTGAGCGCTTGAACATGAAGCAAGCATAACCAGAGAGGCCAGTAGTAGTAGTGAAAAATGGTTTCTCATCATTAAAAGCTCGCAACCTTTGTAAGTTTAGCATACGCCTTAGAAAGTGCGTCTGTTAGAAGATCATAGTTTTCATGAGGAGAGTTCATGCAAAGACTGATTCGAACCACACCGCGACCTACATCATCAGTGACACCCATTGCTCTAAGCACTTTAGATGTGACCGGCATGTTGTCTGAGCATGCAGATGAAGTTGTAACGAAAATGTCCTGTGATTCAAGTTCGATTTGCACCGCTTGTCCGTGAATTCCTGGATAAGAAATATAAGTTGTCGTTGCAAGACGTGGAGCATTTTCTCCAAGAATGACAACTGCAGGGAAAGCTTTTTTCATTTTAGCTTCGAACTCTGTACGTTTTTTAGCAAGAGCTTCAAGATTAACGAAAGCGGCGTCGATTGCAGTTAAAGCAACGGCCATAGTCTCATTACCTAGATAGTTTTGAGTTCCACCACGGTGTCCTTTTTCCTGACCACCACCAATGATAAGTGGAGTGATGCCTTCTGGATTTTTTGCCAGAAGAATTCCTGTTCCAGTCAGTGCCCCAAATTTGTGGCCTGATGTCACAGCGTAATCGAAATTTGATTCTTTAAAGTTGAATGGAGTTTTTCCAATGAACTGTGTTGTATCGCAAAGAAATGGAATTCCGTTATCTACACAAAGAGAATTGATTTCTTTGTAAGGTTGGATAACTCCCGTTTCATTGTTTGCGGCCATAACTGAAATAAGAGCGATGTTATTTTTGTTTTGTCCGATCCATTGTTTTAGGACTTCTACATCAACAACTCCGTCACCGTTGACTGGAAGAACTTTTACTTCAAACCCACGCTCTTGTGCGTAGTAGTTTGCTGTATTGATAATTGCCGAGTGCTCGATTCCAGAAATGATAATTATTTTCTTTTTTACTTCGCGGCCTAAAACACTGTGAAAAACAGTTGAGATTCCTTCTGTTGCTCCAGAGTTGAAAATCACCTGATCGAAATCTGCACCTAGAATTTTGGCACAAACCGCGCGAGCGTTTTCCATTCCCATTAATGTTTTTGCTCCAAGATAGTGAATGGCATTCGGGTTAGCGAATGGCCCTTTTTCAAGTCTCTTGATCAGATACTCTTTTACTTGTAAGCAAAGAGGAGCACTTCCATTATAATCAGCGTAAATCATATTTCTTACCTATTTTATAGCGAGCATTCTATCAAGCGCTAAGAGAGAAGAGCGCGCGACATCTTCTGGCACACTAATAATATTTATTGGTTTATTCTCTTTTATCGCACGGAAACTGGCAAGTAACCAACGAGGTCTTACGCGATACATAGTTGTACATAAGCACTGGTATGGCGAAAGAGAAACGATGGTTTTGTCAGGAAACCAAGCAGCAAGTCTGTTTACCAAATTGATTTCTGTTCCTACTGCAAATTTACTTCCTGCAGGAGATTTTTCAATTTTGTCGATGATGTATGAAGTCGAGCCATTGTCATCAGCAGCTTGAACAACATCAAACGGACACTCAGGGTGAACGATAACTGTCATTGAAGGATCTTTTTTCTTGATAGCAAGAACCTGGTCTTTAGTGAAACCTTGGTGCACAGAACAGAATCCGTACCAAAGAATAACTTTTGCTTTTGCAATTTGTTCTGAAGTTAAACCACCGTTCAACATATTTGGATTGTAGATCACCATGTCTTCTAGTGGGATTCCCATTTTAAAACAAGTGTTACGACCTAAGTGTTGATCAGGGAAAAATAAAAGTTTCTGACCTTGATTTAAGGCCCATGAAATAACTTTCTCTGCATTTGATGAAGTACAGATACTTCCACCATTATCACCAACGAAAGCTTTTAATGTCGCCGCACAGTTGATGTACGTAACAGGAATCACTTTTTCAGTTGTCGATTTTTGAATGAAGTTCCATGCTTTATCGATTTCAGATCTTCTTGCCATATCGGCCATCGAGCATCCTGCTTTTAAATCCGGCAGAATCACTTTTTGGTTAGGGCCTGTCAGCATGTCTGCTGTTTCGGCCATGAAGTGCACTCCACAAAAAATAATATACTCAATGTCTTGCTTAGCAGCTTCGCGAGCAAGTTGAAGAGAGTCCCCAGTGATATCAGCAAAAGCGATAACATCGTCTTGTTGATAATGGTGACCTAAAACCACAACGCGGTCTTTTAGTTCTTCTTTTATTTTTTTGAGTTCAACTAGAACCTGATCATCACTGAGTTCTTCCTCAGTGATGGTCGGTTTATAATTGTCATCTTTTTCGTCAGAAAATAAATCTAACATATCTTTCCTTAAATAACGGGGAAGCCTGCTTGAGTCCAAGCGAGAATTCCGCCTTCAACATTATTTAAATCGCTATAGCCTTGCGAAAGTAAAAACATACAAGCATTCATGCTGCGTTTTCCACTTCTACATTGAACAACGATTTTTGCATCTTTTTCAGTTAACACTGCTTCATATCTTTGTTGAAACTCAGATAGTGGAAGTAGGGCAGCACCTTCGATGTGTCCTTCTTGCCATTCCTCAAGTTCACGGCAGTCGATGAAATAAAATTTTTCATCACTATCCAATTTTGCTTTTAATTCTTGAACATCCATTTCTTTAATCATTGCGTTTTTCCTAATTAAAATTTCGCAACTAGTGCAGTCGTTAGAAGTGTATCTGTTTTAGTTGTCGCAGTAGCTGCTGGTAGATGATCATATCTTAGCAGATAAGCACTCTTAATGGAAAATACACTGGTAAGAGCGGCAGATACTGAAAGCTCTGTATTGATTTGGTAATCTTTTCCTTCTTTCATATTTGGAACGTATTCAAGGAAATACTTAGTTGAAACACTTGGGTTCCATTTCTTTTCTAATTCTGTGTAAGCACGAAGAGAATTTTTGTAATCATGAGAACCATTGTTTAGTTTCTCATTTGTATAACGGTAACCGGCTTCAGCCAGCCAGTAGAACATTTCTTCTTTGATGATATTGTATTTAGCACCGATGTCAGTTAGTTGACGAAGATAGTAACCTGCAAATTTATCGCTTTCGAAACCTTGTGCAACGAATAGAGAAAATTTGTCGTTTAATATGCGCTCATAACGAAGCCCACCGAAAATATAACGCGCACTTTCATCGTTGTTTGAATAAGAGTTTAAATATCTAGCGTCAAATTTTAAAACATTGTCGTCAAATTTATATGAGTTTGCTTGTTTGGCGTTGTAGTTTTTTGATTTTGTATTTCCTGCGGCCACTGCGATACCGGCCTCAGATTCATTGGTAAAATCAGCAGCGATTGCTGTCTGTAACATTGTGGCCATCAGGGCGAAAACGATCCATTTCATGAACTACCTCTTATGTGTAAAATATTTATAAATTGGGCCCCAATTATGTCTCCCATACACCCAAAAAAGTCTAGTGAAATAGGGCTTGTCGATTAAATGCTTTTCATGCAATTCTCTAAATAGATTCCAACTAACATATAAGGAGAAGATCATGTTAAAAGAATTTAAAAGCTTCGCTATGAAAGGAAACGTGGTCGACTTGGCGGTGGGGGTCATTATTGGGGCTTCTTTCGGAGCAATTGTGAAATCTTTGGTTGATGACATCATCATGCCACCAATCGGGTTCCTTCTTGGTAACGTTGATTTTTCAAATTTATTTGTCGTGATTAAAGAAGGAGCGAAAGTTCCAGGTCCATATACAACTCTTGCTGAAGCTAATGCTGCTGGTGCGGTTTTAATTAAGTACGGGGCATTCGCTAACACTGTCGTGAGTTTCTTAATTGTTGCTTTCGCCGTTTTCATTTTAG
Source organism: Bacteriovorax sp. PP10 (assembly GCF_035013165.1). NCBI lineage: Bacteria > Pseudomonadati > Bdellovibrionota > Bacteriovoracia > Bacteriovoracales > Bacteriovoracaceae > Bacteriovorax > Bacteriovorax antarcticus. The sequence continues at coordinate 652,325 of NZ_JAYGJQ010000001.1, forward strand.
TAAATCAACTTCAGAAACTTAAAAAAGAAGAACCAGCAGCGCCAGCTCTTCCAAGTGATGAAGTTAAATTATTAGGTGAGATTCGCGATCTTTTAAAGAAATAATTTAAAGAGCAGCGTTGCCCAAAAGGCTTTCACTAAATTCCAGGATCAGGAGTTGGTTCACACTGTCATTGAGTGGAGTCAGCCCTGTTGCCTGGTTTGTTTTCCCATTAACCTGAAAATCATTATCGTAAATAATCGCCAGACGTTTGTTATCAATTAAAGCAAGTCCTTCGACTTTTTCGACATTGTTAAATGGCGTCTTCTTTAAATCAGCAATTAAAGTTTTCTTTACCAGTTGGTCAGATTCACCAAGAGTGATGCGGTAAATGTATTTCTGACTGTGCTCTCCGGTTTTTCCATTTTGCTCGATCACTAAAAAGTTTCGAGCATTCAAGGCCACTATGTCGCCAATCTTATCGTTTCCTTTTTCGAACATGTAAAAGTATTCGGCCGATGTTTTCATCGTCTCTAAATCCACTTCTACAATACGCGAGAACTCACCATCTTTTGCTGGCTGCTCTTTTGGAAGTGGGCTTTGCAGGATTCCGTAAAGTTTATTTTCTACTTTTGAGACGCCTTCAAATCCACGGTTGGTTTTTCTTTCACTATACATTCTTGGAAGCTCATTACTTGGAGTCAGTCTTCTAAGAAGTTTTCCGTCCTCACTGAAATGAACCAGAGAAGGAGCGTATTCATCGGCCATCCACCATCCGCCTTCTCCATCAGGAGTCAGGCCTTCGATGTCGAGACCCTGCTGATCTACAGAGTAGTAAAGTCCAAAAATGTCAGTTGGGTTTTCTTCAAGTCTGGTATTTGGCAGACCCGTTAGGGGAGCTCCATCTTTTTTCTTTAATTTGATTTCGGCCGCGACACTTAATTCTTTCGTTTTCAGGTCTACTTTTAAAAAAACAACTGTCGGAGAAAACTCGGGTAGTAGAAATGGTCTGTCGATTCCATTTAATTCTCCGTTGGGCCCTCTGTCTGTGACAGTTTGAAACATGAGTGCGCCTTCTTTTTCTTCAACAAACTGCAATCCGGAAAAACCACCAAGCTTAATTTTTTGTCCTGATAAAGTGGTTCCAATAAAAGGAGTATTAGTCATTTTAAATAGAGTGGAAGTTGTTGACTGCGCTTTTTCTGGTGAAGAAGTCGATGTTGTTGAACATCCCATCATCAAAAGGCCAAGCGTAGAGGCAAGAAAGATTGATTTCATTTTTTTCTCGATAAAGAAAGTTATCCCATAACGATACTTGAAGACTGACTTTTTTAAAAGTCAGTTAAAAGTCGCCCCTATGTATTTCGATAGGGGCATTTTTTCTTTGACATCTTGTAACAGGAACCTCAAGATTTTATCTGAGCTATAAAAAAACAGGAGTGATTCATGGAAGTTATCACGATCGGCAATAACAAGGGTGGCGTTGGTAAAACAATGCAGTGCTACCAATTAGCTTGTTATCTTGCAAATAAAGGTCACAAAGTTCTCGTTATCGATCTGGATTCTCAGGCGAACCTAAGTTCAACATTCGGTGTGCAAATTCAAAGAACATTAGTTCCAGAATGGCTAATCGGTGATGTTGGTATTGAAGATGTAATCGTTAAGCCAGAAATGAGCGGTAAACTTTATAAAAACATCAGACTTATCCCGGCAAGTCGCCACTTATCTAACCTTTCAAAGCTACTTATCCTTTCAGAAGGTGAGATTAGAAAAGAAGCGGGAAGAAAAGAGCGTCTTCTTAGAAAAAGATTATTAGATGCAAATTTAGATTTCGACTATGTTGTAATCGATACACCACCAATGCTTGGTGATGAATTGATTATGTCTCTTGTAGCTTCAAATCGCGTTTTAATTCCTACTCAAGCTCAAGATTATTCAATCGACGGTCTTGAAGAGTTAATGGACACGTTTGAAATCATCAAAGAAACAGAAAATCCAACTCTAGAGTTCTCAATTATTCCATCGATGGTTAACCCTCGTAGAAAAATTGAAAAAGTAAGAATGGAAGAGTTATCTCAGTCTTTCAACATCACTCCAATGGTTAGAAACATGGTTCAATTGCAAGAGTCAATCTCTACAAGAAGACCAGTTTGTATTATGGGAGCGAAGTCTGCTGGACGCCGTGACTACGAAGAACTTTGGAAATCATTAAATTTATAATTTATTCTGTATAAAGAAGTAATTATTCATAAGGATGTGGAGAATTATATATGTCGAAGACATTTGCTGCCCGCGTATCTAAAAAAGAAAGAAACACAATCGACCTGTCTGAAAAAGTAGGTCGCGATATTTTTAAAGTTTCAGACGACCGTCTTCTTCAAGGAGCGAAGTTAACTGAAATTCAAATGAAAGAAATCGTTGTTAAAGAACAAGTTAGAACTAAGTTCAACGACGACTCTATTAAAGACCTGGCAAAAAACATTGAAGTAAACGGGCTGATTCAACCACTTGTTCTTCACCAGGACAAAAATGGTAAATACAGACTGATTTGCGGTGAGAGACGTTACCGCGCTCTTACTTTCAATAAAGCTATCGCTGCTCCTTGTTTTGTTTTAGAAAATAAAACAGAAGAAGAATTGATGGCGATCCAGTTCTCTGAAAACTCTTCAAGAGAAGAACTTCACTACGTTGATAAAGCAGATGGTATTTTAAACTACCAAATCGCGACAGAAGCGAGTGAGAGAAAAATTCAAGCGGCACTTGGGATTTCAAAATCTGAAGTTCACCGTTCTCTTCTAATTGCAAAGATGCCTCATAACATGAAAGAAGCTGCCAAGAAGCACGATATTGAAAAATACGTTCTGCTTGAGTGGGATGCTATGAATAAGGGATCTCTAAAGTCTGACGTAGAGAAAAAAATCCTTGCTGGTGGAATCACGAAGAGAGCAGAACTTGCCCGAATCATTTCATCTGGTGGATTAGTAAAAGCTGGAAAGAAAATTTCAACGAAAGCTGCTCTTCCAAAAGGTGTGAGTGCGAATGCATTTTTAAAAGCTATGACTTCTAAAACAAAGGACTTGAATCTTGACAAAAAGACTCAGGAACTTTTAAGAACTCTGGTTGAAGAAACAAAAGAAATGATGGATCAATAGTCAGTATTATCAGGAAAATGGAATCATTATGGTTCTATTTTCCTGCATATCTAAACAACGCCTTTCCCACTTAAGACCCTAACTAAAATAACCGATAAGACAATGAATTCTATTTGGGGAAGCCGATATGAAATGTCATTTTGTTCTATTCGTTTGTTTGCTGAGTTCAGCATCTTTAAGGGCCGATATTGTTAAAATCAATATTGATTCCGGTCTTTATTTAAAGGTCAATTCTGATCAATGGAATTATCAATATGTAAAAGCAATGAAGGCCATCACTCCTCATATTGTTGAAAGCAAATCCCGCAAAGATTTAAAAGTCATTGTTCAAAAAGAAACTCATACGGATGAAGTGGGAGATAGAAAAACATTTGTCGCAGAGAAATGCAAAGCGGCCAATAAATTTTATCAGGATTCAAAACAAGGATCTGCCAAAAATATTCAAATCAAAAATACCGATGTTTGTCTGATTCAAATGTCTAAAGGCAATAACGAAGACAATTTTCAAATTATCTATCCTGTTCGATTTTCTAAAAATGCTTATGAATTAATGTCATTTGCCTGGAAAGAAAAAGGAAAAAGTTCTTTAGATGAAGTGAGTAAGTTGGTTGGAGATAATTTATGAAATTCATTTATTCTCTTTTAATTGTAACTTTTGTTTTAAATCCAGTTTTGGCACAAGACTACACTGATTACTATTCACAAGGGTGGATGGGAATAGGTGGCGGTATGGGCGGCATGGGCGGTGGCGCTGCTCCAGGCGGTTATAATTTTCAAACCAATGGACAAAACTCAGTCCCGGTCTTTGATGTCAACATGGACCCTACGACTGTCACTTCTTATAAAACGGTAAAAGTAAATTCTAAGTGTCCGCTGCTTACGACAACTTCACAGGATGATCAGGATCTTTTTTCTGACCTGAGAAGTTTTTTAAGTACGGCTTCAAAGAATCCTAAATGTTCATTGGCCCAGGACCCTATGATGAATGCCATGGGGAGAAATAATGTGACGATGCTGGAAAATTTATTAAATGGTGGAACTGGTTCCCCAATGAATGGATCTGTTATCTCTGGCTCGAGTGTAAAATGTTATTCGGCCAATGTTGAGTTGATTGGACAAAGAAATCTTGCCTATTATTACTCTGAAAAAAATATGGCCCAAGGGGGAATGACTCCTTTCAGTAGCTGTATCGATCTTAGAGATGAAATGTATGAGAGTGCAAGTTTAGAAAAAAAGCGTGAATGTATTGCTAAAAAATATGATGAAGCGATTGAAGAAAATAAAGTCGTTTGTCGTGAGATGGTAGCTCCGCAAGCTGTGCAAAAACAAGTTAACCAGGGTCTTGTTGGAATAGAGCAGTTATTAAATCAGGCCCTGGCCAATAAAGAAGAATGTGGTTTTAAATCACAGGATCTTTTTAAAGTGACGATGAATACTTTTTTGAAAGCAAGTTCACTCTCTGTTGTTGGCCCATGGGGAGCAGCTGCAGGATTTGGAGCTGAGTTAGTAGGAAATTTATTAGATAAACTTTTTCCAAGTGACTCTCAGAAAGCAGCTGATTTAATGGCCGAAATTTTAAATGAAGAAACGTTCGAACAAAATGCTTGTTTGTATTACAACATTCAACAAAAAATGTACTGTGAAGAGCGTCCCATTGAAATTGCGACACCAAATCCAAGCTGTCAAAATATCGCTGTTAGTTCTGATCTTTTAAGCCTTTTACAAAAATATAAAGATATTAAAAAAGTGACTGATACTTATAACGATTCACCAAAGCCAACTGGTGGTTTTAATGCCTTTCCAGGAACTGCAGCTCCAACTGAATCAAATCTATCTCCTGCAATGGAGAATGCTTTATTAGAACATTATGATGACCTGGCCAAATATGCACTGGCCAATGAAGCAGACCTGCAAGAGCGAATTAACTCTCTACCGAAAATGCAAAGATCGAGAGAGAAATTGAAGTTAGATAAATTCATGAATACTGTGAAAGCTTATCAAGCTTATGATCCATCTAGTGATGTAAGTGGACAGGAAGGAAAGAAAATTATCGGCGATCTTTCGGGTATGTTTATGAGTAAAAATCCCGAGGTTCAATTAGATCTTTCAATGTTTATTGTGAGAACAACTCCGGGGACAAAATTAGAAAGCATCAGACAAAGAAGTATTGCCAATACTGTTGAACAAATGATGGCAGCAAAAGGTAGTGGTTCTCAACCGGAATCCAGCCGAACAATGGCCCGTTATAATAAGTATAAAGTGGGAATGGGAAATATTGCCAAAGCGAAATTCGAATCCCGCCTGGATAAACAATTTAATGAATTCCAAACGCAAGTGAAGTTTGTTAACTCTCAAGACAGAGGTATCGTTAAAGATGCAGTCGCAGAAGGACAACTTCGAAATCTCATCAGGCACTGTTCATTACTACAAGAAATTTATGATCCAGGATTGGAAGGTAAGATGCCGGCCGCTTGTCAGAAGTTATCATGTAGTACAAATAAGCTTGGGTGGTTTAAACCTGAAAAGAATAAAGCAAACCTATCTTCTTTCAAACAGCAGTACTGCGATAAAAGTTTAACGTTCCAAAAAACGGAAGATGACTACATCAAGGAATTGAAAGACCCGAATGGTGCGAAGATTTGCGGGACTAAAGTAGAGAACTTCTTTTAAAGTACTAGAGTAATAGTTAATCATTATAATAGGGGATGGGTCACGCTTCATCCCTTTTCGAGGGCCTCGAAAACCCCAATGCTTCTCGTTACTTAAGTCGCATTTTGCCTGACCTCAACAGCAAATTGTCCAAGTTTTAGTCATTAAAATATTCCTAATACATAGATCAAAAAAACATTCAAATGTTCTCAACGGGTTAACCTCAGCAGACCCTTATTTTCCCCCTTCGTTACTTTGGCACAACCCTTGCGATAATAATTGTAGATAACAGTAAATGACCTCTTTAAAAAGGCCAAGCTTATGAAAACTATGATTATGATGAACGCGAAAAACTTACACGACTGCCTAAAATTTAGACAGTCAATGTGTGCATTGTTTGCAACATTAACATTCTCATATGCTGGGGTAATCCACTCGGAAGATTCAAAAACTGAGAAAGCAAAAACATATAAAGTAGAAAGAAAACCAGCAGCAGTTGATGAAGAAGTTTTAACTGTTCCATTATCTAGTGATGAAAGTTTTTTCACGAACGATAATATGTTTGCTGAAGATGATGCTGGAGTTATGAAAGATATGAAAGCATCTCTTCATGGTTGGGAAACAACTGAAGAGTACGCACGTGTATGGAATCTTCAGGACACTGGTTTATACAACACGCCGACAACATCACAAAAAGCTAAATACATTTCTAAGAAAATGTTGAGATACGCTGATAAGAGATTTTCAGGTGAAATGAGAAGAGCAGACGAAGGATCAACTCTGCACTCAATGAGTAAAGTGGAAAAAAATCTACGTCCCAATGCTGCCGTCAACGTATCAAAAAACTTTGGTTTCAAGTTTAAGGCCCGCGTTCTTCAAGGGAAGGCCATCGTAGATGTTAAGAACCCATGGGTCGAATGCAATGCGACTGTTGGAGTAAACGGTAAAGCAAAATTAATTACACGCAAAGAGTTTAAAGAAGTAGGGATGGCATCTGGTGCCGAATTCTCTGTAAATGACTCAACTTTTTTAACTTACATCGACCAGCAAGTAACGGATAACGTGAAGGCACGTATCTCAAATACGAGCGGAGTTGACGCGGATAGCAGACTGGAGATGATGGCCAGCTTTCCATTCAATCTTTAATTCCAAAAATTTTCGAAACTCTAGCAATCTCAAAAATTGGAGAGTAAGCTAAGACCACTATTTTTTATGAATCGGAGGTCTTTAATGAGTTTATTCGACGCGCCCTTATTTCAAGATGCTATTAAGCAACTAGAAGATGCGGCCAAAATTATGAATCTTGATCCCAACGTGGCCGAGAGATTAAAATACCCAAAACGTGCATTACAAGTTTCTGTACCTATTCGTCTTGATGATGGAACAGTTAAAACTTTTATCGGATATAGAGTTCAACACAATCTTACACTAGGCCCAGGGAAAGGTGGGATTCGCTACCATCCAGGAGTGGATCTTTCTGAGACAGCAGGGCTTGCCATGCTTATGACATTTAAATGTGCACTTGTTGGTCTGCCATATGGTGGAGCAAAGGGTGGTATCTGTGTTGATCCAACACAACTTTCTCGTCAAGAGCTTCAAGCTCTAACAAGAAGATACGCTACAGAAATTAACATGATCATCGGACCTCATATCGATATCCCAGCTCCAGATATTGGAACTGATGGACAGACTATGGCGTGGTTCATGGATACATACTCTCAAATTAAAGGTTACACAGACGGCGCAGTCGTTACTGGTAAACCTCTTGAGATCGGTGGATCAAAAGGACGTGCTGAATCTACAGGTAAAGGAGTTGCATTCTGTGTAAACTTCGCTGCTGAAAAAATCGGTATGACAATCAACCAAAAAACAACTGTAGCAATTCACGGTTTCGGTAAAGTTGGTATCCCAGCTGCTTACGATCTTAGTGCTCAAGGTGCAAAAATCGTAGCGGTATCAGACGTGTCTGGTGGTGTTTACGATGTTAACGGATTAGATATTGCTAAGTGTGAACTTTGGATTAAAGAAAATAAAGTTCTAAAAGGTATGCCAGGAACAAAACACATCACTAACGATGAGCTATTTGCTCTAGACGTTGATGTTCTAATTCCAGCTGCAATTGATGGTGTTATCACAAAAGAAAACGCTCATGTTGTAAAAGCAAAAATTATCGCTGAAGGTGCTAACGGTCCTTTAACAAAAGAAGCTGTAGATATCGTAACAGCTAAAGGTGCATTCCTGATTCCAGACGTTCTATGTAACGCTGGTGGGGTTATCGTATCTTACTTTGAATGGGTTCAAGGTCTTCAGTCGTTCTTCTGGGATTTAGATGAAGTTAACAAGAAACTTCACTCAATTCTTAAAGACGCTTTTGAAAACGTTTACGCAACTTCAAAAGAATTCAACTGTAATATGAAATCAGCTGCGCTTGTAGCTGCGATCAGAAGACTTGAAAAAGCAATGAAGTTACGTGGTCTTTGGCCGTCGTAATTCTTATAAAAAAAGCCACCTTAGGGTGGCTTTTTTTTGGTCTACTCTTTAACAACAACCCAAGACATTGAACTAGATCTCGATGTGGCGACTTGATAATTCCCAATCAATTCTAAGGTATGCGTTCCAGCAGGCAAAGGAAGAATACAAACTGGAGCAGCATCAAATATCACTGTCGAAGTTTCACCTTCAAACGAATAATCTGAACTACAAATAACATTATTAACTTTCAAAGTTCCTCTTACTCCAGCATTTAGATTAGGAGAACCTGGGGCCGAAGGCATGTGAACCCATCCAGTAAACATAAGTACACCTGGAGCAGTGGTTGTGATTGTCTCTGTATATTGAATGGCAGTTCCTAAATCATGAGTCCCTGATACTAAGACTCCACCGCCACTTCCAGATGTTGAACAACTTTTAATTGTAGAAAGTCCTGAAGCGTCTGTATCAAAGACTACGTTAATCGATTTTTTTATTTCATTAAATGCTTTCACATTTCCCATGTTGGATTTTTTTCCCGCAATCACTAATTGGGCCGTAAATGACTGAGCTACTCCTGCTGGCCAGTTTATTCCTGCCGTGTAGTCAGGCATTGAAAAAGTAATTTTTTCAATTTCTGTTTTTCCAAATAAGGCACCACCAAAAAATTTCTTAGTTGTGCGATCGCCGTCCTGATTCGCACCCCAAAGTTCAACACCAGCTTTAGGAGTGTCTTTAATAGTGCTACCGTTAAAAGTGAATCCCGCTAAACTTGCCTTGCAACTGTTACTATTGTTAATCAGAAAAGTGACTTCATCTTTAATAGAGGAGTAGTCAGCAAAATTCATGACATCAACCTGGCCCTTGCTGCTACTTTTCATAACCTGCATAACAACCATTCCCAGACCTGCGACCAGTCCTAGTGCCACCATAATTTCGACTAAGCTAAAGCCAGATTTTTTTGAAGAGTTCATATAAAAGTCCCATTTGTAGGTCGTAAGTTTCTAGAATTATTGTACTCGATAATGGAATATTTTAAAGATGTTTTTTATTTAGAGGAGCTAGAAGTGTTGTAATTTTTTCAATTTCCCTCACCGTAAATAAAAAAACTGTTAAAAGAGCTCATTCAAACTTTTTAGGAGACACCAATGAAATCATTAATTCTTTTCGCTCTATTAACAATGAGCTCACTATCTTTTGCTCAATCATCATTTATCGACGCAAGAGAAGACCTTGCAGTATTAGGTCTTGTCGTAACTCAGTATTCAACTTACTCAGAAACATCTGGCCTTGAAGCAAAGGTTGTAGAGCTTCTTGTTGGTGACGGAATGAATGCGACTCGTATGGCATTAGTGGTAGCTGATGGAATGGGAACAAGTCACGTTTTCGAACTTCCAGAAATGATGTACGAAGTGAAGAAGGTTGAATTCGTAGGATTAGACTTAATCAAAGTTACTTATATTCAAGAAACTTTTGATGCTGATGAAAATACAATCAAAGTTGAAAAATCAATTAAGGTTCAAGCTCTAAGATTCAAAGATGGATCTCTTTCTGATTCAATTAAAGTTTTAGAATAATATCAGACTAAATAACTTCGAAAAGGGCACGAAAGGTGCCCTTTTTTCTTTCTATCTTCTATTTGGATTAATAATATAATTTGAAATATGAAGACAAAAATAATTTTATCTCTCTTCCTTTTCTCAACTCTAGTAAATGCAGCCATTATAAAACACGAAGCTCTTAGGCCAACTTTTCAGGAATATTCATTCCGAGAAGTATGTGAAAAATTAGGCGCAAAGAATTTTGAATTGATTGAAGCTAAATCGATGAATGAAATTGATTGTATGGGAAAAGTTTTTGCGGCCATTGAGTTTTGTAAGGCCAAGTTTCCAGCTGACAATGCTCTTACCAGAGCAATCGTCGATGAGCAGACTAAGACTGTTAAGTGTGAACATAGCAATAGTGTGATGTTGTCAGTATCCTGTGATGCAAGAGATGCAAAATACTGTCTGGACCCGCAAAAAGGTTGTGAAGATCTCAAAGGGATCTATGCTGTGAAGTTAGAAACAGCTCATTATTCATTTCTAGAAAAGAAAAATGAAAAAAATATCAATTGCTATTTCTCAAAAGCTATCGGGGATGACTTGAATGAAATTCTTTAGTTTAATCTTGTGCATTTTATTTGCTTTTAATGTGAGTGCCAGTGGATTTCTTCCAATTGCTAATATTGTAAAGATTCATGGGGAAGCTTTCATCAATAAAGAAGTTGTTGCCGAGGGAGCGGAAGTTGCTCAGGGAATGGAAATTAAAATTCCTAAAAAAGGCGACTACATCATTGTAAAATTTCAAAACGGTCACAAAGTTAGATTTACAGAAGCGACAGTTAAAGTAGAGGAGCTAACTGAAAAAATCACTCTACTTACTTTAATTAAAGGACAAGTTCATACTTTCGTTAACAAACTTACCAAAGATGAAAAGTTTTCAGTGAAAACAAAATACGCATCGTTTGCTGTGCGCGGGACTAAGTTTGGTGTGAGTATTGATGATAAGAAAAAGCAGGCCTACTTATGTGTTTGCGAAGGCGTGGTGAACACGACTCAAAATAAAATGTCTGTCGATGTTAAAAAGGATGAAGATATTTGGGTTGGCCTTAATGCAAAAAAGCTAATTGTAAAACAGTCCACAGCACAGATGCAAAATATGACCAGTCAGATTATCGACGAAATGGATCAACTCTAGCTTAGTATTTCTTTCCGATATATTTCGGGTTAAGCATATTTTCTACCGAGAAGATTTCATCTAATTGAGCTTGAGTTAAAAGTTTTTTCTCAAGAACCACCTGACTGACAAATTTCCCAGTGCGAGCACACTCTTTACCAATTTCATCACAAGCTTCATGTCCTAAAACCGGATCTAGATAAGTCACGATTGCAATACTGTTCATTACGTTGGCAAGACAGATCGCTGGATTGGCAGTGATACCATCCACGCATTTGCCCTTAAGAGTTTTAGCAGCGTTCGTTAACAGATTAACTGATTCAAAAATAGAAGAAGCAATAACCGGCTCCATGACGTTTAACTGTAATTGCCCAGCTTCACTCGCCATCGTAATTGTTAAGTCGTTACCGATAACTTTAAAACAAACCTGGTTCACAACTTCCGGGATAACCGGGTTAACTTTAGCTGGCATGATACTCGATCCAGCTTGAAGTTCAGGAAGATTGATTTCTTTGAAACCAGCGCGTGGCCCTGAAGAAAGCAAGCGAAGATCATTACAAATTTTAGAAAGTTTTACGGCCGTTCTCTTTAATGCTCCAGAGATCATAACGTAAGCACCACAATCTGATGTGGCCTCAATTAAATCTTCTGAAACGCTGAAGTCTAATCCAGTGACTAGTTTTAATTTCTCAGTAGCAAGTTGCGAATAACCTGGAGGAGTGTTGATTCCTGTTCCAATAGCCGTTGCACCAAGGTTTACTTCAAGAATTAATTCTTTAATTCGTGGAAGGATTTTAATTTCTTCTTTGATCAGCGTCGCGAAGGCATGGAACTCTTGTCCCAGTGACATCGGAACAGCATCTTGAAGTTGAGTGCGTCCCATTTTAATCACGTCTTTGAATTCAACTGATTTTTGTGAGAAAGCTTCGCGGAGAGTTTCAAGGGCCTCTGTCAGCATTGAAATTTGTTGGTACAAAGCAATTCTGAAAGCTGTCGGGTAAGCATCGTTAGTCGACTGGCATTTATTCACATGATCGTTCGGGTGAATGATATGGTAGCTACCTTTTTTCTCTCCCATTAATTCAAGAGCAAGGTTAGCGATAACTTCGTTTGCGTTCATGTTGATCGAAGTCCCGGCACCACCTTGATAAACATCAGAAGGGAATTGATCAAAACATCTGTTATGGATGATGATTTCATCACAAGCGCGTACAATAAGTGCTGCAATTTTTGGATCAATCGTTCCCAGTTCACCGTTAGCTAGAGCACATGCTTTTTTTGTGTAAGCAAGAGCTTTGACCATCGTGTGGTTGTCACCAATTTTCCCCGTAGAGATTTTAAAGTTTTCGATCGCACGTTGAGTGTGAACTCCGTAATAAGCATCGGCCGGAATTTCCAGGTTACCTAGAAGGTCATGCTCAATTCTTACGTTTGTGTTTGTGCTCATATGCTTATCCTTTTCTGGTGGGCGACCCGTCAAAAAATGACTTGGGACATCCCTTCATCTTTAAAATTTTGATCCCTTAGAATGATCTTACTAAAACTTTTTTGCAAGGGGGGACGCAGGAGATTTTTTATGAACATGAGAACAAAAAGCTTATACCCTTTCGCCGGACAGTACTGCCCTGTGGATATTTTTGGTTATGCCTCAAATGGGATTCCGGGAATTGAAATAGTTGGACTGGGAAAGTACTCCCGCTCAATGAAAGAAAAATTTATTTACCTTTCTCGTGAAAGAAAGCTGCGTTTTCCTTTGAAGCGATTCGTTTTATGCATCGAAGGAGAAGTGGAAGGGAAAAAATTCAAAGAAGAAGAGTACCGTTACCTGGAACTTCCCTTGTTATTGATGCTTTGGAGCCTTACTGGGCATCTTCCTCTCGGACATCTTGAGGATTGCTTTGCTTCAGGAAAAATATCGGTAGAAGGGGAGGTCTCGGCGTTGCTTCTCAATAACCAGGAGCAAGAAAATCTTAACGAAATCTTTAAACTTGATGATGACCAAGTATTAAAAATAATTGCACCAGAAAAGACGGCAGTCTTTTCTGATTACTATCATCTTCCGTTGGAAGCTCTTTTTGCATCGTTAATTAAAAGTTAATTAAATTGAAAGAGAAGTCAGTAACTCGACTTCACTTACATCAAATTCGTTTTTCTTTCTTAAACAAGTCGACAATGGCGCCATCACAACTTTGCCTTGTAGGAAAACCGTCGCAGTCGCTTTCTCTCCGTTAGCTAATGCCTTCACAGCACAATGACCCATTTGAGAAGCAATTAAACGGTCAGTTGGAGTTGGATTTCCACCACGCTGAATGTGTCCCAGAATACAAACGTGAGCTTCTAATTGGAACTGCTCTTTAAGACTTTTTTGAATAAGATATCCGATACCTGGTTCTTCGCCTTCGGCAGCGATAATAATTGAAGATGTTTTTCCACGTTTAATCCCGCGGTCAATATCTCCAGCAATCTTTTGATAATCAATTGTCGCTGTTGGCAGAACAACGTTTTCAGCTCCTGTGCAAATCCCAACTTTAAGGGCGATCGCAGGAGATTTTCTTCCCATAACTTCAACAATAAATGTTCTAGCATGAGAATTTGCTGTGTCTCTGATTTTATCCACGGCATCGACTGCGTTTTGAACGGCAGTATCAAATCCGATTGTGTAATCAGTTCCACTGATGTCGTTGTCAATTGTTCCTGGAATCCCGCAAATAGGGAATCCATGCTCTTCGTGAAGCTTCATCGCTCCGTTATAAGATCCATCTCCACCGATAACAACTAAAGCGTCGATACCGTGGCTTCTTAAAATTCTTGCAGCTTTCGCTCTTCCTTCCGGAGTTCTGAATTCTTTCGAGCGAGATGTTTGTAAAACAGTTCCACCGTGCTGAAGAATATTTCCTACTGAAGAAACGCTTAGCTCTCTGATGTTATTTTCTAAAAGTCCTTCGTATCCTTTTTGAATCCCAAAAATGTTCAGGCCTTCGCCGATAGCTGTTCTTACAACCGCGCGGATCGCACAGTTCATTCCCGGGCTATCTCCACCACTACATAAGACGGCAATTGTTTTGATTGAAGTATTACTCATAAAAAATCCTTATTTAAAAACACTCACACCTTCAAACAGAGGTGGATTAGCAATTCCCATAATATTTAAAATAGTCGGAGCAACATTTCTTAGGGCCATAGGTCCATCGTTCATCTCTAACTTTTCATTCTTTAATCTTGGATCAACTACAATAAATGGTACCACGGATTCTGTATGCGATGTATGCATATCACCATTTTCATAAACCATTTGCTCTGAATTCCCGTGATCGGCCGTAATCAGCATCGTCACACCTTCAGCTGCACATTTTTTCACCAGGCGACCCACGACAACATCCAATGCTTCAATCGCTTTAATCGCAGCAGGGAAATTACCTGTGTGCCCAACCATATCTGAGTTGGCAAAGTTTACAACGTATAAACTAATTGAATGATCGGCCAGGGCCTCTTCAAGTTTGTCGCATACCAGATAGGCACTCATTTCTGGTTTTTCATCATATGTTGCTACATCTTTAGGAGATGAAATTAAAACTTGTTGCTCGCCCGGAAACGGATGTTTATCACCACCGTTGAAAAAGAAAGTCACGTGAGCGTATTTTTCTGTTTCAGCGATTTTTAATTGTTTTAACCCTAATTCTGAAATGTACTCACAAAGAGTTCCTTTCAGTTTTTCTTTGTTAAAAAGAATAGGAAGTTTAACCCAGTCTTCAATGTAAGGAGTCATGCACAGGAAGTATCCTGGACGTACACTTACGAAGAAATCATTAAATTTAATATCAGTAAGTGCTAATGAAATTTGAATAGCACGGTCTGGTCTATAGTTAAAAAATAAGACAGCATCTTCAGCTGTCATAGCTAAGGACTTATCAAACATTACCGGATGAATAAATTCATCGTAACGTTCCTGAGCGTACTCACTCTTGATATAATCTACCGGAGACAGATCAGTCTGATCTCCCTGACCGATAAAACATTTGTAACAAGCTTCGATTTTTTCCCAACGACGATCGCGGTCCATCCCAATCGAGCGCCCTTGCATTGAAGCGAACTTCAATCCTGGAATCGCTAAGGCCTCTTCAACAAACTTCACACCAGTGTCTCTTGCCGTATCTCTTCCATCCATAAAAGCATGAAGGATGATTTCGATATTCTCTGCGTGGAAAATTTTTGCCAATTCTTTTAAGTGATTGATGTGTGAGTGAACACCACCATTAGATAATAGTCCCATCAAGTGAATGCGGTTCGAATGAGCTTTGGCCCATATCTTGATATTTTTAATTTCTTCCATATCTTTAAGCGTATCAAGCTCGATTGCTTCGTTGATACGAACAAGATCCTGGCGAACCGATCTTCCGGCACCAAGATTCATGTGACCAACTTCAGAATTCCCTGCAACACCTTTTGGAAGACCAACAAGAATCCCACCGGGCTCAATTGTCGTCATCGGATAAGTCGCCATTACAGAATCGATATGTGGCTTTTTTGCGTGCATGATAGCGTTCTTGAAATCTTTTGGTGTGATTCCATAACCATCAAGGATACAAAGAAGAACTCTTTTATTTAAACCGTGGATTGATTTCATTTGTTTTCACCTTTTGATAATAATCAGAAAGAATGACAGCACTTGCGACTGAAACATTCAAACTTTCAACATTGTCTGTTCCGGGAATTTTTATTGTCGTACCAGTTTGCATCAGGTCTTTTGATAAACCAGTTGCTTCTTCACCGAATACCACTACAGCTTTTTTCTCCCACACTAAATCGTAAAGAGAGCTTTTTGCATGTGATGAAGTTGTAATGACCTGGTATTTATTTTTAGCTAGTAGAGCGATTGATTTTTTAAAATCTTTGGTTTCAAAAATTTCTACGAACTCTGATCCACCTTCCGATGTACGAATTGATGAAGCAGATTCTGCAATCTTTTTATCAGAAACTAAAATGGCATCAGCACCGAAGTGAGCTGCATTTCTTAGAATCGCACCAATGTTGTGTGGGTTCGCTACATTCTCAAGAGCGATGATTAAGGACTTCTCGTTTTTCATTGAAAGGTAAGTTTCAAGCGGACGGCTCGCAGCTTTTTTAATCAGCATGCAAATGTCTTCGTGGTGAGTGGCCTTCGTCATCTTCTCAAGCTCAGAGCGCTCGACAATGTGATATGCTTTTTTGTTTTGAGCACAGTATTTGGTGACGTGTGGGAACCTCTTCATCATCTCTTTGGTTAAAAAGAGCTGGATGATGTCCTCCGGGCGGTTTTTAAAAACGGCCAGGCATGCATTTTCACCATAAATTCTAATTTCGACGGTCTGAGACCCATTAATTTTTTTACTCATAATCCCGCCTATGGTATCAATTTTCGTACATATGGGCCAAATCAATTTAGAAAAGACATTAACAGGATACCTTGCACCAAAAGACTTCGAGGCCGATCTCAAAATCGAGCTTGGTTTGATGGGAATTGAGATACTTTCTCAACACGGAAGACTGTTTATCTGTGCAGGAGAGGCGCAAGATGTCGTCTTTGCTCAAGATACATGGCTTCGAGTAGAAATACTCCCATACACTTCAATCAATCATGCTGCGGAGCTCTTGAAATCGAAGGCCCGTCGCTGGTCACATTACTCAATAAATAACCATAGAAGGGCCGAACTCATTTTAGATAAGGTGCCTTCTGCCAAAATAAAAAGATACGACTTTCTGGAAGAAATTCCAAAAACAACGATTGGCTGTTTCGCTCTTTTGTCTGAAGCAGAAATGATCCTGACTCCTGAGACGACTTGTCCGCTGCCTTTTGGTGAAATCGAATTCAACGAAGATAAAATCAATCCTCCTTCACGCGCTTACTTAAAACTTTGGGAACTCTTCACACTTTACGGTTACAAGCCAGAAGCAGGAATGAAGACGATCGATGTTGGAAGTTGCCCTGGTGGATGGACGTGGGTTCTTCAGACTGTTGGAACAAATGTTGTGAGTGTTGATAAAGCACCACTTGATCCAAAAATTGCGGCCCTTCCTAATATCGAATTTAAACAAGAAAGTGCTTTTGGTTTAAGACCTCAGCACGTGGGACACCTTGATTGGTTTTTCTCAGATATTATCTGTTACCCGGATAAACTTTTAGAACTTGTGAACCGCTGGAGAGAGTCTGGTCTGGTTGATAATTTCGCCTGCACAATTAAATTTCAAAAGCCGACTGACTTTGAAACGCTTTTTAAATTTAAAGCGATTCCTGGATCGAGAGTTGTGCATCTTTCATGTAATAAACACGAAGTGACTTGGATTAATACAAAGGAATCAAAATGAAGAATTTCCACAAGAACCTGAACATCGCTTTTATCGGTGGGATCATTGGCGTTGCGCTTATGACTTTTGTAGGTCCATGGATTGTTAAACAACTTGTCACAGCACCAGTAAATTTTGGAGTTAACTGCGAGCCAGATGTTATGTACTCAATGCAAAAGCTAGTTCTTTGTCAGATTATTGGATTAGTTTTAGGAATCATCATTACTTTCTATTTAAGATATAAAATCTTTGGTGGTAAAACTCAACCACCGGCGCAAACAAATGCTTAAGACTATTTCATCAAATATCCCAAAAGTTTCTGGCGAGTGTGTACGTTTATTTCATGGAAGAGGAAAGAAGTGGCCCGAGTTCGAGCACCTTTCAATTGACCTTTATCCACCCGCTGTTTTAATTACGACTTATAAAGAAATTGATGAAGCTGAGAAAGCTTCGCTAGTGGAAACATTAAAGTCAGTACCAGGTCTGCAGTTTGAATCTATTCTACTGCAAAAAAGATACGGCAAAGGCGAGGACGTTGAAGTCCTTTCAGGAACTGCAGTCGGTGAAACTCACGCTGTGGAAAAGTCCGAAAAATACCTGGTGAATTTAAAAAACGCTAAGAACATTGGCTTCTTTTTAGATATGGCCATCGGACGAGAATACGTACGCAACAACTCACAAGGAAAAAGCGTACTAAATCTTTTCTCATATACATGCTCACTTTCAGTCGCTGCCCTTAAAGGTGGAGCTACTCAGGTTGTAAATGTTGATACGAGTAAACCGGCGCTAAATGTTGGTGAAAGAAACCATCTATTAAATGGCATTGATAAGAGAGCTGTTAAGTTTCTTCCTCATGATATTATGAAATCTTTTGGAGCGATCGCTCGCAAAGGGCCATATGACTTAATCATTATTGATCCTCCGACTAATCAAGGCGACAGCTTTAAAGCTGAGCGCGATTATCATAAAATTATCAGAAGACTTCATACGATGACTGCTAAAGACGGGATTGTGATGGCGTGTTTGAATTCACCTCATCTTGATAGTCAGTTTTTAATTAGTGCGTTTGAAGAGCATGCTAATCAGTTTACCTTTCAAGATAAGTTCTACTCGAGCTTTAGTGAGATGGAAGATGATCAGGAGAAAGGGTTGAAGATTCTTATATTTAAGAAGAACTAGCCCAAGAAGGTTTTGATAAAAAGGCCAAGCATTGAAGTGAAGATTAGACCAAAGCCCCACATTAGCAAGGTATTCATACGGTCTAGTCTTTGATCAAACTTCTTTTCAAGTTTATCAAAACGAGTATCAATTTTTTTGAACTCTTCTCTAAATTCAACATCCATATGATGAAAATGATTTGTCTGAGCTTTAAGAGTTAAGATCAGCATGTCTTCAGTCGTGACTTTTTCCTTATCCATCTTAGATAAGATTTCCTGACTTTTTTGCTGTAGCCAGTGATCGAATAATTGATTTTCAAACATGCGTGCGCTCATTGGTTAAGTTTAACATAAAATCAGTATTCATGTCTCGACACAGTTATCGTCGGATAAGCTATTGATTCAAGAAAGACTCGATTTCGAAAGCTTAAGAAAAGTAAAATCTAATTCTCAAAATTTTTTAAGAAAAAAATCTACCACCTTGATTTCAGTTAAACCTAATTTATACTAATGTGAAGCACATTCATTTATTTAGGAATCCGTTTGAATGAAATTTCTTCTTAAACCCTCTCTCTATACTCTATTTTTAACCCTTGTAAGTTTTGAGCTTTATGCCAAAACTGGAGGTAGTGGGAGAGGTGAAGTTGGGCCATCCAAGCTTTTAATCTCTATATGTGCTTTGGTGGTATGTATGGTTTTGAATGCATACATGAATTACAGAATTGCGAAAAGAACAAAAAAAGTTCAAAAAGCACTTCAAAGAATGAAAGAGCATGAACCAGAATGGGATGAGGAAAAACTCATTAAGTTTTCTAAGGATCGGTTTATGTATATTCAGAATTTAAAAGGAATGCATAAACTGGAAGGTTTGAGAGAAGTTCTAGCTTACAAATTCTATCTAGGTTGGGAAAAGGAAATTGAAAAACAAATAAAAAAAAGCGAAAGATATTCATTTTCGGAGCTGGAAATCCTGGATGCTTTCATTGTAGATTTCAAAAACTATTTAAATGATAACAATGATATCTTCACAGTTTGTTTTGATGCTGTTGCAAATGATCAAACACTTCGCAAAGGGAAGGTTGTTCTAGAGAATTATTCTGATTTTAGAGAATTCTGGACTTTTAGAAAACAGGCCGGAGAATGGAAGCTTTTCGAAATTACTCAAGCAAATGGTTGGGAGAAGTTTATTGACGGAAAATTAGTTTTCGAGAAACTTAAGAAAAAACACAACACGCACTGATGTTGTGATCCCCACTAAACAAAGTGAGCTGACCTCGCTCCTTAATAGTGTTACCAGCATTCAGATTTCAGGTACTCTCTACTATATACAAGTGTCGGGTGCCTTTAGATACCCAATACAGGCCAACCCATCAGCAATCCAATCAACGTCATACACAGAATATTTATATCAAGCGATCTAGCTAATCTTTCACACTTGCTTAAATCGTCTAAAGTTTAGGCAGGTGTTTGTAGAATGTTCACACACTTTCAGGATCTTCTTCCTAACCCCTAAAAAACATTACTCACATCTTTGGCACGACTGTTGCTTTTATACTACCAAACGATTTAATCACACACGCCTTTAGGGAGGACGTTATGAAGAAATTATTATTATCACTTATGGTATTAGCTACTCTTGCTTCTTGTGGAAAAGACAACAAAGTTTCATCTGGCTCAACAAGCCTTGTAAACGTTTCGAACCCACTTGTAACAAGCAATCCTTATGCACAAGAACTTGTAACGAGAATCAATAACCCGGCAGCTGGTTTCGGTGAAGGTCTGATTTACTCTTCAGCATCATCTAACCAAACTTGTGGAACGAAATGGGGATTCATTAACTACTGTTATGGATCTTCAGGATCTACATCGACTACTACTGGTTTAACTTGGAATGCACTAGCAGCTCAAAGACCAACTGTTGTTTACCAATACAGCACAGGTAGAACAGTAAGACACTCTGATGTAAGCATTGCAACTAAGCAAGCTGAGTTAATTGCGCTGCTAAACAGTGCATCTAACATTCAGGTCGCTGGTACTTTATACTACATCCAAGTATCTGGTGCTTACTACGTAATCGATACAAGATACCCAATCCAGGCTAACCCATCTGCAGTAAGCAATGGTTACCAGACTGAGTATTTCTACCAAGCTATCTAGTTAATAAAAACATTCACAGAAAATATTCGAGGGCCATTGATGGCCCTCTTTTTTTGTCTAAAATCGTCTAAAGTTTAGACACCTGTTTGTAAAATGTTCACACACTTCATTGGGAAAACCTCTAACTCTGCTGAATGCTTGAATGCCTTATTGGCACGACTGTTGCTCTTACTAATACATACGAATTGAAAATCGATTACGCCTTTAGGGAGGACGTTATGAGAAATTTATTATTATCACTTATGGTTTTAGCTTCATTAGTTTCATGTGGAAAAGATAAGTCGTCAGGAGCAGTTGGTTCTTCAAGCAGTGCCATCACACTTAACGACCAAGTTGCAGTTCAGTTAGGAACTATTATTGATAACAGCACAAATTATTTTCCAACACCATCTCCAACTGCAAGATATACATTTGCAACAACATCACCAACAACAGCATCAAATAACTGTGAATTGAAGACTGGTTGGCTTGGAATTAAATACTACTATTGTTCATCTTCTAACAATAGCTCGAATAATAACTCAAGCTATGGAACTCCTATTTTAGCAAGTGGAGTTGATTTGGCCGCAAAAAGAAATGAACTGAAAGCTTACATTAATAGCTCATATGCTGGAGCAATTTATAACACTGGTGCTACTTATTACATTAGAACAACTTCTGGTGTGATTTACACAATTGACACTAGATACCCAATCCAAGTTAACCCAGTTTCTGTTCAACAGGTTAATGGACAGGTTACTTATTTGTACAACGTAGCTTACTAGTCCTAAAAAACTTTTTAGATCAAGATTTATTAAAAATAAAATGAAGAGGACCATCTGGTCCTCTTTTTTTTTGTCAACTTTGGATTATAATGATTGTAATTCAAATTCATAAATCAAGGATGGTTTAGCGTGGCTCAGTTCAAAACAGACCTAAAAGATATCTATTTCAACCTTTTTAACGTTCTTAAGATTCAACAAACTCCAGGCATCGTTGAAAATGATATGAAAGACATCATCAACGAGTGCAATAAGTTCATCGAAAAAGAAGTTTACCCGACAAGAACTCTAGGCGATCACGAAGGTGTGTCACTAGCTAACGGAAAAGTAACTGCTCCAAAATCATTCCAAGCACCGATGAAAAAATATTATGAAAACGGATGGCACGCAATTGGGTACCCGGAAGATATTGGTGGTATGCCAGTTCCACATCCAGTGTCACTTGCTTGTCAGTCAATCATGAACGGAGCAAACGTTGCTTTTTCTATGTACCCGGGACTTTCTCGTGGAGCAATGGATGTAATTTTAAAAGTAGGGACTCAGGAACAAAAAGATACATACGTGCCAAACATGATCAGTGGATTATGGGGTGGGACAATGTGTTTAACTGAACCGGGAGCGGGAAGTGATGTTGGTGCAGTTATCTCAACAGCAACTCCAGCAGGATCTAATGTTTATAAAATTAAAGGTATCAAGATTTTTATCTCTTCTGGAGATAACGACTTATATGAAAACGTTGTTCACTTAGTTTTAGCTAAAACTCCTGGAGCTCCAGCTGGAACAAAAGGTCTTTCTCTTTTCATCGTTCCAAAGATTCGTCTTGATGGAAAAACAAACGATGTTGTTTGTACAAAAATCGAAGAGAAAATGGGGATCCACGGTCAAGCGACTTGTGAAATGACTTTTGGATCTAAAGGAGAATGCGA
This sequence comes from Bacteriovorax sp. PP10, assembly GCF_035013165.1. NCBI lineage: Bacteria > Pseudomonadati > Bdellovibrionota > Bacteriovoracia > Bacteriovoracales > Bacteriovoracaceae > Bacteriovorax > Bacteriovorax antarcticus. Next base: position 674,614 of record NZ_JAYGJQ010000001.1, read on the forward strand.
AGGTGTTCTTATTGGAAAAGAATTCGAAGGTATGACGAATATGTTCATCCTTATGAACGAAGCTCGCCTTCTTTGTGGTGTTCAAGGTGAAGCACAGGCCAATATGGTTTATATGCTAACTGAGCAATACGCGAGAGAGAGATCACAGTTCGGAAAAGAAATCATCACTCTTCCAGATGTTAAGAGAACTCTTTTAAAGATGAGATCAATGTCTCGTGCGATGAGAAGTTTAATTCTTTACACTGGTGACCAGTTCGATAAAGCTCACGCAGGTGACGCTCAAGCAGAAGCTGAAATCGCATTCCTTACTCCAATCTGTAAATCATACTGCTCTGATGAAGGCTTCAACGTTGCTGTTGATGCAATCCAGACTCACGGTGGATACGGATTTTGTTCTGAATACGGAATTGAGCAATTTGCCCGCGACCTAAAAATTGCTTCAATCTATGAAGGGACTAACGCTATTCAGGCGATGGACTTCACGATGAGAAAAGTTTTAAAAGATAACGCGAAAACATTCATGGGAATTGGAGCGAAGATCCAAAAAACTATGGCCCGTAAAGAAGCGGCCGAGTTCCCGGAAGAAGTAGCAGTGCTTGGAAAAAATCTTCAGAAGGCACAAGAGATTCTTGCGAACTTCGGAGCGTTAGCAAAAGCTAATAACTTTGATGCGATCCTTTTTAACTCGCAAGCATTTTTAAATTTCTCTGCGAACTTAGTTGTGTCTTGGTTATTACTTGAAGGTGCGTGTGAAGCAGTTGCAGCAACTCCATCAGCTCAAGGACAAGAAGATAAAGACTATTACCAGAGCAAAAAAGTCGACTTTAGATTCTTCGTTCAGCAGCAACTTGTTAGAAATGCAGGTATCGCTCAAACGATATTGAATTTCAAAGAAGACTTATCGCAATTGAATGTTTGATCCCTTTAGTGTTACACTAGGCTTGATTATACTTTTAAAATTGAGCTAAAAATGGACATTCAGAAAATAAGCGAAGAGATCAAACTCTTCTCGTCATCTACTCATGGCAGTAGTGACTATGATAAAGATGAATACTTTATCATGAGCGAAGACCGTAAAGACTTCGCGCCCTTTAAATACTTACAAAAAAGATTACCAGAGACAAAAGACATCTACTCGCTTCTGCGAGTAGGTTTTGTCTATGATTCATTTGAACTTTCAAATAATGAAAATTTTCAAATTTGGTATGAGAAGCAATTCTCAAGAAAGCTTCTTAAAAAAGACGCTAAGAAAATTTCTATCGTTTATGTTCCAAACAATAAATCTATCCTGGATCAAATCGGGCTTATCAATAAGTCATATGAAATCCTGGCCTTTGAACAGATTCTTCTTAACGGAAAAAATCTTCCAACTCAATTAGGTGAATGGTACGCAAAATGTATCTTCGGTCTGAAACAAGTGAAGTCGACATCACAACGTGGTTTCGATTTCGTCATGGGTGAAGGTAAGAGAGTTGAGATTCAAGTTGAGTGGAGTGATGCTTCATCTCCTAAAGGTGTAAAGATTAAGAAGACGCTTGTCGATCTTTCTGACTATTGCATCATCATCTACGTGGCAAAGAATTTCATGATCAGAGAAGTTTGTTTTCTTGATTCAGAATACATCTCGAGAAAATTCTCGAATAAAGGTCACACGATTTTCTTAAAAGACTCTGATGTATCGTCGTACTTCTTTTCAAAGTCTTCAAAGCACTTTGATAAGATCATTAACCCGATTACATTTTTGAAGTATGCTTCGCCGAATTTGGCGATGAAGTTGTCTGAAAAGTTAAGCTCGCAATAGCGGGCAAAAAAAATGCAGCCGCAGCTGCATTTTTACTATTTAATTTTTAAGAGTTTTGCCCGCTACTGATTATTTAAGTTTGTAGTCTCTGTAGAGTTTGAGAGCAGCAAAGAAAAAGCTCACGATTAAAAGATGAAACTCGTGCCCTGGAAAAAAGTACGAAAGACAAAAGAATACGAAAGAGCAAAGCATCAGGCCTGTATCAATTTTATCTTCTAATAAGTTCATAAAAATCCCAAAATAAAAAAGGCCCCTATTGGGGCCTTTTATTTTTTATCTAATAAAGTTCATATTTCAGTAAGCGACATTCTAAACTTCCGTTATAAAACGTATGTCTTGAAGCAGTCCCAAGAGAAATACATTTTCTCAGCATTGGGTTCGATGTGAAAACGTAAGCTCTGAATCCTTTAAAGTTATGTTTTAAGTTCTCACCATAATCTTTATAAAGTTGCTTCAACTCTTCTTCTTCACCCATACGCTCTCCATAAGGAGGGTTACAGATAACGATTCCCGGAGGATCATCCATCGGTGTGATTTTGGTAGCATCACGCTTATTTAACGTAACAATTTGTTGATCGATCATAGCATTGTGTAAATGGATACGAGTAGTTTCCATCGCACGTTCTGTAATATCAAATCCAAAAAATTGTCTTGATTGAAGTTCGTTAAGAGCAGCAAGTGAATGGTTATAAATCGCCATCGCTTTTTCTTCGAATATTCTCACAGCTTTTCTATCTACTGTGAACCATGGGTGTTTAATGAAATCGAAAACCGGAACTTTCTTTTCAATAAACTGTCTGATCTTTAAGTATGTAGGGGCCACTTTTGCTTTCATAAGAATCGCTTCAATTAAAAGCGTTCCTGTTCCACACATTGAATCAGTAAAAATATCTTTTTCTGGATCAAAGTCAGTTGTTAAAATAATGGCAGCAGCAAGGTTCTCTCTAAGCGGAGCTTTAAGAGACTCTTCTCTGTAACCACGATTAGAAATAGGCTCTCCACACATATCAACTAAGATACGAGCGTTGTATAAATCTGTTCCTTGTTTTCTTTCTACGCGAAGAAGGAAAGTGATGTCTGGTCTTCCAGTGTCAACACTTGGTCTTTCTCCGAATTTCTCTCTGAAGTTATCAGCGATCGCATCTTTTAAAAGTTGCGAGAAGATAATTGAGTTAGAGAAGTTCTCTTTTGTTTCGCGGTCAAATAGTGTGTTGATTTTGAAAGTTTGGTTAACAGTGAAAACTTTATCCCACCATTTTTCTTTCGCGCGAGCGTAAAGATCTTTCTCACTTGCGATTGTATAAACTTGAAGCTCTTTGAAAACTCTTGAAGCGACACGAGATTGTAATAAAACATCTAGTGCTTGTTCAATTTCAGCTTTGAAAGCAACTCCACCTTTTTCAACTTCAATTCTTGTGATCCCAAGATCTCTGATTTCTTTTTCAAGAAGATGCTCAACTTCACGCGGGCATGAAGCAAAGAATGTTGCTTGATCGAACTCTTTAACACCTTCAGCATTAACTTTCGGTCTTGGAGTGTCTTTTACGTCACTATGTTTTTTAGGTTCGCGTTTTTCGCGGTCTAATCTTTCTTTTCTGTAGTCTTTTTTGAAGCCATCTTTTTTTGGCGGGAACTTACTCATCTTGGTCTTTCCTTAATTTAATTCTTTTCTCATCTCGAAATAGTGAAGCGCACGCACCAACAAATCCTGATAAGAGTCTTTCATCAGTGGGTTGAGATCTCTCTCGTAGAATCTTTTGATTCGCCATAGTGAAATTGAAAGGAGGCCTAGGGTAATCGCTTGATCCAAGAATTTCTTTTCATTCGGTGTGAGTGCTCTGACTGATTCATACCCTACAAGATATGAGTTGACCAGCGGAGTTATAACTCGGCCCTTCTCTAAACAAGTCCCTGATATTGAGATCCCCAGATCGAGGATGTATTCGCCGATTCCGGCCTGCTCAAAGTCCAGCACAGTGCTGATTTTGTTATGATCGAAGAGGGTATTGTCGTAATAAAGGTCCCCGTGGATGATGCCTGTTTCAAAGTTAGCGTTCATGAAGCCTGAAAGGCTATCCGGGTAAAGGGTCTCAAAAGAGGCCTTAAAGTCAGGAGGACAGCCCGGTGTTTGGATATAGTCTAATATTTCTTTAGGGCCAAAACCCACTGCTTCATGAGGGCGTAATTTCGCTAAGCATTTTGGGTCGTGTTTAATGTTGTGCAGTTCGGCCATTGCTCTACCAACTTCTTGGCAAGTGTAGTCAGAAGGTCCTGGTGGAATTCCTTCAACGAATGGATACAACACGCCAAAATATTGAGCGTAATTATAAATGAAACCACCCGATGAAAGTGGAAATGGTTTTAGTGAATACGGATAATTTTTTTCTTTTAAATACACCAGAATCGCTTGCTCATCAGCGAGCTGCGCCTGGTTTTTATCATTGGAGATTTTAAGTAAAACAACTTCGTCTTCCAAATCAACGCGGTAGTTTGAATTAGATATTCCTAGAGACAGCGGCGTGCATTTGACAACATTAGTCCGACCGTAGAGCTTCAATATTTCTTGTGCTTCTTCCAGCGTTATTTGTGTGTAACTTGCCATACCTAAATTACCTTGTGAGCTTTGTTCTTGAGTGCTATAGTGACCCAGTAAATTCTATTATAAAATCAAAAAACCACTAGGGGGAATTATGGCCTTTACAGATTATAAAGTAAAAGATATGTCGCTGGCAGAATGGGGACGTAAAGAAATCGAAATCGCTGAAGTAGAAATGCCGGGACTAATGGCACTTCGTGCAGAATTCGGAAAACAAAAACCACTTAAAGGAGCAAGAATTGCTGGATGTCTACACATGACAATCCAAACTGCAGTTCTTATCGAAACACTTGTTGAACTTGGTGCGGAAGTACGTTGGTCATCATGTAATATTTTTTCAACTCAAGACCAAGCTGCTGCTGCAATCGCTGCTGCAGGAATTCCGGTTTTTGCTTGGAAAGGAATGACAGAAAAAGAATTCGACTGGTGTATTGAACAAACTCTTAAATGGGCAGACGGTTCAGCACTTAACATGATCCTTGATGACGGTGGTGATTTAACTGTTATGGTTCACGATAGATTTCCTGAACTACTAAAAGAAATCAAAGGTCTTTCAGAAGAAACAACTACAGGTGTTCATAGACTTTACGATATGGTGAAGAAGGGACAACTTAAAGTTCCAGCTATCAACATCAACGATTCAACAACAAAATCAAAATTCGACAACCTATACGGATGCCGCGAATCTCTAGTTGACTCTGTAAAAAGAGCAACTGACGTAATGATCGCTGGTAAAGTTTGTGTTGTTGCTGGTTAC